>NC_007626.1:1830000-2143714 GCF_000009985.1 Paramagnetospirillum magneticum AMB-1
GGTAGAGCACTGGATGGGCTAGGGGGTCCCAAAGACCTACCAAACCTAACCAAACTCCGAATACCGTAGAGTAATATCCGGGAGACAGACGGTGGGTGCTAAGGTCCATCGTCAAAAGGGAAACAGCCCAGACCGCCAGCTAAGGTCCCCAAGTCATGGTTAAGTGGGAAAGGATGTAAGACGGCCAAAACAACCAGGAGGTTGGCTTAGAAGCAGCCATCCTTTAAAGAAAGCGTAATAGCTCACTGGTCTAATAGCTGTCTCGCGCCGAAAATGTACCGGGGCTCAAACCATGCACCGAAGCTGCGGGTGTGCACTATGTGCACGCGGTAGCGGAGCGTTCCGTAAGCCTGCGAAGGCGTCATCGTGAGAGGCGCTGGAGGTATCGGAAGTGAGAATGCTGACATGAGTAGCGACAAACAGTGTGAGAAACACTGTCGCCGAAAGTCCAAGGGTTCCTGCGCAAGGCTAATCCGCGCAGGGTAAGCCGGCCCCTAAGGCGAGGGCGAAAGCCGTAGTCGATGGGAACCACGTTAATATTCGTGGGCCTGCTGGAAGTGACGACCCCCGTGTATCGTATCTCCTTATCGGATTGGAGGTGCGGTGAAGGGGGTCCAGGAAATAACTCCAGCGTATAGACCGTACCCTAAACCGACACAGGTGGACTGGTAGAGTATACCAAGGCGCTTGAGAGAACGATGTTGAAGGAACTAGGCAAATTGACCCCGTAACTTCGGGATAAGGGGTACCTCTCTTTGCGCAAGCAGAGGGGGGTGGCACAGACCAGGGGGTGGCGACTGTTTACTAAAAACACAGGGCTCTGCGAAGTCGAAAGACGACGTATAGGGTCTGACGCCTGCCCGGTGCCGGAAGGTTAAAAGGAGGGGTGCAAGCTCTGAATTGAAGCCCCGGTAAACGGCGGCCGTAACTATAACGGTCCTAAGGTAGCGAAATTCCTTGTCGGGTAAGTTCCGACCTGCACGAATGGCGTAACGACTTCCCCGCTGTCTCCAACATCGACTCAGCGAAATTGAATTCTCCGTGAAGATGCGGAGTACCCGTGGCTAGACGGAAAGACCCCGTGCACCTTTACTACAGCTTTGCAGTGGTACTAGGATGTGGATGTGTAGGATAGGTGGGAGCCTATGAAGCACCGGCGCCAGCTGGTGTGGAGGCAACCTTGAAATACCACCCTTCTGCTTCCTGGTATCTAACCGCGCCCCGTGAACCCGGGGCCGGGACCCTGCATGGCGGGTAGTTTGACTGGGGCGGTCGCCTCCCAAAGAGTAACGGAGGCGCGCGATGGTGGGCTCAGGCTGGTCGGAAATCAGCTGTCGAGTGCAATGGCATAAGCCCGCCTGACTGCGAGACAAACAAGTCGAGCAGAGACGAAAGTCGGTCATAGTGATCCGGTGGTCCCGCGTGGAAGGGCCATCGCTCAACGGATAAAAGGTACGCCGGGGATAACAGGCTGATCTCCCCCAAGAGTCCACATCGACGGGGAGGTTTGGCACCTCGATGTCGGCTCATCACATCCTGGGGCTGGAGCAGGTCCCAAGGGTTCGGCTGTTCGCCGATTAAAGTGGTACGTGAGCTGGGTTTAGAACGTCGTGAGACAGTTCGGTCCCTATCTACCATGGGTGTTGGAAACTTGAGAGGACCTGTCCCTAGTACGAGAGGACCGGGATGGACATACCTCTAGTGTACCGGTTGTCGCGCCAGCGGCATCGCCGGGTAGCCATGTATGGACGAGATAACCGCTGAATGCATCTAAGCGGGAAGCTCCCCTCAAAACCAGGTTTCCCTATCAGAGCCGTGGAAGACCACCACGTTGATAGGCAGCATGTGGAAGCGTGGTAACACGTGAAGCTAAGCTGTACTAATCGCTCGATCGGCTTGATCGCCCATGCGTAGCGGCAAGCCCGACACAAGAAACACTCGCATATGTGCACGAAGGTACTAATCCAGATCAGAAATTCTTCTTCGTTTCCTTCGACGACCAGGTGGTCATAGCGAGGGCCCCCCACCCGATCCCATCCCGAACTCGGACGTGAAACCCCTCTGCGCCGATGGTACTGTGTCTTAAGGCACGGGAGAGTAGGACGCTGCCTGGTCTTCAAAGGAAACGAAAAAAGAAAAACCTAACACGATCGACAAACACCGGCCCTCATAAGGCCGGTGTACGCCTTTCTAAGGCCTTATCACGGCCAACGCCTTACCGCGGGGTGGAGCAGCCCGGTAGCTCGTCAGGCTCATAACCTGAAGGTCGCAGGTTCAAATCCTGCCCCCGCAACCAAATTAGCCCGCAATCTCAATAGGTTGCGGGCTTTTTGATTCTCGGCCCCGTGTCCGTGAAAATCTGTGTCCGTACCGTGTCCGTTTGAAATGGCGCCCAGAGGCGCCGTTCTGCCGCTCCCTGTCGTCTTTTGACGCATCATGGCGACGATCATGAAATTCGGGCCATGACGCCCATCAGCAAGCTTCCTGCTCTGGTGCTGGCGATTCAGGCAACAGCAGGGCCAGTACTTCATCCCCACTCAACGTCTCAACCTCGATCAACCTATCGACGATCCGGGACAGTGAACCTGAGTGGCCAGTGATCAGAGTCTTGGCTGCGCCATAGGCCCTGTCAAGACGCGCTTCGACCTGGCGGCCGATATCCGGCCGACGCGAGAGAAGGATGTCGATTGTGTCGGGTGACGGCATGCCTGACCAGATCGGCGTCGTTGCCCTACCCAATCCCAAGGCCGTAATCGCCGATGTGGCCAACATCGTGGCCTTAGCGAGATCACTTTCGACGCCCCCGCCAGCGCCGCTTGAAGCCGAGCCGAGAACAATTTCCTCTGAGGCCCGGCCTGCCATCAGGATCATAAGCAGTTCATCGATATCTGACGATGTGGCTAGGTCATGGAGTGGCCGCTGGCTGATCACGCCGCCTCCCGTGGTCCAAGTCTGTCTGATGCTGACATGGCGCAATGTCGCGGGATGGAGGACGGCAATGGCAATGGCGTGACCGGCCTCGTGGATCGCACAACGGCGAAGGATTGAGGGGCACACCTCAGGGGCATTACCGCGGATTTCAGCGATAAGGTCCTCCATGCACATGGAGCGGGCTCCTTGTCGACCACGACGTTTTGCGCCTCGGACCCAGCGGGCCGCGTCTGCCCCTGTACCGCCGAGGGCCAGTTTGGCGGCGGCAGACAAGTCTTCGCCGGGAAGATCATCGCCAAGGTGATGGCGCAAGATTTTGGTCAGGCCACCCTCGTCTGGTAGCCCGATCGTAATGTGACGATCCAACCTTCCCGAACGGGTGATTGCTGGGTCAAGGCGACTGGGGTGATTTGTTGCGCCAACCACCACGATGCCCTCCCGTGCCACCACGCCATCGAGGAGTTCAAGGAATCCATTGATGACCTGCACCGAATAATCCTTGTGACCGGAACTGAGATTTGCCCGATCGCCAAAGCCATCGATTTCATCCACGAGAAGGATCGCCGGGGCTGCTGCACGAGCCTGTTCAAACGTACGACGCATAGCCTTAAGGAGATCTCCAAGGTGGCCTGCGGCTTGCCACTCGCCGAGACTGGAGGCAATCAGCGGCGTTCCGCAACTGCCGGCGAGAGCTCTGGCAAAGGTCGTCTTGCCGCACCCAGGCGGGCCAGACAGCAACACCCCACGATCCACCTCGGACCAAGACAAAATGCCGTCGCGATACTCGGCGAGGTCGTTGGCCAAGGAGAATCCCCAGGTCACGGCCTCTTCCATCCCGCCCAGGTCGGCAAGTGTGATATCGGGAATGATTTGCCGCTTGGCGATCATGGCGACGAGACGGCGGATCGCGCTGTTGGCGTCCTGGCCAGCTCGCACCGCCAGCCTGAGATCATCTGGAGAAATCTTGGCAGCGATTGTATCCGCGATAACCTCGGTGGGAGCGTTCCCGCTGATCTCCTCAATCACTTCGGCCAGTTGCTGGCTATCGATTGGCTTCAGTGTGATTGTCGCATCCGCAGCAGCCAGAAGGGCGGCTGGAAGACTTGTCTCAGGATCAGGGGCAAAGCCGACAGCGGTGCCCCCATGGCCGAGGGCAAGGGCAACAACGGCGGCTCCATCCGCCGTCTTTCTTGCATCTGCCGCGTCCTCCCGAACGAATGCAATATGGAGCTGCTCAGCGGGATCACGCCACCGCAATGAAGTGAAGGTATCGCCATTTTCCGCGATTTGGCCGTCTCGCATCATAAGGAACGCCCAGGCCCTTTGGACTGGCTTGGCCCAAAGGGGAGGGACTGCGACGATAATGGCAGCACTGCCTTGTCCCGCCAGATCCCGGACTTCCGGGTGTGCGGCAAACGCGGCCTCGAGCATGGAGATCGCTGCCAAGTCGCCGGGATCGCGTGGGCGCGGCGGATTGTCTGCGGGGGCAGGGCCACCAAGGTCGATTTGGTCGTAGTGTTCGCCGAACTTGTCGAGGCTCGGCGTCGGCGTCGGGAGACGGGGCTTTTTCATGACGTCCTCCAAAGGTCGCGCAGGATTCTTTGGTGACGCTCTGGCAGATGCCGAAGCGTCAGTTGATAGTGGGGAGTGTTTGGGCGGTCACTCGGGATCTTCCTCGTGACGATTGCGGGCTGCTGTCCAGCCCAGCGCCTTGTTGAGGTTGATATTGCGCAATGCCGCTTCTTGGCGTGCGTTAGCCCGCCATTCCGACCAGTTGCCCGCCAATTTTTCCGGGTTGGGGGCGTTGATCAGGCATAGAGCCTGTCGGCCAGCCGGACCAATCGGCGCGCCGCGAAGCCAGCGGTGGCCTGCTGAGCCATCCCAGCCCAATGACAAGGCGAAGGCTTTTGCTGTTACATGACCGACAGCGTTGCGAAGCCTCCCCAAAAACTCTCCCGCCGCAGGGGCATGAAGACTGGGGGACGCCGTGGGATGACGAAACATCCAGCGCAAAATCAGGGCGTGGCATGGATCGGCAAGGCGATCGGGTGAGAGGCGAATATTGCGCTGAATTGAACTCCATTTCGCCGAGCTTGTACCCAAAAGCCAGGACATGCCTGCCGCATTGAGAGCCAGCATTTCCTGGACGGTGCTGATGGCGGCAACGGTGATCGGGGTCGTGTTGAATGAATTCATGGTGACCTCCGATCAAAACAGCATCGAGGGAAGGGACGGGAACGAGGTGGGACGTGCCGCAAGGATTTGTGCCCATGCCTGCATACCGTCCTCTGTTGTCAATTCCCGGGGGGAAGGATTCGCAGCCATTCGGAACCCGTACCCGTGGATGAACGGCATGCTCAGCCCGGCGAAGGGCAAAATGGTCACGCGGACCTGTCCGTCCTGCAACTGCTCAATGATCGACCTGCCGTCCGTGGCACCACACTCGTAAGACTCGGATACGCCATTTGCATGCCAGACAATCAGGTCAGCCCGCAGGGGATAACGGCCGGACGTAGCTGCGGCCTCGGGCTCGAGCTGACCACGGGGATCATTGGCAACGGCAAGGAGACGTGCATGAACCTTCAGGACGCGGTGGTCCTCGGATTCGTTGCAGCCGGGTTCATCGGCCAAGATTTCGTCCAGCAGAGTCTCCGTCAGCATCGGGCGCCAGGGGAGGACGACGGTATCGACCGCGATATATCCATCAGCGATGGCCTCGGCCAGCATGGCGCTGTCTTGGTGGGCGCGAGGCAGCCCGCTGATCTGGGCATGAATCAGGCGGGGAAGGGCCCGGTGCGGATCGGAAAGAATCGACGACAGGCTGGGCAGGTCGCCAGTGGTGCTGATATTGTACGGGGTAGCGATAGACATAATGGGTCACTCCATTGTGGGTCTCGTTAGGCTGAGCTAGGTGTTGGTAGCGCCTGGCTCAGCCGTTTGGTGCGTTGATGAAATGCACCATAGCACCACGAAGAGGGTGCCGCAATGGCGAAAATGCACCATTGCACTTTTGGTGCGTTATTTGGTATAGAGGGATGATGAGCGACGAAGCCGAGGCCATAATCAGGAAGACCGTCTCCCTGCCTGCGAGCACTTGGCAGCAGATTGAGGATTTCCAATTCGCGCGGCGCATCAAAAAGGATGCGGTGGCCATCCGCTACCTGATTGATCTGGGGCTCAAGGCTGAGATGGAGCGGATCAAAGAGGAGAAGTGATGTCCCGGTCTGGACTTTTATAATTCCGGATCGATGATGCGGCCGCGCTGCCCGGCAGTCGCCATCTGAAGGGCCTTCTCCAATTTTGAACGTGTCCCATGCTTAATCTTTTGCAGCCCGAGCCGAGTGGCCATGCCGCGTATGACCGCCTCATCGGAAGTGCCCTCGGCCAGGAATTCAAAAGCAAGTGACGCCAACTCTTGGACGGCAATTTCGTCGGCGCTGCGTGGGGCGTCCTCCCCTGCAGCATCCCTGAAGGCATGAAGTGCCGAGATGTCACTGCCGATGGGCCAGATGAAGGTGTGCTCGCCTTCTCTCGTGGACGGATAGTGGTCAATCAATGGGGTAATGGATCTCTTAAAAGCTTGTCCTGCCTTGTTGAGGCCGAATTTTCGCGCGGTGGTGGTTGTCAAAATGTCAACGCGAATTGGCCCGAGGGCGATGACGATCTGGTCGATCGCCGCTCGAAGTTCCTCTACATCATGCGCAGGCGCGATTGGTGGAGTGGTGGAAGAGAAGGACCTATTGGTCTTGGTGGCCGTGTAGATTGGCAGGACCGGTGAATTCTGGGCGATGGCTTTGACGGCAGCCTTGGCCTCATCGAAAACATCGCCGGGAACCCACATCACCAATCTGCGATAGCCGTCTTGCGCCATCTTGTCCCGATGACGTTGTCCCCGTGCTCGCTGCTGCTCCTGCATTGTCACGAATTTGGCGGCTAACGCCCTGGCCTGCTTCGTGCTTAATCCTGACATAGGACTGCTCGCTAGAAGTCTGGTTGAGCATATTGATCGTCCTGGCGTGGCGAGCGACTTGAAATTAGTCGCCTTCCTCGTTCAGCGTCGAAATAAGTTCCTCGTAGATATTCGTTAAATGCGTCACATCGCTCGACAAAATATCCAAGCGTTGAAGCAAAGTGTCCTCCAGGGTTGTGATTCGTGATTCCAGATTCTTGATATGATTCATTAATGATGTTTCTAAGGGGCTCAAATTCATAATCATCCTCAAATTTTGAAGTTCCTCGGTATTCAGGTGCGATTTTCTGAAAAAATGCCTCGTTCGCTTGGCGGCGTTTACTGATTAAATCTTGAATTGGCGTTTTGGGTTTCGGGACGCTTGGTTCCCAACCGAGAGCCTGATTAATTTTGTATGCGAGGCCATGCCACAGATTGCGGCTCCCTTTGAGGGGAGGGTCGGGATTGAAGCTGTGAATGCCACCATCAGGAGTAAGAACAGCCTTAGAGAAAATGCAATGAGCCTCCAGCCGACCCAGATGGGTGTGCGCAACCCATAGTGTCGGCGGACGATAGCGGGGTGGGATGCCGATATAGGCAACACCCTCTATCGAGGTAATGATGACGTGAATTAAAGAGTTTTGCCTGAAATCGCCGTTGTCATCTGTGGCTGTACTTATTTCATTCTCTTTGAATGAGGTCACACCCATTGCATACGTATTTTTGTGTGGTGTGACGTAGGCGAGCTTTTTCAGAAGGTTTTCATCGCCAGACAGGTGTTTCGGGGCGGGGTGGCGCTCAAAATTTGTCCAGTTTTTGCCGAGGTCTTGTTTCGGCGTAATTGTTGCGCGGAGATATCTGATGGCACTCGTGACATGTGCGCCGGAATGGTCCCAGCCGATGATCATTTTGTCCCTCGGTCGACATTGACGACGCTACTGATCGATCGGTCCAGGCTGATGAGGACCTGAACGACATCGATATAGCCCTTTGTGTCCAACTTTGTTTCAGCCATCCTGCAAATTTCCTGAAGCTGATTTGCGCATTGGCAAAGCAAACTTGCTTGTCTTGCCCAGTCATGCCTGTTGACGATGCGAACGGAACTAAGCGCTTTGCGGATAAGGGCGGACAGAGTCATGTCTGCAGCCATGGCGATGGCCTCGTATTCCTCACGCTCTTCGGGCTGAACTTCGAACTTAATGAAATCACGGCGAGGCTTTTTCCTCACCTCTGGCGGCGGCGATCTCATGACTATCTCAAAGTCAGCGCCGAGGACGAACCGGGGCGGTTTCGCGCGACTTGAGCCATTCGCGCACCGCCTCGATCCTGCAAAGGACCATCTTGCCAACACGGATGCACGGCGGGCCAATCCGTTGAGCGTTGTAGCGCTGCATCGTGCGGAGGGAGACCCCAAGGGACTTGGCGACGGCGGTCAGGGGGATGAACCCATCGAGCAAATCTGAATGGTCAGAAGGGATGGATTTGACGTCCGGAAATGCGATCTGAAAATCGTCCATGGTTGCGCTCGTGTGCCGCTTGTTGCTGTTGGCAGCGTTACGTAATGTTGAAACGCGACCGTGTAACGAGACTGTCGCACACGATGATGGTGGTGTCAAGTGGTGTTTCTTGGTGTGTTAACGCGATCCTGCGGACGGTTGCGCTGCCCATGCCGGAAAACTGTCGGCGGATTTAGAGGGCTATTTGGTCTGAGGCCAGCCTTGTGCAGTATCGAGGTTAGGCTCACCCCGCAGGTTAGCCTCCAGCAGGGCCAGGCGCCGATACTCGATCCAGGCTTCTGCCCCTCTTGCGCCAAGGGCGGTGTGGAGGAAATACACCAGCCGATCAACGTTTGCAGGAGTGCCGGAATCTGTCCTCGTCGGACGCAGCCATCTGGAGCCTGTGGTGGCATCGCGACCCAGGCTCAGGCCAAGGCGCTTACGGTCGATGGGACCCATGGCAGGTGTGGCAGGCAGGCTCTCTAGAAGACGGAAGAGTTCCGATGGGCTTGGCCAATTGGGGATTAGCCGAGCGGCATCATCAACATGGGCATCAAGCCAGCGTGCAAGCAGGGCCACGGTGGGGTCCGCGACGACGGCGGAGGGTTTCAGATTACCCTCATCATCCTTTCGCTCACGCGTGATCTCTCCCCAGGTCGCGGCGGATATCCCAAGCAGCCAGGTCATGTCGGAGACCGAGATACCCAGGCGGTCGCGCAGCGCGATGATGTCGTCGCCCGTAACCGGGCGGTCAATGGGGATGATCGAATTCATGAACGGACGGTAGCGCATTACCTCTGTGATTCGCAACCCGCTTCGCTGCGGCGAGGGTTCCGATCCGTGGGTGGCAGCGAGCGGCGTAGGCGGGCGGCATTTTTGGATTTTGTGGCCACACGGAGGGATCCTTGTCTGACCGAGGCTCCGCGGCGGCAGGAGGGACGATGTTCGATGATCCTTAAACAAGATTGGGCCTGAAGGGGGAGTGTTCAATGGTGTTCTTGGAGCGTTTGTCTAGCGTTTGTCATTGCTGGCCATGTAACGTGATGCGTTATATTTGAATAACGTTATGCATAACGCAGGAGTTTTTTGCCAAAGCATCACTGAACCGACAATGCATAGACCTCTCCCCCATGGCCGGCATCGGGGGCAAAGATGTGGACACCATCGGTAACCGGATTGCGCACGCAATTCAGGCTATCGAGCGGGTGTGACCATGTGGCATTCCCGGTCTTGGGATCGATGGCACTGATCGCCGCCTTGAGAGCGTAGCCACCCAGGCCGCTGGTACCTTCACAGACATACAGCTTTCCGTCGTGCCACAGTGGTGACGCATAGGTCTCCACTCCCAGGTTATGGGTCCAGACGATGTCGTATTCCTTATCGTTGGGCTTCACGGCGAAAAGCCATTTGCGGGATGGTATGTAGAGGATCCCATCGTGGAATAGAGGACGTACGAGCGCCTGTTCCCCAAGCGACTGCCTCCATTTGAGACGGAGGGTCGTGGCGTCGATGGCATACAAGAAGCCATCGCGGGCGGTGGCATAGACGGTGCCATCTCCGATCTCGGGAGCTGAAAACGACGTTTCCGCAGGGGGGCGATAAAGCGCCGTAGTGCGCCTAGCCAGATCGACGGCAATGATTCCACCCGCAGACAGTGAGATATAGGCCTTGCCGTTCGCGACCGTCATGGAATCGGCGGGGCCTAACCCGGCACCGGGAATTTCCACACTCCATGCTTCGGTGCCGTCATTCCTGCGGATGACATAAAGCCGTTGACTGCTGGCGAAGGCGACAAGACCACCGTCAATCAGGTGCGGAGCCGTGTGGGGCGAGCCACCGTGATCGTATTGGAAGCGCCAAAGGACCGAGCCGTTAGCGGCATCCAGCTTGAACAGGGTATTGTTTTGGGTGACGGCATAGACCGCTGCCCCATCCGCCGCCGGAGCCCGTTCCACTCCTCCCGCCAGCCATTTTTTCCAAGAAACGGCTCCAGAGCCGGCGTCCAGGGCATAGAAATAGCCATTGCGGGATCCGGTGAAGACGCGACCATCGGCAATGGCGACGGCATCTTTAATCCCTTGCATGGGGCCGAGGAACTCAAGCCCATGATCATTGAGAACCATCCGCCACGCCATACGGCTTGGAGCGGTTTGAATGTCTCCGGCATGGCGCAATGCATCGGCCACTTTGACTTCGCCCCGCGTCACGGCTATGTCGAGTGCGGTATGCCCTTCGCTGTCCTTCAGGCCGCGTGCGGCTCCTGCTTTCAGCAAGATATCAATGAGTTCACGGCGCCCCTTGTCGGCCGCGACCATCAGGGGCGTGCGACTGCCGTCATCGGTGCTGCGGAAGTCCACTTTAGCGCCCAATTCCAGCAAGGTGCGGACTGTCTCCACATGTCCGCCATAGACGGCGGTACCCAGCGGCGACCGGATCTTCGGATGGTCGAGCGGTGCCCCTGAAGCTGCCAATACCCGGACAATGTCGCTGCGACCATCCTTGGCAGCATTCTTCATGGCTTCCGCAAGATCGTTGATCTCGAGAAATTTTGAATAGCCATCCAGAAGCAAATGGATGTCGGCGATATCGGCATCCTTGTTCTCTGTCAGTCGCTCCAGGAGTCTCCCTGCGGCACGGCGGCGCTCACGGTTACGCAAATCCCAAAGCCAGGGCATTGATTGCCATAACGCGGCAAATGCCTTGGCTTTGCCCCGGTCGGCGGCTGCCATCAACGGGGTATACTTGAACAGCTTGTTTTCCTGGGTCGGATCGGCATGGCGGTCCAGCAGCGCCTGCACCGTGGCCAAATCACCGTTTTCCGCAGCCAGATATATTGGTGTCTCGCCGGCACGGTTTCGGGCATAGATATCGGCGCCGAGAGCGAGGAACCGTATGGCCATGGCAGCCTTGCCGTACCTTGCCGCCAAGTGCAGCGGCGTATAGCCTCGGGTGTCGATCGCAGTGACGAGCTTCTGCACACGGAGAAGCTTGGCGGAGACAAGGTTGGTGGCATCCAACAGGCCGGTGGCGCCTATGGCGTGAAAGCAGTTTTGGCCGTCATTGTCGGAAGCATCAACCTTAATTCCGGCGTCCAGCAGGGCGCGAAGCGGCTCAACCGACTTATGATTGCCGCAGGCGGCCATCAATGTGGTCGAACCATCCTTGGCGATGGCGCCGGGGTCGGCCCCGGCCTTGAGCAGGCGGCGGATGGGGTCTGCGGAGGTCATCCAGCGGCTGGCCTGGATCAGAACCGTCTCGCCGTCGGGTTTCTGACCTTCGCCCATCATGGCGTTGACATTGGCTCCGCGGTCGATCAGCAGTGTCACAGTGTCTGGCATGTCACTCCAAGCCGCCAGCATGAGCAGGGGGCGGTGGGCGAAGCCCCGGGTTTCGATCGGCGCGCCTCGGTCCAGCAGCAGGGTAACGATGTCGTTGTGCCCCTTTGTCACGGCGGCGGTCAGGGCCGCCGTCGCGGTTCGTCCGTCAATGCCGGCGTTCAACAGGGTCTGGACAATGGCGGTGTGACCATTTTCTGCTGCCCAGGCGATGGGATCCTCCCCATTGGCATCAGTGGGACCAGGTTTGGCGCCAGCCTCCAACAGGAGACGGACGCTCTCCAAGTGCCCCTCACCGGAGGCAAAATGCAGTGGTGTTACCCGCTTGAACGTTGAGTAATTGACGTCCAACCCTGCCGCCAGGAATCGGCGGATCAGGTCGTTTCGTCCTGTCTTGGCCGCCAGGTGTAGAAAGCTTATCCCTCCGCGACCGATGGTTTTGATATCGGCGCCATGGTCGAGCAGGGACAGCGCTGTCGCGAGATTCTCATCGGCAAGAGCCCAATCCAAAGGGGTGCGATCTTCACTTCCTTTGTCGTTAATTGCTGCGCCACGACCGAGCAAGAGATTCACGGTTTCACCGCTGGAGACGGTGGCAAAAATCAACGGCGTGTTGCCTCTTATATTGCGGGAATTGGGATCGGCTCCGGCGTCCAGCAATGCGGATATGGTCGCAAGTTGTCCGGCTCCGGCGGCAGCCATCAGTGCGGTCACGCCTTGGTCATTGCGAGCATCCACGGCTGTGCCCGCCGCCAGCATTCGTCTCACGGCCACAACGTCTCCGTCATAGGCGGCTCGATGCAAGGGCGGCAGGGGAGTTTCCGGCTCCCAACCCGCTATTGCGGAAGTTGAGATCGCCATGACCCAGAAGAACAGTGCCAATCCCAGCTTACGCATCCGCCCCCTCCGTTGGCCGATGATTCCCGAGACCAATCTTCAGGTCGGCCATGATCCGCCGGAAGCAGCCGAAATTACCGATGCTCGAAATAGGAATGAGCCGAGGGACATCGTCATTCTGCAAGGTCAGGGTCATCGTCCCATTGCCAATATCGGTCGCGACGATGGGTACCGTGACGTTGTTTTCGTCGAGTTCCGCTCCGTTCGATCCCAAGAGGATGCTGGATGTTCCCGAGGTGCAGAGGATCGGAAACAATGCCGAGTGGCCCGAGGCAAGGTCTTCCAGGTAGCGGGCGTGCCGATGGGCCGTCCAGGCTTCCAATGCGGCGTCATCCAATTCAGCCAGGGATGATTCCCGGTAGTTTCTGACGTGGTAGTGGCCTTTCAACTCATGGACCCGATTGCCATCCAAGCTCACCCAGGAATATTCGTAATACCTCTCCCCGGTCGGCTGGCCGCCGATTCTGGGGGAAACAACCTCCGTGCCGGAGACGTAGGCCGCGTCGGCATTGGTGAAGAAAAAGCCGCTCGTCGGCATGGGGCCATCGGCGGCAAACCAGCACTGCCAGATACCGTCCGAACCGACGAAGACACAGGTCTCACTGGCATCGGTGATGAACCAGCCGAGGGCCATTCCATAACAGAATGACAGGGGCAGGAGCGCCACCAATGCTGCGTCGGACAATCCTGCCAGCGGAGCTAACAGCCATCCCGGAACCGTTACCGCGACTCCCAGCAATAGGGCGTAGCCAAGTCTTGGCGGCAGGCCAAGCGGCGAGCTGTCGCCGCGCATCGAGGTATAGGCCGCCCTTACTGTCCCGATATCCGGGGGTGGGGGCGCAAAGAACACCCGGTCGTGGCAGGCCAAGGCGATAGCAACGGATGGCCCCGGCTGCCATGCTTGGAAACGCTGACCGGCGTGGCTTGGGCCGGATCTGGTTCCAACCTCCGGTCCCTTGCGCCATGCCGAATGCATGGCCAGGGTCAATGTCAGATGCCCCCCGATGGCAGCCAGACCGGCGGCGAATCTGCTGCCGTGATGTCCGAACACCTTGAATGCAAGCAGCCCGACAAATGGAATTCCGTACCCTATAACCACGCAAAGCACGATTACCAGCGCGGCATGTGTTCCCGCGTCAAGGAACATTGCGGCCGAGATTTGCCGTCCGTTGATCGACCACTCCACCACCAGCCCCATGGCGTAGGCGAAGGCGATGATTGCCGCCAAGAGGTGCAGCAATTTATCGGAAAACACGCCCGTCAGAATGAGGGCAATCAAAGCGATGAGGGGCACCGTCATCAACGGGTAGAGCAGATAGGGATGACTGAATGCCGACTGCCGCTCGGTGTTTGCCGATGGGTGACTGGAGTTGTCCGTCGGCTCCTCGACGTCCTCTCCAGATGGGGTGGTGGTTAGCCGGCGGGTCGATCGGGCGGCAGCCAGAGAGCGACCGTGGCCACTGATCATGATGTCGAAAACCAGGCCCACGAAAGGAAAAAAGACCAGGACGAACCACGCGTCCATCCAGTGCCGATGATCTCCACTCCACAACCACAGCAGAAACAGCGGAAGAGCCACCCAAGTGGAAACCACCATATTGGCGGTCATCATGGCGGCCCAGACGTGGTGGCGGCTCCACTCCGATTGGGGGCTATCCGGTGGGAAAAGGGAAAAACGGCGATCAATCGGCGGCGGAAAATCCCGCCATTGGCTTGTTACGGTCTGTGGCGGTTGGACGAAGGCAAACCACCCTGTCAGCGCGAAAGTCGCGATCACCACGAAATCGACCCAGCCTTTAAACGCCGCCAGCGGCATATAAATGATGGCGGCCGCCCGTGCTGCGCCAAAATCGCCATAGATACGGTGGTAGCGGCCAAGAGCCGACACGATGGGGTTCATTTCAGATGGATGCCGTATCCGGTGATGCGCAGTTCCAGCCGGCAAGCGAGGAACGGGCTCGCATCACGCAGGGCGGACAGGATGGCCTCCGCCTCGGCCCGGTAGGCGGCCATCTTGTCCCGAGACCAGTGGGCGGGCGGCGGGCCGAGATTGACGATGCGATCGGCCAGTTTGACCATCCAGACTTCCTGCGGCTGAGCCCGAATGCGCTCCAAGCTGTCGGGCATGCGCCGTTCCTTTGGAAGATCGGGATTCTTGGTCAAGGCCATGACAGCCGCCAGAATATCGGGGCCGAACCGCTCCGCCACCATCTCGGGGCTGGTGGCGGTATCCTCGATCACGTCATGGAGTAGGGCGGCCGTCACCGCCAGGGTGCCATTGCGTCCGGGCTCCGCGGCCAGGGCGGCCATCACCTCCTGGGCCACCGAGGCCAGGTGGGTGACATAGGGGAAGCCGGCGGGCGTCTTCTGGTCGCCATGCCGTTCGGCGGCGAAGGCCAGGGTGGCCAAGAAGGCGTCCTGGGACCAGGGGTGGTTTGCCGTCATGCTTCACCATCAAGTATATATCGCATTTTACATCTACGCTCTGCCGACGGACATCATGTATAGTACGTAGCATGCAAAAATTGATGCGGCGGCCGCTATTAATGATGTAATTGCTATCGTGACTTTAGCAGGAGTTCCGCATTTATAATCTTCTGATCCATCGTGTCTTGCGTCATGATATCCCCATATGATGACAATGATGATCATGGATATTGATAAAATTGGCCCGATAGGAAGTGCTAGAGCTCCGATTATGGCGTGAAGCACGACCAGGGTTGGGCGACCTGAGTTGGCTTTTTGAATCCGCTTTCTTGCTGTGATAGGAAGCACGACAAATGGCATAAAAAGAATCAGAAAAATTATTGCGCTAACAATTGTGGCGAGAATGCTATCAAATTCTTCTGTGCTGTCCCTCTGCAGCAGATATGCAATGATTGCGATTGCTGTTGCCACGGCTGTGCCGTTTATTGCTGAAACAATAAGGTGTAATGACATCGCCCTCTTTATTGCATCCATTTCTTGCCTCTGTTGCTGTGGGTTGTAGTGATTCTGTGCATTGCTGATTTTGCTGTGCTGCTTTGGGTCATCAAGGTAGTTTTTCCTCTCCATTCATCCGTTTCCACAGGGCCAGCAGGTCTTCTTCTTCCTTGGTTCCGACGGTCGGTTCCCCGGACTCGTCCTTGGACCCAAGCAGATCGAGTACCTTACTTCGGGCAGCGACTGTGCCAATTGCGCGGATGGATGTGCTGTTTGCGCCAAGGGCCTCGTCCAGGTCGAAGCAACTCGGCCTCAAGGCTGGCGGCAGGACCGAGCGGGCATTCTCGGCGCAGACCCGAGGCACGTAGCCGTTCAGATAGGACAGGCAGCCCTCGATCATGGCATCGAGAATTCCAAGACGTTGAGCGACGATGGCGCGAAGGCGGACCAGCCAGACTCCTGCCACCACGCCAGCGGCGGCCAGCGAGGCCCCCCACCAGGCCAGCGCCGTGATGCCCGTCTCCCCCAGCACCGCCAGACCGGCGAGCCACAGGCAAAGTCCCAGCGGCCAGACCATCGACGCTTGCCGCAGAACCTGCTCCAGGGCACGCCGCTCGGTCTCCCGATAGGCCAGCAACAGGCGTCGGGCTTGTTTTGCGTTGCTGCAGCCCAGGGTCAGCCGCCGAGCGAAATCCACCAGTGGCGTCAGCAGCCAGGGCAGATCGCACACGGCCTGATGACGGAGGAACAGGGAATCGGTGAGCGGCGCTTCCACATGGGCCTCCAACGCCAGATCGCCCTTGTCCCTGGCAAATGCCCACAGGTCGCACAGGCACAGCAGCAGGGCCAGGGCGGCTTCCCGCGTCGGGGCCTCGTGGCGTAGCGCACGAACTGACTGGATTGCGGATGAAAATATCGTCACGCGAATGCTCCCGCCATGAAGGCCATTGCGATGTTTTGCGTCAAGATAGGGGGCTGTCCAGAGACGAGATCTGCGCAAAAAACTCCCTGTCCAAGGTCGCCTGATCCGGCAAAGTCCCTGTCGCACGTAAGTTTCCGAGCGTCTTGATGATCGTGCGCTGGGCCTCAAGAATCTCCACCGCCGTAGCGCCGTCCAGCGCCTGCATGTCCTGCATTAACAATCGCCCGGCGCGATGGCTGATACAGTCAAGGATGGACCGAGCCGTATGTGAGCTGGCTCCGCGCAACGCCAGGGACCATATGTCCTTGTCAACGGAGTGCAGCAAGACTCGGATGTCATCTTCTCCAAGGAGCTTCAGGCGGTTGAATTCCAAGGCCACCGCGGAAAACTGCGGAGGCACATCGTCGGCCAGATCAGTCAGCAGTTCATCCAACCTCTGATCTCGCTCGAAACTGTTGAGATCGGATGGCATTAACCGGTCCAGCATGTCCTGGATGGCCGTGGCGCAGTCTTGCCCGTCGGCCCTATCCGCCGGCAACAGCAGGGGGGCGCCGGGATAGAGGTACCGAACGGATTCCGCCCGGATCACATCTTCCAACTGGTCATGGCTCGGCCGCAGCCGTTGTGGCAACGCCATGCGGGCGGCATCCGCGCTCACCTGGGGGGCAAATGCGCCATCGGCGTGAAAGCATATCCCCCGGCGCAGTGCCTCCAGCATGCCGGTCCGCTCACTCGCAACCCATCCGATCCAAACCTTGATGCAATGAAGCGCCAGCATGGCCAGCCCTATTGGGACGATCCAGACCGTGACCGTGGGCCAGGAAAGGCTTCCTTCCATGACCAGAGGCGGTCTTACAATGACCATGGCAATAACCCAGAATACGGCTATTACCGAGGCGAGCAGCATCACCAAACCGTGGACGGTGCGCATCCACTGCTCTTCCGCGGCTATGATGCCATCGATCATTTGATCGTATGCAGAGCTGCCTTCGGTCCCTAGGGTGAAGTGGCGGACCAGATCCATCAGCGGTTCCATCAACCAGGGCAGTCGGGCCAGTGACCGATGTTGGTGGAGGATGACGCTCCGTTCTGGATGAACAACGTGGTCTTCCAAAGCCAGTGGTCCTCGGGCCTTGGCCAAGGACCAAAGGTCGTAGAGGCACAGCAGCAAGGCCAGGGCGGCTTTCCGCGTCGGTGCTTCGCGGATCAATGAGCGGATCGAAGCAATTCCACTCATGATGCCGATTCTGCCAAAATTGCCCGGATTCCGGCCAGCGTCTCATCCATTGTCGCGTCATCATCCCATGACATGAGCACATCCCTTTGAGCCTGTTGGATATCAGCCGTTGTCTTCTCGGCGGATAGGCTCTCCATATCGTCCAGCATCATCTGGCGGGCGTCCTCGCTCAGGCGGCTGAGGAGGCGAACGGCGACCTCGGTGGTGGTGCCCAGCAATGCGGTCCCGACCGTATCCTTGCTGGTCTGGCGCCATAGCGCGTTCAGCTCACCATCGTCCAGCGTCGCCAGGGCATCGAACGCCTCGTAGCCCAGAGGCGCATGCATGATCGTCTTCAGCCGTGCCGCGCCGCCATCGACCAGCCCCTTCTGCTCGATGACCTGAAGGACGCTCTCCCGCGTTCTGGACACAGCGCCATGGGTCAGGCAAATGCCATCGAAATCGCAATGTTCCTCCATATGCCGGAGGAGTGACGCCTGGGCACCGTTGCTCATCAAGCCGAAGATTCGGCTGACCACTGGTGTCGGTAGCCCCAGCAGGCTGATGGCCCAATTTCCTTCATCAACCAGCCGCATCAATTCCTTCAGCGAGCGTTCGCGGATGAGCTGGAGATATCCCGCCAATCGGTCAACCGACTGGCGCCAGACGGGATCATCATTGGCCCAACCCTGGGCGATGGCGTTCAACCTGCCCTCCAGGTCGGGAACCGGCTCAACCGCCTCTTCAACCTCTTCCTTCTCCTCCCCGAGGCGGCGAGCCATGCGTCGGTCATAATCGTAACTGGCGGGATCGATGGGATCGACAGGGAGGACCAGATCGGCCGCGCCTCCCACGCGGGTGCGCACCGAGTTGGCGATGAGGTCGAAAAGCTCGTCGTATTCCATCCGCAAGGTGTCCGGCAGCGAGAAGCGGGCATAATCGGCCGCGACCATGGGGGCGTAGCCACCCACATGGGCTACCAGGGAATTGCGCAAGGCCCGCAGCACCAGCACCTTGCCAGCGGCGGCATCGTTCAGCCGCTCACGCAGATTTTCCCGCGCCGACGTGTCGGCCATTCCGGCAAGAGTGTCGCGAATGTACCGCCTGTCTTCCTCGGCCACGGCCGCGATGCGGGAATCAAGCAGGCGTTCGACCTGGACAGCCTCGCCCAGACCCAGGGTGATGTGGCGGAAGATGTCGCGCACCGGTTCGGCCAGCCACGGACGGTCTCGCACCTGCCGATAGGCGTAGAACAGCAGACTGCGTTCGGGGTGATCGACCGTGTCCTCCAGGACACCGGTTTTCCCCATCCGGAACAGGTGGCACAGATCGTTGATCAGCAGACAAAGGTCGCGCGCCGTTTCCCTGGTCGGAGCCTGGGCGAGGAACTCCATATCCGCCCATTCCGGTGATGATGCCATTTCGCTTTCCCCCTCTTTGCCGCCGGGGATCATACCCGAGTTTCGGGAATAGACGGACAGGCTCTGGTATTTATCCGCAACAAAAATCCGGGCAATAATAGGCGGGCGTCCGTCTATCCCTCCAACGACCATGAACAAGTCAGGGGGAACCTATCGCAATGGCAAGCCGGGACGATGTCTGGACATGGCGCATGCGGGCCTCGGAGGTCGTTGCTGCTGTTGCCCATCGGCTAAAGGAGACCTACGCCTCTGCCTATTACGTTCCGGAGCGCTATGGCAGCCCATGGCAGTCCGTGAAGTTCGCCAATGAGGTTGCGGACAAAATCATCTCCATCGGACAGGGTGAGGCTTGGGAGGAATTCCGCCTTGCCGTTTGCCATGCTCTCCAGATCGAGCGGGAGGGTTTTTTCACCGATGATCTGGCCGATCCTGACAGCTATGTCTGCGGAACCTTGCGGGAGTTCATCGCGGCCTTGACCCCATCCGAGCCAACGGTGACCCAAGGCCGCCCGCAGAGGCCATCCATTGCATGGTGTATTGCGATGTTCACCTCGATTTGCACACCGCTTCTGGTTCTCGGCGCGGCTTTCTTCTTCGCGGGTTGATCCGCCAAACAATGAGGATGAACGATGTTGCTTCCCCTGATATCCATCCTGGCCTGGCTGGTGATCTCCGGCATGATCTTCGGTCGCGCCCTGTCGAGGTGGCGCGCACGTGGCAGCACAGTCGCCCGAGTCTATTGCGGAATTACGGTTTTTGGAGCCATGGCCTGGGCCGTTATCGGCTTCGCCAATTCCTTGCCTGCTATCACGCTCGTCACCCCGCTGGTCCTGGCCTCGGTCCACGTCATGGCCTTTCTTCAACCTCGGTCCTGCTGGGTGATCGCCGCCCTGTCACTGATGATCGGCAATCTGATCTCGGCGGCCTTGGGCATGGTCGTACTGGGGATCATTCCGACGCCCGGCCATATGGTGGGCTTTCTGATCGGAGGCGCCTTGGTTTGGCTTGCCTGGAGCAAATCATTGGAGCGGCGCAACGCCCCGGCCCCAACCGAAATTGCGGAACTCACAGGGCAATGATCGGCTGGCGTCCGTCTATTCCTCTGGAGAGGCAGAGGGAACCATCGTCGTGATGCGCAGCGGACTTACCGCCATCGGCCTTATCGCCGGCATTCTTTGGAGCGCTTCGGCCCTGGCGGCTGAGACGCACCAGCTGGGAGGCGGCTATAATTTGCGTCCGGTCTCCGGCGTCCTTCTGGAGATTCGCAAGGATGGCAAGACTCTGTGGTCCTGCATCCCCAGGGACGGCGACCGCGACGAAACGGAATGCACGCTGGCCCGGCCGCTGCCCGGCATCGCCGAGCGCGCCGTGCTGATCCAATCCGCCGACATTCGGGGGCGAGTGCCCAATACCTGCACCCTAGTGGTTCCGGGTAAGCGGCTGGAGACTCACGCCTATCCGTCCTGGCAGCCCTGTGCCGACACGGTCAAGGATGTGGATGGCGACGGTATTCCGGAATTCCTGACGCCGTCGACCTTCGTACCACGCTCCGTGGGGGCGGAGGATGACTATCCCTTCGCCGCCTTCGTTTCCCAGGTGCCGCTGGCCTATGGCCCCGACACCGGATTGCAGCCGAAGCTGACCAGCCTGCGCCGCCCGGTCAGCGCCGTC
Source organism: Paramagnetospirillum magneticum AMB-1 (assembly GCF_000009985.1). Lineage (GTDB taxonomy): Bacteria > Pseudomonadota > Alphaproteobacteria > Rhodospirillales > Magnetospirillaceae > Phaeospirillum > Phaeospirillum magneticum. Next base: position 1,850,761 of record NC_007626.1, read on the forward strand.
GTCACCGAGATCTGTCGGTCGTCGCGCCTGACCTGTACCGATGCCGGCGGGCTGGCGGTCAGTTGGGATGGCCCGTCCAGCACCCAGCGCGATGGCGTGCCGCTCCCGCTGTGGCGCCTTGCCGTCGCCCTGGTGGAAAGCGGCAACGGCGCGGAGGTGCGCAAGGTCATGGCGGCGGCATGGCGCGGAGAGCCTGCTTTGCTCGACCGCTTCCTGCATAAGGTCGGTCGGGTGTTCTTGGCTGGCAACGACTATGCCGAGGCCTTCCTTGCCCTGAATGGCGGCAAGGTCAAAGCGATGGGCTTGGTAAAAAGGTTTTAATGACTCTTTGGTGCGGCCATTGCGATGCCATGCAGATTTGGTAACCTACGAAAACGCTTCAGGAGGGGAATAATGATTAGAAAAAGTGCCGCTGCCGTATCCATCATCGCCTTGCTCTCAACGACAGGCTGCCAGACCGACAACATTACCAAACAGGATGTCGGCACTGCGGTGGGGGTCGGCGCAGGCTTGTTGATCGGCTCGCAATTGGGGGGAGGAACTGGACGTTATGTCGCCATGGGTGTCGGCGCCCTGATTGGCGGCTATCTCGGCAATCAGCTCGGCAAGATGCTGGACGAGAAGGACCAACAGGCGGTTTCCGCGCAAACTGCCAAGGCCCTGGCTGAATCAAAGGACGGGCAGGCCGTCAATTGGAGCAATCCGGAAACTGGTGCCAAGGCCAAGATCACTCCGATCAGCACCGCGACTGAGCAGCGTTCTGTGGCGGTCGTCAGAGAGAAGAAGGTGGCTCCGGTTCCGGCCATGGATCTGATCGGAGAAACCTATGTTGCGAACAAGAGCGCCAATTTGCGCTCGGCTCCGAATCAGAGCGCCGACACCCTCGGCGGGCTTCAGGCCGGTGAGCGGTTTCAGGCTGTCGGCAAGGTGAGCGGTTCGGATTGGATCGTTGTCGGCAAGGGTAAGCGCACGGTGGGCTATGTCCACGCCTCGTTGGTCAAGAAGGCTCCGCCGCCGCCGCCCGCACTCGCCCAGCTGCCGTCGGAGGTCGTCACAGACCAGCCCCCTCAGCTAACGAAGCCGGTCAATCTGGATGAGGTCAAGGCTACCGAGGTCGCTGACCTCGACAAGCTTGGTCTGGTTGCCGAAATGGTTCCGGCCAAGACTACCTGCCGGATGGCCAAGATGGAGGTTTCCGGCAAAGGGGAAAGCACCAATGACACGGTTAAATCCTGCAAGGGAACTAATGGGATGTGGGAAGTCCAAATTTGAATGATAGCGGAAGTGCCGTCTCCAGGGCACCAGCCCCAGGGGGCGGCGCTTCGGAATGTTTGGTGCGAGGGGGGGGGCGGATGTTTGCGCTTTTGAGGGGGGTCGCGGCCGTATTGATCGTCGGTTTGTTTGGCTGGCAGGCATTCGCCGCCGGTGGCGGGGAGCGGATCGCAGCGTCCGAGAAACTAGGTGTTGCCGTATTTGCTCCAGCGGACGGCAGCGATTGGTGCAAAAGCTCACTCGTTCTGAAAGTCGTCGCCAAAGAGATTGGCTTCTTCCAGGGGACCGGTATGGAAAGCCTGATGCCGATCCTGCGGACTTCCGTTCTGCCGGGCGCCAGATGTCTGGCCGTAAGCTCGATGAGCTTTGAGGGTGTCGTGGGGGATGAGGAATTTGCCATCCCGGTTTACCGGGCTCAGGCCAGCCAGGAGCAGAATTGGACGCTGGTCGTGACAAAGTCCGCCCCAGTACCGAAGGCGACTGAAGAGGAAATTGCTGTAGCAAGCCCCCCCAAAGTGGAAACTGTGCCGCCGCCTGCTCCCAAGCCTTCCGCAATCAATGTCGACAGTCTACCTGCATCTGTCTCCGCGGCCTCAACTTCCAGCACGGAGGCTGGTCCTGGGGGCTCCTCGCACGGAGGGCTCATGGGCATGTTTGTCGCCATCGGTGGCCTGGTCCTTGCTGGTGGCGCATTTGTCATGCTGCGCCCACGCCTGCCGCAGAGATACTTGTTGATGGTGGTCGCGGCTATCGTCATTGGGGGCACGGGGGCCGGGGCTGCTTTGTGGCGCTCAACGCCACCGACAAGTCAGCCACCTCCGGTTCAGGAACAACCCGCTGCCGTGGCTACTGCCGCCAAAACTGAAACATTGCCCTTGGTAGCGGCGCCCGCGGTTGTGACACCTGAAGTGTCGCCGCAAGTGGTGATCGCCGCTCCCACCCCGGTGAATCTGGTCGCTCTCGAAAAAGTCGTTGTACCGGACGTGGTTCCGGAAGGAATGCGTGAGCTGCAAACCAAGGAGGGCTGCCGGGTCGCCGAATATCCCGCCTACTATTCTCCGCAAGAGGCGAAAGATATCCGGGAGATCACCTGGAATGGCCCTTGTTCCGGCCCTCGCCGTATGGTCAGCGGAACCGGAATTCTCCATTACCGAACGGAAAATGGGCAGATGTCCTATGACGGCGATATGGTCGATGGCATGCGCGACGGGATTGGAACCTTCACCCTGACGGGGCAGTTTTCCGCCATGGCGCGGTGGGCCAAAGGGCGAGTATCGTCGAAGGTCGCACTCGATGCGGGCGGGACCAAGCTCACATGCGTCGCGGATGGGCAGACCCAGAATCTGGTAGATTGCTATGGGGCAGGCGAGCGATTCGGGACCGGTGGTGGCAAGGCTCTGGCCGAGAAGATGGATCGCTACGTTAAGAACGTCGTCGATCAGACCAAGAAAAACTGGCAGGACTATGTGGAAACAGAGCGTAATGCTCCTGCGGCCTGTAAAGAGCGTCGGTCTCAGTGCGAGTCACAATGTGGCTCCATCGACGGCTGCACAACAAAGTGCTACGAGGCGTTTTTGTATTGCGCCAAGCAATAAGCTTGTCGCAGAGCGCGGTTGCGGGGGAATCCAATGGCTAGATTGCTGAAGCTTGTTGCGGCATCCGTTCTGCTGGGCCTATGGCACGGTCCATCGTTGGCTGCTGTCGGCAATCAGCAAATTGCTTTCTCGCAATCGCCCGCATTTCGCGTCATTGCTCTTGATGGCGGTGGGGGATGGTGCAAGCCCTCCGTCAGCCTCGAGGCGACAGCCAACGACGCCGCTTTCTTCCAAGGTCCGGGGATCGCTCGGTTGGTGGTTGCGCTGGGGAACACCATTCTGCCCGACCTCTGCCCCGAAGCCACGTCAATGGTGCTGCGCGGTGTTGCGGATGGAGGCGGTCTGGTCTTTCAGGGAACCGCGAACCGGCAGAATAGCTGGCAACTTAATGGGGGGGCGGTCCAGCCAAAATCTGAAGTTTCTTCCGTTACCTCTCCCCGCACCTCCAATGTTGAGCCGGCGCCAAAGCCCTCTCCCGGTCAACCGGCAACCGCCACTCAGCAAAGGTCGCCTGCTCCGGTTATTTCCGCACCGGAGGTCAAGACCTCATCAAATCCAGGACCATCCGCCACATCCTATAGCCCTTGGGTGTCGTCGATGGGGTTTTGGGCTGCTATCGGTTCTGTCGGGCTTCTGGGGGCGATCATCTCGATTCTTCGCAGGCAGTTTCCGTTCCGTCCGGTGGTGATGGGTGGGGCGGCGTTCTTGGTTGTCGGGGCCGTTGCTGGGGCTGCATTGTTCCATGCGCCGGTTTCTGCACCTCCATCGGTTGCGGGTGAGGCCGTCAAGCCTGTCGAGCATCCACCAGCAACGGCCCCAAAACCCGAGGCAGCGGTACCGAGCGAGCCGGTCAAGCCCGTAGCTATCCTGCCGCAAGCGCCACCAAATCCGACACCAGAAGTCCAAAAAAGTACAGAGCATGGGGCGATCATTATTTCATGCGAAAGGGGGCTAAGCCTCTCTATAATAGAGAATAATAAAAGACGTGAAATTGGAGCGTGTCCTTATGAAGGAATTCTGATGGCCGGACCCTATACCTTGCACGCAGAGGGGGAGGTGGAGCCGGGATTTATTCATAGCGGCAATGTAAGTGTCAATGTTGTTCCTGGAGCAATTCTGCGGGCATCAATTCCAGTTAAACTAACCCTGACTGAGGATGGTAAGTTGCAGACAATAAGATTAATCTCTGAAATTATCAACAGGTCACCCGCTGAAATTGCTTGGAGATATTCGCCGCCAAATTATAGCAGTTCTGGAACTAGACTTGTGACTCAGAAAATACATGCAAATGCGGTCACAGAATGTACGCTTGATTATGATTCTGATATATATGACACCACGAGCTTTAGACATACCTCAAGTCGAAAGAAGCGCATCACTGGCAGAATTGATTTATCGGATGTGTATTTATACGCGACTGATGAGGCAATTAATGGTAGGGTTTCTGGAGATGCCAATATGTTTTTTGTGTTGATGCCAATTGATTGGAGGGCGGTAGGTTTGGATATAAGTTTTCAGCAGCGCGAGACAGATCCATCCATGGATAGTTGTAATCTTAACGTGTCTGGTAAGCTTGGCCGTATTGATAAGGGGTGCGCTGTCCCAAATGAGGTTGCTGTGTTTACGTTAATGGACAAAAAAGAACAGTCTTTTATTTTGAAAGCCGGTAACATCTTAGCTGACCAATGCCGAATGTCTACTGGGCGCACCAAGATGAGTGATGCGTTTAGGCGTGCTATTGATGACATAATAAATAATAATTAGGGGTATGCTGGCGGGTTACTTCTTTCCCTGATGCTTCTCGCGTCGTAGATGGCGTGGCGTCGTCCCCCTCGATTAGTCTCGGTGGCATCTGGGCAAGCCGTCTCGTCACACCATCCGGACCAATTCCGAATACACCCCCAACTGGGTGTCGGCAGTGTAGAGGACAGCTGGTTCGCTCATGGCCTGGGCGATCAGCAGGCGGTCGAAGGGATCGCGGTGATGGGGCGGCAGGGTCATGACCCGCAGGGCGGCGGCGGCATGGACCGGCAGTTCGACAAAGCCGCTGTCCAAGGCAGCGGCAAGGATCTCCGCCGGTTTCACCGCGAAGTCGGCCCGGCCCAGCCCGGCCTTGATGGCGATCTCCCACAGGCTGGCGGCGCTGAACAAAACCTCCGTGGCGGGGTTCTCCAGCACGGCGCGGATGTCAGGTGCCAGCCGCTCGGGCGCGATCAGCGCCCACAGCAGGATGTTGGTATCGAGCAGGACGCGCATTCAATGACCCTCGAACGCGTCCAGCACCTCGTCCGGCAGCGGGGCGTCGAAATCCGCCGGAATCCGCGCCCGCCCGGCCAGGGCGCCCAGGCGGCGCTTGGCCGGGGTGGGTGCGAGCGGCACCAGCATGACCAGCGGCTTGCCGGCCTTGGCGATGATGACCTCGCCCCCGGCGGCGGCTTCCTCGATCAGTCGCGACAGATGGGTCTTGGCGGCATGGATGTTGACGGTGGACATGGCGGCACCTCAAAAGGCTGACTGGACTAAGTCTAGTCCATTTGGGTGTTGGACACAAAGAATCATCGGCAGAAATCCCCGCGTCGTCCGTCTATGCTGAGGATGCCGGTTCACGGCCGGTGATGCGGGGGAGAGAAACACCATGATGCGGCGTGGTCGGGCGGCGGTTTTGCTCCTGTCCTTGATCCTTCCGGCTTCGGTCCTGGCGGCGCCCTCCCTCGATCTGGCGCGGGGGCTGGTCGAGGCGGAGCAGTTCGATCAGGCGGTCGAGGTTCTGAAAACCGTGGAGATCACCGACGGTCCCACGGCGGCGCGGGTCGATCTCTTGCTGGGCCGCATCTATCTCTCGCTGGGCAAGCCGGGGAAGGCGCTGGACCATTTCGAGCATGCCTCCTTCGCCGCCCTGGAGACCGAGGCGGAGTCCTATCTCGGCTTGGCCGAGGCGCGGCTTGCCCTGGGCGATATCTCCCATGCCCGGCGCAATGCCCAGATGGCGCTGAAGGTGGATGCCGATCAGGTCGCCGCCCATCTGGTGCTGGCGCGGGCCGATCTGCGTATTGGGAACGGGGCCGAGGCTATGGCCCGGCTGCGCCGCCTGCGCGCCGACCGGCCCGAGTCCGAGGACGTCGCCCTGGTGCTGGCCCGCTATCTCGCCCAGAGCGAGGGGCCGAATGCCGCCCTGGCCGAGCTTCGCGCCTTCATTGCCGCTCATCCCACTGCTGCTGGGGCGCTGGACCTGCAAGGGCAGGTGCTGTGGAGCGCCGGGCGCAAGGCCGAGGCGATTCTGGCCCGGCAGGTGGCTGCCGAATATTATCGCCAGCGCGGACAGACCGGCCGCGCCGACGCCATGATCGCCTGGCTGAAGGCGGTGGAGCCACCCCGTCCCGCCGCCCCCGCCATCGTCGAGCCGCCCAGGCCGGAGCCGGTTCCGCCCAAGCCTGTAGAGGCCGCACCGCTGCCGCCGCCCGAGCCCCGGCCCGTCCAGGTGGTGCCGATCCGCAAGGTCGTCCCGGCCTCGGTGCTGCCTTCGCCGGAACCGCTGCCCTTCGCCCCCGGTACCGCCATCAACACGGGCAGCGGCATTGTGCTGGAGGGCGGGCGGCAGATCGTCACCAACCGCCATGTGGTGGATGGTATGACGAGCATCGCCGTGCGCAACGGCACCGGCCATGTCCGCACCGCCCGGGTGGTGCGGGTGTCCTCCGACGACGACCTCGCCCTGCTGGAGATCGAGCGGCCGTTTCCCGAGGGCGCGGTGGTGCCCTTCGCCGATATCGTCAACCCGGCGCCGGGCCGGGCCGCCATTGTCATGGGCTTTCCCCTGATCGGCCTGTTGGGCGACGAGCAACCGGCGCTGACCGAGGGCATCGTCGCCAAGGCCATGGGGCTCGGCAACGATCCCAACACCTTTCAGATGACCACCAAGATCAACAAGGGCAATTCCGGCGGGCCGGTCTTTGACAAGCGCGGACGCCTGATCGGCATCACCGTCGGCAAGATGGACTCGGCCCAGGCGTCCCGCACCAGCGCCACCCCGGTGGAAGACATGAACATCGCCATCAAGGCCAGCCGACTGACCCGTTTCCTCGGCAAGGCGAATGCCGGAACCGGCGGGGAGGGGGCGGCGGAGATGAATCTGGAAGACCTCTATCAGGTCATGCTGCCCCGCGCGGTGCTGGTGGCGGCGCAGAAGTAGAAGCCTCCCCATGGCGTGCATGGGGAGGCCAGCCGCTTAATTCCGGCGGCAATCGGCGCTATCGACCTTCTTGCCCATGTCCCGGTACATGGCGACCGCTTTCATCGCGGCCTCCGACTGGGAGCTGGCGTCTACCTTCACAAATCCGCCATCACCCTTGCCATCGACGACTCGGTAGCAGGTCCACGAATCCGCCCGGGCCTCGGTGGACAGGAAAACGGCGGCAACGGCCAGTCCGGCGATCATCAGGGTCTTCATGCAGTTTCCTCCTGGTAGAACAATATCGCTCTTGGTCAATGCCTCCGGGGAGGCGGCATGGGTTCCACCGAATCCATTGGAACCACGCGAGGAGGCGGCGATTTGGCCTCCGGAATGACGGTATCGTTTCCCACGGGGACGGTCTTTGGCGCTTCCGTCGTGGATTGCGGGGCTGCGACCTGCGCGGGCCGCTCCTCCTGCGCGGGCTGTGGTGCCGCCATCATCGGCGCCTTGGCATCGGTGGGGACCGAAGGCGAGCGGGTGATCAGCAGACCGGCCAGCACGGCAGCGGCGGCGGCCAGGGCGAGGCCGGGCAGCCACCACGTCCAGGTGCTGCGCTTTTTCGGCCCGGACTCAGGCACCGGCACGGGGGCGATTATGGACGCCAGCAGATCCTGTGGAATCGGCTGGGCCTGTTGGACGACGGCTTCGACAAAGCCCTGGGAGGCGTCGGCCTCCAGGATTAGGGCGCGGGATTGAGCAAGGCGGGCTTCCAGCGCCGCGGCCTCTTCCGGCGTCAGGCCGCCGTCGAGATAGGCGGCCAGCAGGGCGGCAGAGGCATCGGCATCACCTGCGAAGTCCACCTCTCCCGCCCGGTCGAGAAGATCGGCCAGATGGGCTGCCCGACGCGCATACTCCGCATCACCGGCGGCGGAAGCGTCGGTGGCGCCAAGCAGTCTGTCGATCAGGGCATGCAGGTCTTCACGGGTCACGGTCGCTTGCTCTCCTTGCACCCCATTAGACGGACGCCAGCCATTGTTTGACGGCGGGGTGGTCCTCGATGGCCTTGCGCAGCCGTCCCATCACCCGCTGTTTCAGCTTATAGATCTCTTCCACCGGACGGCGCATCCGGTGCGCCACGTCCCGCGCGGTCAGGGGCTGGCCATGCCCCAGGGCGATCATGACGTAAAGCCGTTCGGTATCGCTCAGCCCCTCGCTCGCACTCCGCAAGGCGTCGGAGGCCAGGGTCAGCAGGCGCGTCTCCTCCGCCGCCAGCACTGCCTGTTCCGGTGTCGGTCCGTCATCGGGCAGTGCCTCGCCCCAATCACCCAGGGAAACCGGCGCCGATCCTGCCACACCGGGCTCATAGCCATCGGGCAGGGCCTTGGCCACCCGCTCCAGCGCCTGGGCGATGTCGGCGGATGACGGGGGCGGATCGAACTCCCGCGCCGCCATGGGGAGAATGGCGTCGGGCTGCGGGGCGATCCGCTCCCAATGCACATAGCGGAACACCGCCTGATCCAGCGGCCCCAGCCGGGCGATGGCGGCGGGCAGGCGGCGGCGGGGGCTGTGGCGGCGGATGAAATCGATCAGCAGCCGGTCGACGGCGTGCAGGACGAAACCGGAGAAGCTGCCAGCACCGCCATAGGCCTTGAGGCGACGGTAATCCTCGGCGATCAGCGCCAGGCAGATGTCCTGATAGGCGTCGCCCCGCATGTCCTCGCGCTCTGGCCCCGGCAGGCGGTTGGCGACGATGCGGCGGATATCGGCCTTGAAGAAAGATTCGAAGGCGGTCCAGGCCCGGTCGAGGTCTTTTTCCTGGAACAGCCGCAGCAGGCGCTGGGCCAGAATGTCGCGGGCGACCAGGACGATGAAGGTCTCAATCCGGCTGTTCCCGCCATAGGACCGAAGGCGGCCAAAGCCATTTGCGCGCAGCGCCGCGACCACGTCGGCGAAGGCGTCCCGCGCCTCGGCCTCGACCGGGGTCAGCAACCGGCAGGCGGTCCATACGGTATCGCCGATGCGGCGGGCCAAGCGTTCCCAGGCATGGGGATCGCCGTCCACCACCGCTCGCACCAAGGACCGGTCATCGCTTGCCCGGATTTGCATATCGGCTCTGAACTCTCCGCCCCTGTTCCGGCGCTACTGTACCCAAGCTATTCGCGCCGGGATAGACACTGACCATGGTCCCGTGGAAAATCATGGGCAAATTTTCCGCCTGTGTCCGTCATAGGGAAAAATTGGTCGGTTCGTGGGGAGGCGCAATGAAAGAGATGTTGAACCCCACGACCACTCCCTGGGTTATTGGAGGCCTGCCATTGACTCCAGATACAAGTCACGGAAAGGACACGTTATGAAAATATCAGAGTGCCTTCGCCTATCCGCCACTTCCGCACTGGTTTTATCCTGCCTTTGCCAAGTGGCCCATGCCATCGAGGTCAAGCGCACGGATTTGTTCTCGAAATGCGAAAAAAATTACCAAGTGGATTGGTACATCAGCCGGGAAAAAGCCACTCGCATCCAACCGTTTGACGCTATCTTCAGAGGGACGAAGGACAAGGATCCCGGCCTGTGGTTCATACGGGCTGGCGAGACAAAGGTCACCATTTGGGAGAATGCGCCCGGGGCCATCGCCGATGGGTCATGCTCGTCCTGGTTTCGGAGCTCAAATGTTGTTCCTGCCGCTGGAACACTGGAGCCCGATGGCACTAATTTCGTCGTTGTCGGGACCGATGGCTGTGACATCAACGCGGTGAAGCGCCGGGATGAGGCATTGCCGGATATTCAGATCCGCTATGACGTCGCCTACAGGAAAGAGCTTGGCTACAGTGACGAACCGGCGTCTGCCGGTACGGAATATTTCTACTACGTCCAGCTTGCCAGCACGCCACACGACAAAAACTATTCTACGAAGAAGGGAGCGGGAGAGAAGACGAACATCCCGGATCAGCGATTCCGCAAATGGGGTGACATCGAGATGTTTCCGTCCACCTGCCAGAACATTCATCTCCATTATTGCGGGGATGGCGTCGTCGATACCGCGTTCGGCGAGGAATGTGACCCGAAGATGGATATGGCCTGCACGCCGACCTGCAAGAAGCAATAGCGGATTGAAGATCTGCCACCAGGGACGTGGGGGAGAACATGAAGACTTGTGTGAAAATCCTGGGGATATCCCTGGTGGCAACCCTGGCCATGGCAAATAGTGCTATGGCGGAAGATGTGCTGGTCGCACACAGCCCGAAAAAGGGGCTGGAGGCTTACGCCCAGGTTCAGGGGGGCGGTTGGTGCCGAGCGGAGGTCGGCCTGCGGGTGGTGGCCAAGGATGCCGCTACCCTCAAGTCCGACGGCTTCAATGACTTCATGACCATTGTTGGAACTAACGTGCTGAAAAAGGATTGTCCCCAGGTGGTCGGGGCCAGCTTCGTCTATGGCGTGGCCGGTGAACCATCCAGTACCCAGTATGGTCGCATGGTGGCTGCCGACGGCTGGAAGCGGTTGGACAATCCCATGCCGTCGTCTTCGCAGTCATCCTCCACAGTCCGGTCGGAGCCGGTCAAGGCGGCTCCGGCGGCTCCGGCGGCGACCGAGACGCCGAAGGTTGTCTCCTCTGCCCCTCCTGCCGCGACCGGCAGTTCCGACACCGCCAAGGCGGAAGAGGCGGAACGGGCGGCGAAGGCGCGGATGGAGTCATCCAAGACCGACTATGACCGGGCGCTGGGCGAGGTCGAGGCGGCCAAGACGCCCTATGAACAGGCCAGGGCGGCGTTCGAGCGCGCCAAGGAGGCGCTGTCGCAGAAACAGGCCGCCGCCGATCGGGCCAAGCAGGCGATGGACAAGGCGGTGGGCGATTACGACGTCGCCAAATCGTCAGTGGCCTTCGCCAAGAGCGGCATCAAGGTCGGGCAAGCCTTCAAGGATTGCCCGATCTGCCCGGAGATGGTGATCATCCCGCCGGGCAGCTTCATGATGGGCAGTCCGGAGGGCGAGAAAGAGCGGCAAAGTTACGAAGGCCCGCAGCACCGGGTCACCATCGGGACGGCGTTCGCGCTGGGCAAGGCGGAGGTAACGCAAGCGGAGTGGGAGGCGGTGATGGGCAACAATCCCAGCCACTTCCGTGGCGCCAACCGCCCGGTGGAATGGGTGAGTTGGGACGAAGTGCAGATATTTATCGGCAAGCTGAATGCCAAGACGGGCCAGCGCTATCGCCTGCCCAGCGAGGCGGAGTGGGAATATGCGGCGCGGGCGGGGACGACGACACCATGGTCGTGTGGTGGATCGGAAGGGTGCCTATCCTCGGCGGCTGTTAATGACCGCAATTCGGGCAAGCAGACCCAGCCGGTGCGTAGCAAATCGGCCAATGCCTTCGGCCTTCACGACATGCACGGCAATGTGTCCGAATGGGTGCAGGATTGTTGGCGCGATAATTACAGCGGCGCCCCGAGTGACGGCAGCGCATGGACGGGATCAAATTCCTGCTACCGCGTCCTCCGGGGCGGCGCTTGGGGCTACTATCTGTGGGCCCTCCGCTCCGCCTTCCGCAACTATTACCCCCAAGACGTTCGGAGCTTCGATCTGGGGTTCCGCCTCGCCAGGACGCTCTGAAAGAGCGTTGGGTCATGAATCCTAACCTCTTTACCTCTTGAGGGTGGGTTCCAAGGGAGGGGGGCTCCCCTCCCTTGGCCCTGTATTTTTTCGAGAGGGCGCGTCGCACCCTGACTTTTGGGGAGAGCGTGGTAATGGTTTCGCGCGAAGGGCACGACAGACGGGGCCAGCGCTGGGAGCGCATTGCCGCTTCCTGTTGTGGCTGGTGCCAACGGTGGATGACCGAACTCAGCCTGTGAGGGGAATGAATGCGAACGCAAATTGCCGTCGTGGCGCTTCTGCTGGCCGGCTTGGTCGGCGGAAATGCCTTCGCCAAAAGTGGCCTTAAGGCCGGCCAGAGCTTCAAGGACTGCGCCACCTGTCCGGAAATGGTGATCATCCCGCCCGGAAGCTTTGTGATGGGCAGCCCGGAGAGCGAAATGGACAGGAACAGCGATGAAGGCCCGCAGCACCGGGTGACCATTCCGGCGCCGTTCGCTCTGGGGAAGACGGAGGTGACGCAAGCAGAATGGGAGGCGGTAATGGGCAGCAACCCCGGCAAGTTTCGAGGCGCCAATCGCCCGGTGGAACGGGTGAGTTGGAATGACGTCCATGTGTTTATCGGCAAGCTGAACGCCAAGACGGGCAAGCGTTATCGCCTGCCGTCGGAGGCGGAATGGGAATACGCGGCACGGGCCGGAACGACGACGGTGTATTCATGGGGGGATCACATCGGCAAGGGCAACGCCAATTGCGATGATTGCGGCAGCCAGTGGGATAATCGGGAAACCGCGCCGGTGGGGTCGTTCCGACCCAATCGCTTTGGCCTGTACGACATGCAGGGCAATGTCTGGGAATGGGTGCAGGATTGCGAGCATGACAATTACAGCGGTGCCCCAGGTAACGGCAGCGCCTGGGCGGGATCAACGTCCTGCAATCGCGTCGTCCGGGGCGGCTCTTGGGCCGACGATCCGAGGCTCCTCCGCTCCGCCCTCCGCAGCGACCTCGCCCCCGATTTCCGAGACTATGATCTGGGCTTCCGCCTCGCCAGGACGCTGCCATGAGGGAGTGTTGATTCTTATAAATCCTGCGGCAAAAAAATCCCGGTGCCCGTCATTAAGGGGGAGACGATGAAACAGGTCGAGGGATGCCAGCATGGAGACCGAGCACCAATCCCCCTGCAACCGGATGCGGATTTTGCGCGGGCTGGATGGGCGGGCTTTGCTGACCAGCGCCCTGGCGGTTGAATTGGCGGCGCGGATGGTGGTGTGCGAGGAGGGGGAATGCGACCAACGTCCATCCTGCTTCGCATTGGCCCATAGGGTGCTGTGCGCCGGACCAAGGTAAGCGTTCAAGGGGGAGATCACATGATGACGGCAGCCAGGCAAACGGGATGGAAAGGTCTGCGATCGGCCGCCCTGGCCCTGGCCGTGCTGCTGCTCGCCCCCTCTGCCCAGGCGGAATGGACGCCGGGCGTCGGCGAGTATCTGTTCCCGACCCAGATGCCGGAGGCCGATGCCTGCCGCATCGCCGAGGAGAAGGCCAAGCAAGCCGCCCTGATCCGGGCGCTGGGCGAGCGTCTGGCCGTCGATGACGTCGAGGTTTGCCAGGAAAAATCCGAGGATGCCTCCTGCGCCCTGGGCCGTCTGGTCTGGGCCGCGTCCGAGGGCGAGGTGCGGGCGCTTCGGGGGCTCCGCTCGGCCACTACCGCCACCCCGACACCGGGCATCCGCCAGTGCCGGGTCTCGCTGGAGGCCGATGTGGTGCGCTGGCGGGGCGAGCCTGATCCCGCCTTCCAGTTCGCGCTGATCCTCAACCAGACCGCCTTTCGCGATGGCGAGGCCATGACCGTGACGGTGGAGCCCAGCCAGCCCATGTATCTGGCGGTGTTCCAGTGGCTGCCCTATGAACGTCGCGACCGGCAGGTTCAGCGCCTGTTCCCCAATGCCATGGACAAGGACGACCGCATCACCGGCCGCGCCACCATCCCCAGCACCGACGGCGCCCGGCGCTATTCCCTCGACATGGAATTCCCCAAGGCGGGCCAGGCCCATGCGCCGCTGGTGTCCGAATACCTGCTGGCGGTGGGCAGCCGCAAGCCGGTCCCGTTCCGCGACTCCTATGGGCTGGAGGAGTTCAAGGCCCTGCTGCTGGAGATTCCGCGCTCCGAGGCCCGGCTGGTCCGCAAGGGCTACGCCATCGTGAGGCCGCAATGAGTACCGCCCGCGCCGGGGTGCTGCTGGCCGCCATCCTGGCCCTGGGCGGCTGCGCCACCCCCAGCTATGTGGACCGGGGCAAGGGCGAGACCGCCTCGGAGATCTGGCCCAATCAGGTGGTGTTCACCCTGCACGATGCCTTCCGGGCATCGCCACCCCGCTGCGTCGCCCTGCTGCCGCTGGACGGCGGCCCGCCCGAGGCAGCCAGCGCAGTGCGCCGGGTGCTGTTCGCCCATCTCGCCCCCCAGGGACGGCGGCAGGTGCCGCTGGCTCGCGTCGATCATGTACTGGCGGCCCTGCCCGAGGCCGAGCGCAAGGACATGGGCAAGCTGGGTGCGGCGCTGAACTGCGACGCGGTGCTGGCGGGCGAGATCACCCAGGCGGGCAGCGACTTTTTCGGCTTCTATTCCCGCGTCGCGGTCGGGGTGCGGCTCCGCCTGACCCGCGCCGCCGATGGCCAAACCCTGTGGGAGGGCGAGCATGTGGCCGCCAGCCATGGCGGCTCGGTGCCCCTGTCTCCCATTGGTGTCGCCACGGGCATCCTGGACGCCGCCACCAACCTGACCGAGGAACAGCATCTGCGGGTCACCGACGATCTGGCTCGTCGCCTCGCCTCCACCATTCCCGATCAGGCTTTGGCCGAGTTGGACGACCCGGTGGCCGAGGCGCCCAAACTGGCCCAGGCCGTCCCGCCCGCATCCGCCGACGTCCTGGCGCGGGCCGAGGCCCTGGCCGCCCGGGGCGACTATGCCGGGGCGCTGGCGGCCGCTGAAAAACTGGCTGGGGAAAACCCCAACCGCGCCGACGCCCAATTCCTGATGGGTCGCATGCTGGTCAAACTGGACCGGGTGCCGGAGGCCGAACCGGCCATGATCCGTGCCGTGGCGCTGGACGGCGGCAATGCCCGCTATCTCGACGGCCTGGGGCACGTCAACGCCCTGGCCGGGCGGACCGATCGAGCCCTGGCCGCCTATGCCATGGCCATCGACGCCGATCATGCCGACGGCTTCGCCTGGTACAATTCCGCCGTGCTGTTGCTGGGGAACGGCCAGAGCCGTCCGGCCGCCGATGCCTTCTACGGCGCCGCCCTGGCCTACCTCAAGCGCAGCGATGCCGGCATGGCCGGGCGCGCCCTGGCCGACCTCAAATCCTTGGGCGGCCGGGGACTCGACTTGGGCCGCGAAATCCAAACCATTGAAACCGCGCTCGGCGCATACCCTGGGGAGAAACCCTCATGACCCGTCTTCGCTCTGTTCTGGCCGTCACCCTGGCCCTGTCCGCGCCCCTGCTGATCGCCGGATGCGCCACGCCGGAGCCGGGCTCTCCCGCCGCCGTCGCCCTGGCCCACCAGAAGCAGCAGGAGATGCGGGCCGATCAGGTCAAGGACACGGTGGCGGATGCGCCGTCCTGGTTCACCGCTCCCCCTAAGGACGAGTTCAGCCTCTACGCCCCCGGCACCGCCACCTCGTCGGACATGCAGATGGCGGTGGACAAGGCCACCCTGGCGGGTAAGCGCAATGTCGCCGACCGGCTGAAAAGCCTGCTCTCGGCCAAAATGAAGGACTTCGCCAGCGAAAGTGGAGCGGGCGAGGACAGCCGCGTCATGAGCGAGGTCGAGCGCGTCACTACCAATGTGGTGACCGAGGCCAACATGGCCGGCTATCAGGCGGTCAAGTCCGAGATCAAGCCCCAGGGCACCCAGTACCGCGCCTATGTCCTGGTCCAGTATCCCCTGGGCGAGGCCAACCGCATCATGGTCGATCAGACCAGGAAGAGCGACCTGCTGGACAGCAAACTGCGAGCATCCAAGGCATTCCAGGACCTGGAAAAGGACATCCAGGCGGCGCGGCCCACCAAGCCCTGACTATACAAAATTGAGGAGTCCTGCATCATGAGGATGGCCTATTCCCCCGATTGCTCTGAACGCGTCTTCCGACAAAGCTAATGGGAGAGAAATATGGCCTTTTTGTCTCCGTTTCGCGCATCGGAATCGCCCCATTAAGCAAGCTGGGATTCCATCTGGCTATGACATTGGATTAAATGGAGATCGCCCAATAGGCGTTTTCCATTTAGTGATGTGTGATAATTTCGTCATCGTTGCTGCCTGTTACTGGATTGGGGGTGTTTATGGAAACTCAAGTCACGAATCGTTCAGCATGGATTGTGGGAAAGAATCTCCTTGCTTGTCTGTTGATTTTTTCTCTGGCGTCCTTATCCGGATGCGTCACTGATTCCACGGGACGTCCTCAGACATCGTCAGGCGATTGGGATTTTGATAGGAAACTTCCTCCCGTAGGTGACTGCACCCAGGTGGACGGGTTATCCAACATTTGCTCAGATCAGAAGACCATGAGGCGGATTGTTGCTGCATTGGTTGATTATCATGACGCTTCGTTCCGAAAGAATTACAATAGTAATATGAAGGAAGTAATTAAAAATATTGATGAAATACAAATCTCCAAAAAGGGCGGCCTGTTCGACATAAATATTAAATATGCCTATGGCGTGATCCGGTCAGGGCGCCAAAGTGGCAACGATTCCCGTACAAGTCGTCAATTCAGCACGGATTCAGATTTCTCGGTGACATCGATGGGCGGGCACGGCAGCGGGCGCTTCGTTCGGCCTCCCCGCATTTCGAGGGAACAGGAGCGGACGTCAACAGAGCGTTCCAACCCGACACGAGAAAATCGTGCAACTTCACGTGATCGAGTGGTCCCCGATGCATCGACGTCAGAAACGACGCGACCGGTGGAAAGTTCTCCGGCTCCGGCCGCCCCCCCAAAACCAATGTACGAGCCGGGTGAGGTGCGGCTTATCGCCCAAAATGTTGATGACATTATGGAAATCTTCCTCGATGACGCCAAAGTTGCGGAATGTCGCTGGGCCGGTACGGGCTGCGGCGCCGGCTGGAAGGGCGTATTGAAGGATCGCCACAAGGTACGCTTCAAGTTGACCAATGTCCCATACACAGGATTCTGCATGACGCAGCCTTGCGGTAAATGGTCCGCCGATATGTTGGTCATGGTCGAGGACAAGAAGATTTGGTCGAACGGCGTGTTTGGCAGGGAGAACGATGCCGGCGTGAAGTATGACGTCACCTTGACCTGCGACTTTACCAAGGGTCTTTGCATCGAGTGATTGTCAGGAGTCGGTGCCACTGCCGGAGCTGGATAGGTTCGGAGGAGCAATATGAAGAGATTGGGCGTGGGGGCGTTGTTAGGGGTTCTCTTCCAGGTGGTGAGCGCAGGAGCATGGGCGGGCATCCCTAAGAGTGAGGTAGTTGCCTATAGTTCCTCGCTGGGATTGGAGGCGACCGGCTTTGACCCAGGAGGGGGATGGTGCCGGGAAGACGTCTCGATCATTGTCGCGGGCAAGGATCCTGCCGCCTTTGCCGCAGATACCTTTAAGACCTTCATGGCGTCTGTGGGGCAGAAGGCCCTGAAAGTTTTATGCCCGCAGGCTCAGTCGGCCACCTTTACCTATGGCGTCGTAGGGAGCGGGATTGAACACACCTTCCGGGGCCTCGGTGAAGGCCGCATGAGGGCCGCCAACGATTGGGTAGTCACCATTGACGCTGCGATAAGCCAGACTGTCAAGCCGAGCCCTCCTGAACCAGTGGCGGCGACCGCCGTTAAGGAAATCCGGAAATGCTCGGAGGAGGCTTACAGCGAAAATCCCAAGCTGTTCGCCTGCGGCGGAAAATATGACCTTGATGTCGGGTATTCCTCTTCGTATCGCGGCAGGGTCCGCTTGATTTTTTGCGATGATGGACAGGGGCCCTGGCAGCGGGAAATCATCCAAGGCAACGATCAATGGAACCTGCCCATATCCAAGATCGGACCAGGAATGCTCGAATTCACGGTCGTCGATCTGTGGCCGATCCCGAGGACCCGTGGCGTGGCAGTGGATGAGGCGGCCCAACGGGCCTGCGCGATTGAAAAGGCCTTCGCGCCCAAGACACAGTGATTCGATGGATGACTGAACAAAATGAACGGAAGAGCACTCTCATGCGCATGATGTCTTTGGTTGCTGTGGCAGCAGCCACTGTTCTTATATCTGGGATCGCCTCTGCGGAAGGCCTCAAGCCGGGGCAGAGCTTCAAGGATTGTGAGGATTGCCCGGAGATGGTCGTGATCCCGCCGGGCAGTTTCATGATGGGGAGTTCAGAGAATGAAAAAGATCGATATGAGAGGGAAGGCCCGCAACATCAGGTAGTGATCCGTAAGCCATATTCCTTGGGCAGATATCCTGTAACGCAGGGCGAGTGGCTTACTGTGATGGGTAGCGAACCAAGCAATTTCAAGGGAAGAAATCGGCCAGTCGAAAAGGTTAGCTGGGACGATGCCCAGCAATTTGTTCGTCGATTGAGCGAGCGAACCGGCAAGCATTACCGCCTACCCAGCGAGGCAGAATGGGAGTATGGCGCGAGATCTGGAACAAATGGACAGTTTTATTGGGGCGATGACATCGGCAGCGGAAATGCAAATTGTAAAAGCTGCGACAGCCAATGGGACGGAAGAGAAACATCACCGGTTGGGTCATTCCCTCCTAACCGTTTTGGCCTTTATGACATGGCGGGCAATGTTTGGCAGTTAACCCAAGATTGCCTTCATGAAAATTACCGAGGGGCCCCCAGCGACGGTACTGCCTGGGAAGAGCCGGTCCCTTGCCGACATGTCCTTCGAGGAGGGTCTTGGAAGACCCAGCCCAGGACATTGCGGTCAGCTAATCGCGACAAAATTCCGCCAGCAGAAATAAACTATTCCGTCGGATTTCGTGTTGCCAGAGACCTACCTTGAAGATGCTTCCTCGCTGCTTTGGTATTGGGAGGGGAGGGATATGACTATTCGTTTGCTGATCCTGAGGGGCGCCATCATGGGGGCCATGGTCATGGCCATGGCAAATAGTGCTATGGCGGAAGAGGTGCTGGTCGCACACAGCCCGAAAAAGGGGCTGGAGGCTTACGCCCAGGTTCAGGGGGGCGTTTGGTGCCGGGCGGAGGTCAGCCTGCGAGTGGTGGCCAAGGATGCCGCTACCCTCAAGTCCGACGGCTTCAATGACTTCATGACCATTGTTGGAACTAACGTGCTGAAAAAGGATTGTCCCCAGGTGGTCGGGGCCAGCTTCGTCTATGGCGTGGCCGGTGAACCATCCAGTACCCAGTATGGTCGCATGGTGGCTGCCGACGGCTGGAAGCGGTTGGACAATCCCATGCCGTCGTCTTCGCAGTCATCCCCCACAGTCCGGCCGGAGCCGGTCAAGGCGGCTCCGGCGACGGTGGCCGAGCCGCCGAAGACGGCATCCACTCCCCCTCCACCGGCGACGAATAGCTCCGACACCGCCAAGGCGGAAGAGGCTGAACGGGCGGCCAAGGCGCGGATGGAGTCATCCAAGACCGACTATGACCGGGCGCTAGGCGAGGTTGAGGCAGCCAAGGGGCCTGAAGATCGGGCGAAGGAGGTCCTTGATCGAGCCAAGGACGCCTATGACCAAGCCAAGGCGGCACGGCTACAGAAGCAGACTGCGGCCGATCAGATTCGCCAGCGCCTTGAAAGGGCGACAGGTGATTATGAGGCTGCCAAATCCGCGGTGGCTTTTGCCAAGAGCGGCTTCAAACTCGGGCAAGCCTTCAAGGATTGCAGCACTTGTCCGGAGATGGTGATCATCCCGCCGGGCAGCTTCATGATGGGCAGTCCGGCCGGTGAAAAAGACAGCTATGACATGGAACGCCCACAGCACCGGGTGACCATCATGGCGCCGTTCGCGCTGGGCAAGACGGAGGTGACGCAGGCGGAGTGGGAGGCGGTGATGGGCAACAACCCCAGCAAGTTCCGTGGCGCCAACCGCCCTGTGGAACAGGTGAGCTGGGATGACGTCCTGGTGTTCATTAGCAAGCTAAATGCCAAAACGGGCAAACGCTACCGCCTGCCGTCGGAGGCGGAATGGGAATACGCAGCCCGGGCCGGGACGACGACGCGATATGCCTGGGGTGATGATGTCGGTAAGGGCAATGCCAATTGCCCAGGCTGCGGCAGCCGGTGGGATAATCGGGAAACCGCGCCGGTGGGATCTTTTCAGCCTAATCGCTTTGGCCTTTATGACATGCAGGGCAATGTCTGGGAATGGGTGCAGGATTGCTTTCACGATAATTACAGCGGCGCCCCGAATGACGGCAGCGCTTGGACAGGGGAAAATTCCTGTTATCGCATCATCCGGGGCGGCGCCTGGAACTACAACTATAAGTTGAAAAATATCAGCTCCGCCGCGCGCAACGCGGAGGTCCAGGGCAGCAGTAGCCGTGGCGACAATCAGGGATTCCGTCTCGCCAGGATGCTCCCGTGAGGTCGAACGGCGTGTATGACGCGGTGTCGAGATAATAATTTTGTTTCCATTTGGTCTTCGATGGAGGTGGATATGAAAATATTTCATTTTGTTCTTGCGTGTGCGCTCATGTCGAGTTCAGGCGCTTATTGTGCTCAATGGATCGAGGCTTATAAAGGGTCTTCTGGTGTTACTGTATACTTTGACCCAGCATCGGTTGGTGGCGGAAATGACCTGCGTCAATATCTCGAGCTTCAGCAGTACAAAGCCGCCAGAGATGGCGTGATGTCGATTTTGGCTTTGGCCGAGTTTAATTGTCGTCAGCACAAAACGAGATACATCAGTGCAACGGCCTATGCTGGATCCATGGCGAGCGGAGATGCATTGGGATCGAATGACAATCCGACATCGTGGGACGATGTCGTCGATAATACAAATGACCATCTTATGCTCCAATACGTTTGTCGAGGGGGCGTTCGTTTTGCGATGGGAGATCTCAAAGCAACAATTGTTGGGTGCAATCTATTTGTTGGGCGTAATTATGACGATTATTCTAATGGATCTGCAAATCTTGCTGACGTTGATAAGGTATCTGTGATCCAGACTGATAAAGGTTCTGGCCACCCTTATGCGATTTTTATGGAATGGCACTATACTGACAAAATAGGCGCTACAGGATCGTATTCTGTATTTGATTCAAGGAGAGATGCCGAGGAGGCAATGGGAACTATTAACAAGGAAATATCGCGATGTGCCGCTCGGCCCCGTTGAATCTTCATCAGACATAATCACCCTGTGAACGGACATTTATATGGCAGGGTGGGGTTGCATTCCATCCATACTTCAATTGCCGCCCGGAGCGAGGGGTGTAGGATGTTTATTTCAAATGGAAAGTCATCTATTTTGGCTTGGCCGTTGTCCTTTGTGCTCCCACTCGTCTTATCGCTGTCCTCCTGCGGCGGGGTCAGCAAGTCGCAGTATGTGGAGCGGCGCAATGTCCAGATGGTGGAACTGGTGCCCGTGGCCAAGGCCCGTTCGACGCGGGCCTTGCTGGGCGGGCGCTATGAGGCGCCGCGCGGCATCCTGACCCTGGCGGTGGCCAAGGAGCTGGACGGCGAGCTGCATCAGTTCGAAAGCTATGACGAGGCCACCGTCCAGGTGAAGTCCAAGGCACCCGATCCGGTCAAATTCCTGCTGACCGGGCCGTTTGCCGCTTTGTCGGCGGTGCTGGCTCCCCAGGACACCGGCCAGATTCTGCAAGACAGCAAGGAGGCCCTGGTGGGCTCCGAACTGGGCCGCAGGGAGAACGTGGTGGCCCGCACCGGCGGCGAGGGCAAGCCGCTGGGTCGCCAGGGAACCAGCCGCATCCCCTGGGGCGGCGCCCGTATCCAGGTGGGATTGGAGGACGCGCCGCCGCGCGAGGTCACCGCCGATGCCGACGGCAATCTGAATGTCGCCCTCTATGAACTGGTTTCCGATCCGGGGACCTTGCAGAACAGGGACAGCATCCTGGTCCGCGCGGCGGTCAGCCTGAATGGCGCGCGGACCGAGACCAGCATCACCCTGGCGCAAGCGGATGTCGCCAAGCTGCGCCAGCTGACCGCCGCCTATGCCGCCGAACAGGGGCGCGGGGCCGCCCGCACCTCCGACTTCACCGCCGCCGCCCGGCATTTCCGCCTGGGGGCGGAATTGGGCGATGCCGATGCCCAGATGCTGCTGGCCAATCTCTACCGCGACGGCCGGGGGCTGCCGCAGAACCATGCCGAATCCCTGCGCTGGATGACCCGCGCCGCCCGGCAGGGCGAGCCTGCGGCGCAATTGGCCCTGGCCGAGCTGCTGTCCTCAGGCGGCGGAGGGCAGCGGGACGAGGTTCATGCCTATGTCTGGGCCTCGCTGGCCGCCGCCCGGCTGGGCGACAAGCAGCGCGGCCGGGCGGTCTCCAAACGGGATAGCATCGCCCGTCATCTGGGCGCCCGCGACCTAGCCGAGGCGCAATCCCTGGCCGCCTCCTTCACGCCCGCGTCCGAGAACGCCGTCACCCTGGCCGCCGGGCCGTCGGGTGGTGCCGAGCTCCAGGCCGAGCCGGTGCCGCCCCTGGACCCGTCGCGTATCAAGGGCACCCGCAAGCCCAACGCCGTCGCCCTGATCATTGGAGTGGAGGAGTATCAGCGCCTGCCCGCCGCCCAGTTCGCCGCCCGCGATGCCCGCGTCTTCCGCGACTTCGCCGTCAACGGCCTCGGCATCGCTCCCGATCGGGTCAAGCTGCTGGTCGGCGCCGATGCCCGTCTGCTGGACATCCAGAAGGCGCTGGACACCTGGCTGGCCCCGGAGATCAGGGACGGCGCCACCGACGTCTATGTCTTCTTTTCCGGCCACGGGCTGGCCTCGGAGAACGGCCGCAACCTCTATCTCTTTCCCTATGACGGCGACCGGGCCTTGCTGGAGAAAAGCGCCATCGACCGCGCCGCCACCATCGACGCCATCCTGAAGGCCGGGGCCAAGTCGCTGACCCTGTTCCTCGACACCTGCTATTCCGGCGGCACGCGCGGCAACGACACCCTGATCGCCGATATCCGCCCCGTCATCATCCGCGCCCGGGATGGCGAGGTGCCCAGTCCCGCCGCCGTACTGGCCGCGTCGCGCAACGACCAGTGGTCATCCTCCTTCGCCCCCGCCCGCCATGGCCTATTCAGCTATTACCTGATGCACGGCCTGATGGGCGAGGCCGATGCCGATGGCGACCACCGCATCACGCTGGGCGAGCTTCACACCTATGCCGAACGCCACGTCCGCCGCGAAGCCAGCCGTAGGGGCCGCGAGCAGACTCCGGTGCTGGTGGGAGGTGGGGACAAGGTGTTGGTGGCGTGGTGAGAGTGGCTATGATGGGAGAGGATAACATGAAGGTATATTCAGCTTTGGCGGCAATGGCGTTGTTCTTGGTGACAACTGAGGCCGTTGCTGAGGGCAAGATCAGCTTGGAGGCCATTGACCGGAAGGGGAAGCCCGTGCCGCAGGCAGTATTTAAGGCAGAGCTTTGCGGTTCCCCCGTGGTACAGACCGAGGCGGTGATCGCCGATGCCAAGGGGCGCGCCAAGATCGCCATTCCCGGGAAAGCTAAGGTGGCTTGCGGCATTATCGTCAACGGTAAGAGGGTTCCGGGGGATTATGAATATCGGGCCGGCATGAACTATGCCGTGCCGTCTGATTGATGGTCCGACTTTACGAGCAATGGGGAGGGCATTAAGGCGGCCGCCCACGGCTTTTATGCGGTTGGCGCTCTCGGTAGTGGTAATTTCACCCTCTAGTCGAGTGTGATGGTAAAGGGCAATTTATATGTTTGTCGATTGTTGCTGACACTACTTTCGATTGTCGCCGATACCGCTGATCGCGGTGGCTGCAAATTCCGTTGCCTCACGCAGCGGGTCATCATAGAGATGGGCATAGCGCAAAGTGGTCTGCGCCTGGGTGTGTCCGAGCAAGGCGCCGACCACCTGCAGGGGGACCTTTTTGCTGGCCAGCATGCTGGCATAGGTGTGACGCAGATCATGGATTCTCAGGTCCAGTGAACCTTTGGGCAGATCCTCATTTTGGGGTTTCGTGGCCGCCTGGATTTCCTCGATAGTCGGGGCTCGCTTGAGGTCGGCGTGTAATCCGTCAATGATGGCGGCGATGGATGGGCTCTCGCGCCACAGCGCCAAGGTGGCTGCCTTTCGGCAGGCATCCCAGGTCTTCTTGACGTCGGTGATATGCTCATCCGACGAGACCCTGCCCGGAAAGACCCATTGTCCTGCGGCTGTTTCCTTTCTCCGCTTTAAGAGTTGAATGGCGGTGCCGGACAGGGGGGCAATGTGCTCCTGGTTCTGCTTGGTATGGGCGCTGGGCTTCGACCAAATCCCCGCATCGAGATCAATATCCTCCCAGCGGGCCGTGAAGACTTCGCCTTTACGGGCTCCGGTAAGGATCAAAAGGCGGATGGCATCGCAGGAATCCTGCTGAGGATGGTTGGCGATGGCTTCCAGCACACGAGCCAGTTCGGCGGGACTTGCATACCGCTTGCGTGGGTGTTCCGGGTACATCTGGGTGCCCTCGGCCACATTCTTGGCGATCCATTCCCAGCGTTTGGCAAGATTCAGCGCCTTGCTCAACACTGAGCTACTCCCCGGAAATTGGACACTGACGGAAGCTACGATCTGATGTTTGCTGATCCCCAACTACGAGGAGATCAGAGATGTCGAAGCGCAGGAACCATGACGCGGCCTTCAAGGCGCGTGTCGCCCTTGAGGCGCTGAAGGGCGAGCGGACGGTATCGGAATTGGCGTCGGCCTATGGCGTCCATCCGACCATGATCCATCAATGGAAGAAGTCCCTGCTGGACGGGGCGGCGGAGATCTTCGAACGCGGGGCCAAGAAGAAGGCCGAGGTGGACGAGGATACGGTGCGATCCCTGCACGCCAAGATCGGGGAGCTGGCCGTGGCCAACGATTTTTTGTCTCGAAAGCTCAAGCCGTGGACCGGCAAGTGAGGCGGACCATGATCGAGCCCAAACACCCGGCGCTGTCGATCGGCGCCCAGTGCCACCTGCTGTCCATTGCGCGATCATCGTTCTATTACGAGCCCTTGGGCGAGACGGAGGCAAACCTGGAGCTGATGCGGTTGATCGACCGCCAATTCCTGGAAACGCCGTTCTATGGTGTCCGTCAGATGGCTTGGCATCTCCAGAACGAGGGCCACCCGGTCAACGTCAAGCGCGTCCGGCGGCTGATGCGGCTCATGGGCCTTATGCCGATCTACCAGAAGCCCAACACCAGCAAGCCCGCCAAGGGCCACAAGACCTATCCCTACCTTCTGCGGGGCCTGCGGATCGACCGGCCCAATCAGGTCTGGTGCGCCGACATCACCTATCTGCCCATGCGCCGGGGATTCCTTTATCTGATCGCCATCATGGACTGGGCCACCCGGAAAGTGCTGGCCTGGCGCATCTCCAACACGCTCGAGGCCGACTTCTGCGTCGAGGTGCTCAACGAGGCCATCCTGCGCTTCGGCCCGCCGGAGATCATGAACACCGACCAGGGCAGCCAGTTTACATCCTTCGCCTGGATCGACCGGCTGAAGCGGGCCGGAACCCGCATCTCCATGGACGGCAAGGGCCGTTGCATCGACAACGTCTTTATCGAGCGCCTGTGGCGGTCCCTAAAATACGAATGCGTCTATCTCCATGCCTGGGAAACCGGCTCGCAAGCAAGGGCCGGGATCGGACCCTGGATCACCTTCTACAACCACAAACGGCCCCACGCCGCCCATGGCGGAAGGACCCCCGCCGTGGTCTACTGGAACACCATCAACCAAACCGATCAGCAGGCCCGGAGAGTAGCTTAAACTTCCCCGAATTCTGTCCAACCAATGGGGAGTAGCTCAGACTGCCATAGCGAAAGCCAGTTACGTTGTAGTCAATGAACATCGAATAACATGTAACATGGTGCGGGCAACGCATAGGCTCACATGGGCGGCTCGTCGCCTTGCCCTGTCGGATCGTCCGCCCATTGATCGGCCCGCCCATCAACGGGCTGCCGCCCACACTCCCGAAGCGGCAACGGAGGCAAGCCTTCTTTCAGGCGTGCTTGCTGGTAGCGACGACCCAGTCCCGGACAGGAGCTTATGATCGATGTCATACGCTGGCGGAATTCTATAACCGCAGAATGGTCGCTCGCATATTGCGTGACGGCGGCGGCAATCGCCTGCTCCTGAAGGGGATCGAGCAGATAGCAAAGCGTGTTGTCGCCATCCGTGGGGCCAGCCTTCCTCGATATAAGAAGAGAGGAAAGCTCTCTTGAAAATAAAATATCATGTCTATTTGATCCAACAAGCATGGTGACCCTCGCCTTGCGCCAAGTTGCCATTATAACCATGGTAGCGGCAAATATCAATTGCAGTTAAAATCTACGATTTTGTTATTGGCGCGAGTAACATGCAAATTTATATTCAGAATGACAGTTGCATCTCAATTCAATGCTTGAGTCACAACTTAATTGCCGATGGCCGTGCCATTTTGACCAATAACGGGAGTCCCCCCAATGCTAGCGCAGTGCACTTGAGAGGCCCTCTCTAGCAACGCCCCATCCTTCTGGCGACAGGTTATAAGCCATTCCCTTGGATACCAACCGTGGACGATCATGCACTTGCTGTAGAAGCTTCTCATGTTTCCTGGCGCGGCGAATGCGTCCCCAAAATAGCCGCTCTGCCTCATATCCTTCTCACAGTTATATGCCTGTAGATTGTAATCCTCGATGGTCGCCCCCTCCTTGTACCATGTGATTTGTGTGGCACATGAGGCAACCAACGCCGCCACAGCCACGAATATGATTGCAGAGCGCTTCATTCTCACGCCTCCTTACTCGACCGAGCGACTGCCGACGCTTCGTTGCCGAACAGGCCGCCAGTAAGCGACCCTGCGGTCAGCCCTGGTTTGGGGAGCCTGCTCCTTGATGTTCGGTGCGGCGGGCTGATCCGCCATCCACGTCATTGGGAAGGGGGCGGAAATGATCCCGTAGCCAGCCCCTTGATGGACGATAGCCCCTACCAGAAATGCTCGTAATGCAGAGGAGACAGGCAATCGCCCGAAGGCTTCCACCTGAAGAGAGAGAAGCCTCTCCCACGTTAGAACGGGCTGATTGTGCAAGAGGGACGCCATCGCTGCGGCATCATCGGCGGCGACTAGCATGCAAGCATAGCGGCGTGCGATCCCATCAAAACCAGGAACGTCGCAATAAGGGCTGCTATCCGGGAGGTCTTTTTCGCCCCACAGCCGATTGCCCGGCTTTTTGGTTTCGAGAACGAGAACGGCTTCTCCATTCTGATCCTGCCAGCAAACGACGATATCGGCTGTCAGCTTGCCCGGTTTCTTGCCAGGGCGATCCTGAGTGTACTCATAGGACCAGCCTACCGCCTGCACATTGCCGCTCGGGCGAATGCCGCAGGCGTGCAGGAAAGGCGCAACCCAGGAGCAATCGGGTAGTGCCGCCCAATTCTCAAACAGGGCAACCATAAGATGGTCCTCGGAGTCGGTGCGATAGATGCCACGCTTGGATTTGGACCTCAGATCGCCAGACTCATCCACGAAAACGGTATTGATGGTGTTGTCCGCCCAGACGCGACGCAATGCCGCATAGCCAGGGGTATCAGCCCCCGTGGGGAGGGCCAGAAGCGTCGTCCACCAATGCCGGTGGATGGAATTCACGATGGGGCGATTGTTGCCCATGCTTCCCCTGCGATATGCCCACCATTCGGCGTCAACACCAAAATACCGAACACTATTTCGTACAGGTGAAAGCAGCCATAACGCTGTTCGATGGTCAAGCAGTTTCGTCCCGAACGACAATCGGGGCGTGAGCATGAACCTAAAACAGCAGATCGGGTTGAAGGTGCGGGCAGCGCGGTTGAAGCGCAGCCTCACGCAGGAGCAACTTGCCGAACGGGTTGATAAGACTGCGGAGAGCATTTCCAATATCGAGCGAGGGCACGTAACACCGCCTCTGGACACCCTTGCCCGGATCGCTCAGGAACTCGACACCCCCATGACCTTCTTTTTCGAGGATATCGGTACCCCCCGCGCTGTCGCCCGCAACAGGCTGGAGCTTGAGCACCGTTTGCGGAGTTTGGGGGAGGAACTGACCGACGCGGAGCTACGACTGTCGGTTTCCATCATGGAAGCGATCAAAACGCAGAGTGGGAACGGGGATAATAGCCCCTGAGCCAGGACGTGCCGCAATCGTTCGTGTCATCTATCGAGAACGGTCTGCGGTGGATTGATGTGCTCGAATTGCTCCTAATCGCCACGGCAATGGAGGTGAACGCCCACGCCCACGCCCACGCGGTGTTTACCAAGATTGTGGCGGCCATTCTTGCCGCTGTCGCCGAGCATGAGAGAGATGACCTCTCAGCGGACAAAGGCCGCCCTTGCCGCTGCAAAGGCCCGTGGGACGGTGCTGGGCGGGCATCGCGTGGGTGCCCTGCCCAATGCGGAAGAGGGCCGCGCAATGGGCCGCGCCGTTCGCAGCGCCAAATCAGATAAGCGGACTGCTGATTGGCTGCCGGTAAGGCACACGCCGTGTCTTGCCTCAAATCGCCTTGCAAACGTTTGCAGCCGTGATTGCGTCTGCGGGCATATCGACCAGAGGGCTACGTCCCCCCTCTAAGCGGCAGGCAAATTACAGCCAAATCATCCCCACAAAAAGGGGCCAAAATTTTCATTGCGGAGAAATCGCACTTTGGTTTTTGAAATCTAAGAGTCCGTCCGTGAAGTTTCCTATGATTTCCGGTGTCTTGCTATCCTTCGCAGCATGAGGCGGATCATGGCGAGGCGAAGAAACGCCAGCGCCATCCTGGCGAGATTCTCGAAGTCCTTGGCGAGACGGCGACAACGCCCCAGCCACCCGAAGGTGCGCTCAACGATCCACCGCTTTGGCAGAACTTCGAACCCCTTGGCGGTGTCGGAGCGTTTGACGATTTCCAGGTGCCACGCCCCGAGTGCGCGGACGGCTGCCGCGGTGGCGGCCCCCTGGTAGCCGCCATCAGCGAACACCCGAACGATGAAGGGGAAGAGGCGCCGGACCTCCTTGAGGACCGGCAATCCGCCATCACGATCCTGGACATCGGCCGGTTGGACATGAGCCGCGAGGATCAAGCCAAGCGTATCGACGACGATGTGCCGCTTCTTGCCTTTGACCTTCTTCCCAGCGTCGTAGCCCGATGGATCAATCCGCGCCCCCCTTTTTCCGCGCCCTTGACGCTCTGGCTGTCTATGATCGCCGCCGTCGGGCTGGCTTCTTTGCCGGAGAGTTCCCGCACCTCGATGAACAGGGCGTGATGGAGGCGTGCCAGCGTGCCATCCCATTCCCACAGCCCAAGATATTCATGCACCGTGCTTTTGGGCGGCAGGTCCGTGGGCAATGCTCGCCACTGGCAACCGGTCATCAACACGTAGAAGATCCCATTCACCACTTCACGAAGATCCACCGTTCGCTGGCGCCCGCCGCGCTTTGCCGGTGGGATCAGCGGCGCCACCAGCGACCATTCCTCATCCGTCAGATCACTTGGATAGCGAAGTCCGCTCCGCTCATAGAGCCGTCGGTTGTCCTTGGTCCACATGGCGCCCCCAGCATTTCTCTGGAGACCCATGGAATCATAACCGATTCACCTGATTCAAGAACCTTCCGGA
Organism: Paramagnetospirillum magneticum AMB-1; assembly: GCF_000009985.1. Lineage (GTDB taxonomy): Bacteria > Pseudomonadota > Alphaproteobacteria > Rhodospirillales > Magnetospirillaceae > Phaeospirillum > Phaeospirillum magneticum. The sequence continues at coordinate 1,880,131 of NC_007626.1, forward strand.
CGGCCTCTAAGATTAAACAATAGGCAAGAGTCGTTGTCGCATCAAAGATTTCATAGCCGTCCATCGTTGATTTGTGAATTTTCAAACATGATAACAGGTACTGGTATGACATATAATTGCTAATATTGCGGTGTATACATTTTATGTAAGTAGAAAAATTCTGCCGACCTGACTTCTGGGCGGCCATCATAATCCATATGATTACACTATATATTACATTTACTTCTGTATTTATGTTCCGCCAATATCCGAACATCAGTTGTTCGGTTTGGGGTGGCGTAGTTTGCGTAGGCGAACGGCTGGTGTTCGGCTATTGGCGGACGCCTTCTGAAGGTGATTGGGCTTGGGAAGTATCCGTAACCCTGCTATGGGCTGCAAAAACATTGGGTTGATTTCGCCATTTATGTTGCGGGGTATCGTGTCCCATTTCCCATTTTTATAATAATTGAAATAATAATTAATATAAGCATTATTGTCCTGTGCGCCATAAATAGCATCCATATTCTTAGAATTCATGTTGTCGTCAATGTGTGTTTGTGGGTACTCTATATATGTTCGCTCAATGCATACGCCACCTTCTGAAAATATAACCTCTCTTTCTCTTCTACGTGAGCAAGCTTGAGGCGCATCCTCTTTTTTCTCTGAAATGATCTTTCTGTATTTATTTAACCCTTTGCGCAATTCGAAGTTTCGGCCGCAGCCGAATTTTTCAAAGTGGAGTTCTGCGGCAATCCCTGGCCTCCATGTCGGGGCGTAAATTGTGGCTCGCCCCGTGCTGGTGCGCTTGATCAGGCCTAATTTTTCTAGCCGGTCAAACGCCTTGTAAAGTGTTGTTTTTCCCAGTGTATGTGCGGCTTTTTCGCCGACAAGTGCTTGCATATAGCATTTTCCGATGTCTTCCTTCCCCCAGACGCCTCCCAGGAAATGTGAGAGCGGAATGGCTTCTTCTTTCTTGTGAAAGCGTATTGTTCTCATGATAATAAACATCAGAACCTTGTATTCAATTGCACTAAGGTAGAACCATACTTCCTCATGTATGAATGACATAAAGTCATTTAGGCTTGGATTTCCTTGGGTCTTGTACGCTTCTCTCTCGTGCGACGTGGTCATTTTTCTCACTATCCTCAGTATTCTGACGTTGATCCATAGGTGCGATCTTGGATGAATTTTATAAGATCGCTGGCGCGATACCTGATTGCTCTCCCGGAAAGCTTGACGAAGGGAGGTCCCCCGCCTTTCTTCCTCCAGGCTTGCGTTGCCCGTTTCGTAACGCCAAGGATAAGGGCGGCTTCTCCTTCATTATATAATCGTAGTTCTGGGTCTCTTGAGTCTGCAAACGTTTGCATTGGAGTTTTTAATGTTGGTTTACTGTTTGTATATCCCAACAAATTCGGCTTTTTCAGTATGCGAAGTCGTTTTCTGCCGGTATTGTCTGTGTGATGTGCGCTGTTATGCATGATGTTACCTTATGTTGTGTGATGCTATATTGTCGTAATACATAAGGCTCCTGTCAAGAGTGGCGCATTTCTCAAGGTTCTGTGTATAAATATGCATATAAAACAATGAGTTATGGCGATGTTGGCGGTTCGCCTCCCTGCTGTGTGCTGAGTGATGTTCTCGGATGGGGATTTTGGGGGGGCTTTAGGCTTGAGCGGGGCGCTTTTTGTGACACGACAGTTAGGCTTAGGACAACTGAGACACCGGATGACCCCGGATGACACCGGATGTGCCCGGATGGCGGGACAAGCCGAGATGTGACGGGATGTCGTGGGATGGACGCCAAAACGCGGTGCGCGGCGCCACTGTGGCCGCGTAAGCCTGTTTCCCTTGGGAGAGGGCCGTCACCGCGCTTTTGGCCTCAGCGGCCCGGAGAACCGCCATGGCGTCGATTTCGTGATTTTTGGCGGCGGTCGGGAGCGCCGATGGGCGCAGGCGCCGCGCGGTCGGATACAACCGGATTCGCTTCAGGCCACCGCGACACATAAATCGTCTCGGAGCGACACTTATTCGTGGCCCACGGGATTTCTGGGAAAACCCTAAATTCCACCGAAAATTCAGCCCATTATGGAATTGAAAGTTTAACTTCTTGGAGGCGCCAGGGGGAAACAGGCGTTCCCAGTTCGTCCAACCTGTCAAACGACCGTGTTTCTCGTCATATCAATGCGTTGTTGACGAAAATGGACATCCTGACGGATCGCAGGTGTGACATTCCACCTTGGGTTGATGTTATTGAACATTACCTTGAACCGGGCGAATAAGCCGAAAAACTGTGAGTGCGCAATCAATGTGAAGAATATATTCGAATTAAATAAGAATTGAAAATCAGTCGCCATCTGTGGTGTTGGCGGAAATCAACGAAAAGGGGCGCCACGGTGGGCGCCCCTGCCGATTTCGCCATAATGGACGGTCAGTAAATCGACGCCTCCAGAATGCGCTTCCGATAGAGGGTGATGGCCGTCCGCGAAGGTGCCCTTTCCCCCTCAGCTTGCCACCATGCCCAGCGCCCGCAGCACCTCCATGGCCTCTCCCATGCTGGGGCAGGCGACGCCCGGCGGCAGGAAGGCCGGAAGCTCGCGGATGGCCTCCGCGACGTTGGCAGCGCCCTGGTGGCGGATCATCCGCATCAAGGGGAGCACCCACGGGGGCGCCGCGTTGGGCGGGGGCATCGGCGCCGGTTCCGGCTCGGGCAGCTCCGGCACTTGGTCAACGGGGGCGACGGCGCCGGGCGGGGGCGCCAGTACCATGTCGATCAGCCCCTGGAACGCACGGCGGGGCAGGCTGGTGAAGTGGTAGGCGTGCCGCTCCCCGCCCTGGCATGGCACCTTTTCCGTGGTCCATCCCTGTTCCCTGGCGATTCGGGTGACTGCCGCCTTGCTGGTGGGCAGGCCGGGCAGGCGGAGCGCCACCAACTCGGCGGCGGTGAACCACTCCTTGATCCGCCGTTGGTCGCGTATGACCTGGATCAACGCGGCTTCAAGGTATAGGACCCGGCGGCGCAATTGCGCCAGTTCTGACGCCGGGATGGTGACCGAAAGGTCGAAGCTGTCCTGTCCTTTGTCCATGACATATCCCCTGTCGAACGAAGGGGGCGGACCATCGGCCCGCCCCCTCTGCCTTTGGCCGGATCACGCCGACTGCCGGGCCTGTGGGTGGAGATCGGCGCGTTCCGCGTCGGGAACGGGTTCGGTCAAGGATGGGCCGGGGGGCGCGGCCTCGGGAACCCGCTCCTCCTCAGAACCGGGCGCCCGGAAGGCGACGCGAAGGGCGTCGTCCACCGCCTGTTGGCAAGCCGCCGCGCGGTTGGTGCCGCCCTCGGCCGCCTCCCGCCAGCCGCACATGAAGCCGAGCTTGACCCCGTAGGCGAGGGCCGATTCCCGCTCTGCGACGACGGGAATGCCCGGTTCGGTGACGGCAACCGCATAGCCCTCCCGATAACCCCGCTCGAAGATGGCGCGGCTGGCAGCCTCGGTCAGGGCGGTGTTGTCCTCCCGCTCCGCCGCGGCCCCGAGGGCGTCATGCAGGTCGCGGGTGGATCGGCTGCATTCGGCCGTCAGGTCGTACAGGCCGTTCGCCCCCGCGTGGGTCAGGTGGAGTTCTCCATCGCGGCGTTCGGCGAGAAGGTCGGAGATCAGCGCCATGATTTTGGTGGCGGTTTCCAGGCGCGCCATGGCGCCGTAAAGGTGCATTGTGTTAAGAGATTGAGCAGCCATGAGCCGATGCTCCAAATCGGGTTGTGGTCAGGCTCGGTGACGGTGTTACAGCACCCCACCGGGCCGCTTTTTTAGGTTTAATGCCTAGTCCGCAAGGCGTCAATCAAAATCTAGGTGTGGCGCCTAGTTTGCTTTACGTGACACGGTTCCCGCGCTATAAGGGGGCATGGTCACATCGCACCAAATACGTGGCGCCCGCGCCATGATCGCTATGAAGCAGGCCGACCTTGCAAAGGCAGCAGGCATTTCGCTGGCGACGCTCAACAACATCGAACGCGGTGTGTCCGACCCCAAAGCCTCCACCCTCGCCGCGATCCAGCGCGCCCTTGAGGCGGCGGGTGTCGAGTTCATCGAACGCGGCGTTCGGCTGAAGCCGTAACCTCCCCCTCCTCGCGCGCGCGTTCATCATTTGCGCCACGCTGGCGCGGCCTTGGCCGTGGCCTCCGAGGGGGTACGCCACTCTCCCCGTAACGGACAGCCCGAAGGCGCTCCCAACCGGACCGGCGATTTCCCGGTTGTCACGAAGGCCACGGCCAGGGCCGCGCCGAACGGCGAGGGGTGGACGATTTTCCCCTCGCCGCCGGAGAAACACCAACCACCTGGTTGCCGTGGGGGGGCGCCCCGATGCGGCGGGTCACTCCCCAGGACCCGCCGCGCCGGGAGGTGGGCGATTGGCCTTCACGAGGCTCGCACCGCCCGTTCCCTACGGCGCCGTAGGCGCCGGATGGGAATACCGTAATTCTGCATGATGCAGGAAATCATGATGAACTGGTTCATCCTGATTGGAGAAGTCAAGGCAGAATACTTTCATCCCCATAAACGCAAGGGGATGCAATGGCAAACGAAAGATATGTCGCAGCACGTAAAACGGTGCTGTCAGCCGCCATCATTACGGACGGCGAGCGAGGAGACACTGCCGTTGTCAAATTCTGCGAAGGAAACCCCGTCCAGTTCTCAGCCTCCATTTCCGAGCGTTCCGGAGAAATCATCCGCCACGTTTCCATCGCTTCGCTTTATCGCATCGGGAAGCGGTACGGAGGGGTAAAATTCAATTTTCCCAAGGGTGGACAGGATTTGGGCAAGACCATCCTGGCGGGGCTTATCGGGGAGGATCAAGCGCGCGCCCTCGTCAACGGGCTTGGCACGTCGGGGGAGCAAGTCGTTCTGCCGATGATCCTGGCGGAGTTCCACACCTTCTACAGTATGGGATTCGTCGCCTGGGCCGATGGGTGCGGAAAGCCCGTCAGCGAACTCGCCCTTGCGTTGGGCGGCTGCGAACGCTCGGTCTACAATTACCGGGGCAAGCTGCGCCGGGCGCGCCGCCCCCTGACCATTGCCCCGTTCGCGGGCGATTTCGCCCGCTATTGGGCGATGATCTTCCCCAATGAAGCCGAGTACGTCGATTTTCCCGCCACGGCGCCCGCCGAAGCCGATTCGTCGTTCGCAGCACCCCCAGGCGCCCCCGATTTATTGAACGCGAAATTCAACGGCCCTGGCGCGATTGGCGCCCATGCCGAGGGGGTGGGCAATGCCTGACGCCGGTTTTCTCGTCGCCTGCCACGCCCAACCGCTGCCCGCAGATGGCAGTGCGCCCGCCCGAGTCCACCTTCTTCCCTTCGGCACCTTCAGCGGCCGCGATGGGCGCGGTCCCTGGACGCTGGGTGACGCAAAGGCCGTCATCACCGCCACCCAATCCCATCACCGCGCCGTTGACCTTCCCATCGACTACGAACACCAGAGCGTCCTGGGGAAGAATGTTCTGTCCGGCCCGATCCCCGCCGCCGGATGGATCAAGTTGGACAGCCTGGAAGCGAGAGAAGATGGGATTTGGGGAAATGTGGAGTGGACATCCACCGCCTCTCGTCTTCTGGCCGATAAGGCGTACCGCTACCTGTCCCCCGTCATCATTCATCGCAAAGACAATGGTGAAGTCATCCGCATTGACGGCGCCGGTCTTACGCTCACCCCCAACCTCGAACTTACGGCGCTGTGCAGCCAAGGAGAAACTATGACTTCCGATACACTGTCTCGGGCCAAGTCTGCTCTTGGTTTTGACGGCACGAACGACGACACCTTCGTCAGTTGCTGTTCCGACCTGGGGAAGCTCTGCAAAGCCTTCGCGTCTTATCTTGGCTTGCCGGATGGGACGCCTCCCTCGGGCGTGCTGGGCGCGCTGACGTCCAAGGCGAACGACAAGGGTGAAACGGCCTGTCAGTCGGCCGACATCATCGCCGCCGCGAACGCCATCCAGGAAGTTTCCGCCCTCGCGGTCTCCCTGCGCCAGCAGCTGAACAGCGCCCAGGTCGAACAGGCCATCAACTCGGCCATGTTGGAAGGAAAGATCACTCCCGGCATGCGCCCGTGGGCGGTCTCCCTGGCGAGCCAGGACCCGGAACGGTTCCAGGGCTTCATCAACTCCATGCCGCCCGTCTTCAGTCACCTCTTCACGTCCCCGTTTGAAGGGAAGCCGCCCGTTCCTCCCGAGAAAACCGGCGCCCTCACCAATTCCCAAATGGCCGTGTGCAGCGCCATGGGCATTTCCGAAGACGAATTCCTCAAGACGAAGAAGGGCTAAATCATGCTGGCTACTCGCGGCGGCGCCAATCTTGGCGACATTTTCACCGGGTTCAATACGGCCTTCAACAAGGGCCTGGGACTCGCCAAGCCGACCATTTCCACCGTCGCCATGGAGGTGCCCAGCACCACCGGCGAAGAAAACTACAATTGGCTCGGCTCATTCCCCATGTTGCGGGAATGGGTGGGTGACCGGGTTATTCAGAGCCTTTCCCGCTGGTCTTTCACCATCAAGAACAAGAATTTCGAGATGACGGTGAAAGTCCCCGGCAACGCCATCGAAGACGATCAGTACGGTCTTTTCTCTCCGCTGATGACGGAAATGGGTCGAGAGGCCGCCATCCATCCGGATCGCCTGGGTTACGACCTGATGAAGAAGGGTTTCTCCGCGACCTGCTATGATGAGAAGCCGTTTTTCTCCGAAGAGCATCCCATCGATCTGACCCCCAATACCGTCGAGCCCTTCAGCAACATGCAGGCCGGAAACGGCACCCCCTGGTTCCTGATCGATGCCAGCCGGGCGTTGCGTCCGCTGGTCTACCAGAAGCGCCGGGCCTACCGCTTCGTCAGTTTGACGGCGCCGAACGACCATAACGTCTTCTGGCAGAACGAGTACGTGTATGGGTGCGACGGCCGCTCCAACGTGGGCTTCGGCCTCTGGCAGTTGGCCTTCGGCAGCAAGGCCGAGCTCAACCACGACAACTTCGAAGCGGCGCGCGCCGCCATGACCAAGATGGTGGGTGACGGCGGGCGGAAGCTGGGCATCACCCCCACCCATCTCATCTGCCCGAGCGAACTGGAGGGCGCGGCCCGCCGGGTGCTGAAGAACGAAAACCGGATCGTCATCATCGACAATAACGGCGTCTCGGCGCCCGTCCAGGTGGCGAACGAATGGAAGGATGCCGCTGAAATCCTCTCCACCCCGTACCTGTAAGGGAAACGACCATGACCGACGGCGTGTTTGTCACCTTCGGCGCGGATATCAGCCAATTTCAGGCTGCTGTGCAGCAGGCGGCAGGCGCCGTCGATCAGTTCGCGGACAAGTCCAAGGCCGCCGGGGAAGGCGGCCCCGGACAGAACGCCCATGAGCAGGCCCAGAGCGTCGAGGAACTGCGGCAGAAAATGCAGGCTCTGGGCGACATGGTGCGCGAGGTTTCCGCCCAAGTGGCGGCCCAGAACGCCCAGTTTTCCGCCGCCGCCCAGGCGGTTCCGCAGATGTCGGCGGCCATACAGCAATCTGCCGACGCGGTTAACGTTTCAGCGGAGCGCGCCACCATCGCCGCCGCCGCCAACCGCGACCTGGCGGCCTCGGGAGACCAGGTGCGCCAGGCGGCGGCAGTGACCGCCACCGAGACCGCAAGCGCCGCCGCTCGCACCACCACGTCTCTGGCCAGCGCCGCCGCCGCCGCCGGCCGTGCCAGCGACAGCGTGCGCTCGCTCAACGAGGCGCTGGCCTCGGGAGGCGAGCGCGGCTTCGGCTCGTTCGCCCCGACCGTCGATCAGATGACCAAGCGGTTTGGCTCGTTCCGCGAGGCGGTCGAGGAGGTCAACAAGCAGATTCGCGCGGGCAACATGGACATCGGCTACGCCAACCAGCTGGTGCCCCAGATGAAGGTGGCCTACGACGAGGCCGCCAGCTCCGCCGGCAAGCAGGCCACCAAGATCAAGGAATCGGCCGAAGCCACCGAGAAGCTGTCCTTCGCCAGCGTCGGCGCCCGGCGTGAACTGATCGTCCTGGCCCATGAGGCGGTCAGCGGCAACATTTCTCGCATGCCCGGTTCGATGATGGTGCTGGCAGAGCGCATGGGCGGCGTCAGCCTGGCACTGATGGGCCAGGTCGGTGCCCTGGCCGCCGTGGCCTACGTCAGCGGCGAGGTGCTGGCTCACCACGAAAAGCTCAACCAGGCGCTGACCCAGTCCGAGGCGAACCTCAAAGCCACCGGGGCGGCGGCCCAGATTTCGCGTGCGGAACTGAAAGCCTATATGGAGCAGCTCCAGGACATGAACGGCATTGCTCGCGAGGGCGCAGAGCAGGTGGTTGTGGCCTTCTCCAAGATGCGGGGCGTCACTCCCTCCATCATGGCCGACATGGTGCGGGGCATGGAGGGCTGGGTGGCGGTCACTGGCGAGGAGGCGCCGGCGGCGGCGGCCAAGCTGGGCAACGCGCTCTCAACCCCGTCCAAGATGCTGGAAGAGGTGGACAAGAACACCGGCAGGGTATCGGCGGCCACGCTGGCCATGGTGGCCGAGTTGGAACGTGCAGGCGACATCATGGGTGCCCGCACCGCCGCCGCCAGGGCATTCGGCGATGCCATGGAGCAGGCGGCCAAGGACAGCCTGACCCCGTTTCAACTGGCCGCCAAAGAGGCCGCCAACAACCTGCGGCTTCTGGGCGACGCCATGACCGGCACCTCGCACGAGGGCGACGTGCTGGCCTCTATGATGCACTCCGTGGCCTCCGCCCTGGAGGTCATGCGCACTCCGGCGGAGGAATTGGGGAAGGCATTCTGGGGCGTGATCGACATCGTCAAGATGCTGATCGAAACCTTGGAGTACCTGGATGAGGCGGCCCGCGCCATCGTCGGTCCGGTGGCGGCTTCGGTGGCCAATGCCATTTCCGCCATGGCGCTCGCGGCCAAGGGCGATTTCGCCCAGGCCGCCGAGATGCTGAAGCGCACCCCGGCCGACATCGCCCGCGAATGGGAAACCCACACCGCCGCCATGCAGGGCCACCTCAAGGGGGTGATTGATACCGCGCGCGACATAAAGGCGCCGTGGCTTTCTTGGTCCAAGCCCGAGGAGCATGCCCCGGCTCCGGCGGCCGACAAACCCCAAAGGCAGCCCGAGGACGAGTCGATCAAGCGGGCCATGCACCTGGCCGAGCAGTACCGCTCGGACGAGATGCGCCGCGCCGATCTGCAGGGCAAGATCAACGAGCTGAAGCGGGGCGAGGAAGCCCTGGTTTCCCGCATCGCCCAGGACGAGAAGGACGCCGGCGGCGACCAGGCCAAGCTGGACAGGCTGAAGGCCGAGCGCGCCGAACTGGAGCGTATCCGCCAGGCTCGTGGCGAAGCCGAGCGGCAGAAGGCCGAGATCGGCGACAAGGGCGGCGCCGAGACCGCCCTGCAGGGTCTGCAGGCGCAACTGGATCGCCGCCGCGACATGGAACGCCACTCGGCCGAGGAGTGGCATGTCATCGAGCGCGACTTCTGGGCGAAGGCGCTGACCACCGCCCAGCAGGGCACCAAGGACTACGACCAGATCCTGCGCCGCAAGACCCAGGCCCAGAAGGCGGTCGACGACGACATCTACCGCACCAACCTGGCCGACCTGGAGCGCCAGCGCCAGGCCGCCGAGAATGGCAGCGCCGAGCGCATTGCCATCGCCCGGCGCGAGGCCGACCTGGTCAAGGCCCAGATGGGCGAGCGGTCCAAGGACTACCAGGACGCGCTCCGCAAGATCGGCGAGATGGAGCGCGAGGCGGCTGAACAGACCAAGCGCATTGAGCGCGAGAAGGCCGAGGCCAAGCGGCAGTTCGCCCGTGACAGCCTGGCGCTTCAGGCCGAGGAACTGGCCATCCAGCAGCAGACCGGCCAGATTTCGGCGCTGGAGCAGATCGCACAGCTGCGTAAGCTGAAGGACCAGGAATACGCGCTCGAAAAGAAGGCGCTCAACGACCGCAAGGCGCTCTATCGCCAGGGCACCGTCGAATATCAGCGGGCCATGAACGACCTGGCCAAGCTGGACCAGAAGCGGGCGCTGGACCTGAAGAAGCTCGACGCTCAGCAACTGGCCGAGCACAAGCGCGTGATCTCGGAATGGACCGCCCCCATGAAGGGCGCCATGAGCACCATGGTCAGCGGCGTCCTACAAGGCACCATGACCATGCAGCAGTTGTTCGGTCGCGCGCTGGAGGGCATCGCCACCAAGTATGCCGAGAAGGGCCTGGAAATCGCCATGGACTGGGCTGAAAACCAGTTGGCCATGGCGCTCTCTACCGAGAGTTCGGCGGCCCAGCAGACGGCGGCGGTGACCGAGGAAACCACCACGGCCATCATGGAGTCGCAGATCGCCGCTGCCGGCTCCATCAGCGCCGACGCCGCCCGTGCCGCCGCCGCCGCCTACGCGTCGATCTGCGCCATCCCCATCGTCGGCCCGGCCCTGGCGCCAGCGGCGGCGGCCGAAGCCTACGCCTCGACCGAGGCGTGGCTGGGCGCGGTGGCGGTGGCAGAGCGCGGCTGGGGCGAAGTGCCCGAGGACAACGCCCCGGCGCTGCTGCACAAGAAGGAAATGGTACTGCCGGCCGACATCGCCGATCCGTTGCGCGGCCTGATGCGCTCGATGCCGTCCTATGGCCTGCCGCTGGAGATGACCAGGAACAACGGCATTTGGAAAATGCCTGAGCCGTCGAGCGAGGCTCCCGCCCGCGCCACGACTATGCCGTGGCCTATAACCACGCCATGGAGGTGTGGGTGGAGGGGCAACGCCGGTCCAGCGCCGTCATCAACATCGCCATCGAGATCGAGGGGGACGAGTACGCCTGCGACAGGATCGAGCGGGTGACCGACGGCATGCCGAAGGTTCTGCAGCAGATCGTCGCCGAGCGTTGTGCCCAGGACGTGCAATGGGGCGGCCCCGAGCATGACGACGGACATGATGCCGATGATTGGCGCCAGTTGCTGCGTCGTCACATTGACCGTTTGGCCGATCCCTATGACTCCGCTGCACCCGCCGCCGACTACCGCGACCGCCTGATCAAGATCGCCGCCATCGCCGTAGCATCCGCCACGGCTTGGGACCGTGCCATGGCCAATGCCGAGGCGAATCTGCGCCCTGAATCCACCAAGGAGTCCTGACCATGGCCCTCATCGACTTCAACGGCTGCGAGATCAAGGTGGGCGACACCGTCACCCACGCCTACGAGCCGATCCCTCCCGACGCCACCTGGTCGCCCGGCGGCTATCACCATCACTACTTTGCCGGCACGGCCGAGGTGATCGAGATCAATCGCACCACCCTGACCCTGCGCCACACCGTCGGCGGCACCGACGTGCGCCTCGCCAGCCTGTGCCAGGTGATCGAGCCTGCGGGGGGGGGGTGGACATATCCCGTCCCGCTGGCCGGCCCCTATCGTGAACCGCCATTGAGGAACTGACGCCATGGCCCAGCATTCCCGCACCTTTCCCGCCTGCCAGGCCTGCGCATCTCCCGCTGACCTGTGCGCCTCCTGCATCGCCGCCGCCGAGGCCCGCCGCGATGAGATCGACGCCGCGGTGCTGCTCGCCGTTGCCCGCCACGTCGACGACGGGACGGATATCGCCCTCGACCGGACCTGCACCGATCTTGGCATCGACGGCCTCACCCGGGCTCACATCGAGCTGGAGTTGGAGGACCACTTCGGCCGCCCCATCCCCCTGGAGGCGGATTGGGGCACGCTCCGAGGGCTGGCCGACCAGATCGCCCTGCAGCTGCTGCCCGGGGAGTCCGGCGAGATCCTTACCCTGGACACGGTGGAAGCCGGCATCCCCCAGAGCGAAGGGGAGGGCTGATCCCATGCAGACCAGGACCGAGGCCACTTTGACCTATGGCTGGAAGGGTGCCGGCACGTTCGAGATGCGCTGGGGCAACGAGACCCTGCTGATCCCGGCGCCGGTGGCCGAGGCCATGGCCCGGCACATCCTCGGCCACCCCGTTTCCGACATCGCCCCCGTTTCCGACATCGCCAAGGCCGCCCTGGCGGTGGCCTGCGCCTCATAAGGATTTGGCCGGCCCCGCTGCAACGGGACCGGCCTTCACAGCGGCAAGCGCCGCGATATCAGGAGAAGCACCATGAATAGCATGTCCGCCGGTTCCGGCACCATTCCGAAAAGCCCCCGCAACGTTTCCACCCGTGGTCGCCTCGACGACGGCGCCCCCAATCCCGTCGACGTCCATGTGGGCGGCCGTATGCGCCTGCGCCGCACCTTGCTGGGCATGAGCCAGGAAAAGCTGGGCGAGGCCATCGGGCTGACCTTTCAGCAGGTGCAGAAGTACGAGCGCGGCGCCAACCGTATCGGCGCCTCGCGCCTGTTCGACCTGTCCCGTGTGCTGGACGTTCCCATCTCCTACTTCTTCGACGACATGGCGGACCAGGTGCAGGCCCAGAGTCCGGTGAACATCATCAAGGGCTCGGCCGAACCGTCCGAGACTCCGGCCGGGTTCGAGCCCGATCCCATGATGAAGCGGGAAACCCTCGAACTGGTGCGCGCCTATTACCGGGTCCCCGAGCAGCAGCGCCGCCGGATCTACGACCTCATCAAGTCCATGGCGTTGCTCGCGCCCCTGGACGATTGACACCAGCCTCCCGGCGCCGGCCATCGGCGCCGGGACACTATTCAGGAGATCACCATGGACACTCCCCCCACCGTGATGGACTTCGGTCAGCGCCCCGAGTTGGGATGGCTGCCGGTCGCCCTGCTGTCCGTCGACGAAGCCTACCAACGCAAGATCGACAGCCGGGCCAGCCAGAAGGCCATCGACCAGATTGTCGGAAATTTCAAATGGTCCTGCTTCGGTACCGCCCTGGTGACGCAAAAGGACGAAGGCTGGTTGATCATCGATGGTCAGCACCGAGTCGAGGCCGCCCGGCGCCTCGACATCAAGACCGTTCCCTGCATCGTCGTCCATCAGGCGACCATGGCCGAGCAGGCGGCCATCTTCGTCGCCACCAATCAGGTCCGGGTGCAGGTCAATCCGTACACCCTGTTCCATGCCCGATTGGCCGCCCGCGATCCGCTGGCCATCGAGGTGCAGGGCCTGTGCGACGAAGCCCGGCTGGCCATCCCCAAGTATCCCGTCCAGAAAGATCGCATGGGGGCGGGGCAAACCCTCGCCCTGGCAACCCTGGAAAAGATCGTCAAGGGCGGCAACCCGGCCGCCCGCGCCGGGGTGATTGCCGCTGGCCATGCCTGCGAGGGACGGCCCGGTGCCGCGACCGCCGTGGTTCTCCAGGCGGCGGCGGCGGCCGCCATGGCCAAGCCGAACTCTATTTCCGCAATCCAGAACTGGCTCCGGGGCCGTGATTCCGGCGAACTGAACCTGCGTTACCGTGGATCGGCTGGAACCAGTGAGCTGGCCCAGCGGATCGCCCGGGCCGTCGACGCGGCACCCAAAGCCTCGGCCAGCATGGTGGACGGAGGGCGCATCGCGCCGCCGACCCGCGAGCAACTGATGGCTGGACGTTAATCATCATGGCCCGGCTGCTCGATGTCCTGATGCGCGTGGACAATCTGGCCCGGATCGGCGCCCGGGTGCTCGGCACCAGGTCGGACAGCGGCCGGGCCTTCCAGCAGGCCGCCGCCGATCTGCGCAGCGTCCTCGCCCCGCTGGCCCTGCATCAGGCGGCCGAGCAGCCCGACCCCAAGATCGACCTGATGCGCGTTCTGGCCGCCGCCGAGGATTCCGGCCTCAGCTGGCCGGACATCCGGGACGCGCTCAACCGCTACCACGAAACCCGGACCAGGGGATGATCATGCCCACGCCCAAGCAAATGGCCGCCCAGAGCCGCCGCAACGTCGATACCGCCATCAAGTCCCTGCGCTCCATCGCGCTGCGCTACGACGATGTCGACCAATACATCGTCGGCGCCGCCGACCGCTATGCCGAGACGCTGGCCGCCTTCGCCCGCGAGATCGACGAGACCACCGCTGATTGCCTCACGGAGGCGGAGGGCTGACCATGATGACCTGGGCACGCCGAAGCGAAATCCTCGCCCACCTCTATGGGCGCAACGATACCAAGCTCACCGTCCTCTCGGGGCGCTGGGGCACCGAGGCCGACGGCACCGGCCTCTTCAACGAAAGCCTTGTCGGCTGCTGGCTCGCCCCCGGCCTGCATTACCGGCCCGAGCCCGGCGAGATGATCATCACTCCGCCCGAAGCCCTGGAGCTGGCCGCCGACAGGCTGATCGCCTGGGAAAAGCTCCGAGCCCGCGCCGGCTCCACTGCCCCCGGCCGTGACGCCTGGCGCCGCCTGGGATCGCCGATCCCCGAGGTGTCCCATGGCTGATCTCGACAAGATCCGCGACCACGAAACCCGAGTGAGGGGATGATGCATGGCTTGGCTTTATGTGCCGGGGCTGGGGGCCTCGAATTGGGGCTCCACATCGCCCTGCCCGGATACCGGACTGTGGGTTACGTCGAGCGGGAAGCCGGTGCTGCGGCCACTCTCGTGGCGCGGATGGCGGATGCGTCCCTGGATACGGCTCCTGTCTGGGACGACGTTGCCACCTTCGACGGCCGCCCGTGGCGTGGAATCGTGGATCTCGTCTCTGGCGGATACCCGTGCCAGGGCGAAAGCAACGCCGGCCGGCGGCGCGGCGTCGATGATCCACGCTGGATGTGGCCCCATTTCCGCCGCATCCTCGATGATACCGGGGCCGAATGGGGGTTCTTCGAGAACGTCGGGCCCCATCTATCTCGCTCCTTCCCCGTCGTGCTCGACGACCTTCAAGGCCTGGGCTACCGCGTTGCGGCGGGATTGTTCACGGCGTTTGAAGCAGGCGCGAGCCACCAGAGAGAGCGGCTTTTCATCCTGGCCCACTCCTCGCGTGTCTGCCTCCAAAGGGGCGGGGTCGCCGGAACGCGGCATGGACCCGAGAAACTTCCGTCTGGAGGACACTGTGGCCCTGTGGAACACCCCACGGTCATCGGAGGCGGAACATCCCGGCCGTGTCGCCGTGACGGGCCGCAAGGACGCCATGAGCTTGACCCAACAGGCCAATGTCTGGAGGACGCCGCAGGCCTCGGATGGGAAGCGGGGGGGGCTGCCCACTGGACGCCGAAACTGAAGGCCGGACTGCACTCCCTGTCCCGGCAGGTGGCCACCTGGCCGACGCCTCAGGTTGTCGACTGCGGTCCACCCCGTCCACCCCGTCCGAAGAAGGATCGTCCTGGCCGCAATACGAATGTTCCTGGCGGCATCAGGGCGGACCTGAAGGATGTGGTGGCCATCTGGCCGACACCTGCGGCACGGGACTGGCGGGCACCAAACAGCCAGGACAGCCAGGACAGGAGAAACACCGGGACGAATCGGGGGCAACAGCTGCCCAACTTCGTAGAGCACTGCCTCTCGCCGCCCCTGGCCCGGCAGATCCCCGCTGGGGCGAAGTTCTCGACCTCGACCCGACGCTTGAACCCGCGCTTTGTGGAGTGGCTCATGCAATGGCCCATCGGGTGGACCGACTGCGGCTCACCGGTAACGGGGTTTACCCTCTGGCTGCTGCGCTCGCGTTCCGCACTCTGCACGATGCTCTCGCCCATGGCGGAGGCTGCTGAATGACCACCACCCCCGCCCGCCGCGCCCTCAACGCCGCAATCCATGCCGCCGCCAAGGCCAAGGGCCTGGACGACGATGCCTACCGCGACATGCTGGAGGTCCAGACCGGCAAACGCTCGGCCAAGGACTGCACCGACGCCCAGCTGCGCCAGGTGCTCGACCACCTCAACGGCGGCACCCGGAATCCGGCGCCGGCCAGCGCCGCCCAGTCGCCCCATGCCAAGCTGGCCCGCGCTCTGTGGATCTCGCTCCATAACCTGGGAGAGGTCGATGACCCCCGCGAATCGGCGCTGCGCCAGTTCGTCGAGCGCCAGCATGGTGTCGCCGATCTGCGCTTCGTCCGCGCCGCCGAAGCCGCCCCCATCATCGAGGCGCTGAAGGACTGGTGCACGCGGGCCGGGGTGTGCTGGGCCGATTTCGACAAGCTTCAACCGGCCTTCAAAGGCCGCCGCGCCGTGCTGGCCGCCCAATGGCGCATTCTGTCGGCCGCCGGCACCGCCCCCGCCATCGACCTCGGCGCCCACGCCTATAGCCTGGTCAAAGTGGCGTCGGTGCATTTCTGCTCCACAGCCCAGTTGGACCTGCTGATCACCGACCTCGGCGCCCGGTTGCGGGCGGCGAAGGGGGACTGAGCCATGTCAGAGGCTGTTGACCAAAAAGTAGCGCGCATTCCGGATAGCGAGGGCTGCGTCGTGGGCTCTGGCAGCGATATCAGGGAAAACATCGACCAGATAATTCCAATCAAAATCTCTGTCGTCGCAATACTTTATAGCGAGTTTTGTCACAGCGTTCGCTGCCGCCACTTCACGCCTCAAGGCGATGACGTTGGCCACCAACTGGCTGCTGGGAAGTTCGTGCAAGACAATGTCTTCGAGAGCCTTCTGGGCATAATCGAAGGACCTCTGGTCATGTCCCATCTCGACATACCCTTGCACCGAATTGCCGCTCAGCCCCATCTGGGCCGCAAGGACAAGGCTCTCAGCATGTGTGGAAACTGCCGCCAAAGCATCGAGGTGCCGAGCCAATTCCGCCCTTTGCCGGGTCCGTTCATGCCATTGGGGCATGACCATAGCGACCATAATCGCTCCCAGGGCGGTAACACCTTGGAACCAACCGGCCGCGCCAGCGTTGATATTCATCCAGACTATCCATTCATCTATTTCCGACTCCATATTCCTGCTTACCGCGGCCTTGTTGTTGGCCACCCACGCCCTGGACGAGGTCCAGCCCGCCATGGCCGGCGGCGGGATCGCCGCCTGCCGTCGCTACGGGGACGATTAATGGCTTGGCCCGGCGTTGACACAGGTCGCCTTGTTTCCTCCGTCCTGCCGGCACTGTGCATCCAGCCCGGCGCGGTAGTGGCAGAACTCGCCCGGATCGGCGCGCTCGGGGAGCTGCAGCGTTCCCACCCGGACCGCGTCGAGGCAATCGCCTTTGCGCAGCGCAAAGAAGACTCTCTGTTCCACCGACACGAAAACCGGGGGGAACACCGGACGTTGGGTCCGCTCGACCATTCCGAACATGGTCATGAGGGTGATCAGCACGGCAAAGACCAGTCCAGCCCGGGCCATTGGCCCCAGCGATTCCCACCACGTCCGCATGTTGTTTCCCCTGATCGGTCCCGGAGCGGAAAAGCATCTCGTGGCCCCGGCCCCCATGTCCACCAAAAGGTGATGCCGTGAATAGCCATGCCACCAATCCCGACCATCTGCCCGGCCTGCTGGGCGAGTTGGCGCGGCGCGGCCATGGCGGCGAGGCGTTGAAGCTGGCCGCCGCCTGGGGCGGGACCAAGCGCTACATCCCGGCCAACCCGAATCCCGACAACGAGATCTGCAAGGTCATCAGCCTGGAGGCCGCCCTGGTGCTGGCCGAGCAATATGGCGGCAAGGACAACGACATCCCCCGCGCCGCCGGCCTGGGCAGCGTCAAGGCGGCGCTGCGCCGCCTCGATCCCGGCGGGACCACCGATGCGGCGCGGGCGGTGGGCTGCACGGCCCGCTATGTCCGCATGGTCCGCAACGGCTCCAAGGACAAGGATGGGCGCCAGGGCGAGCTGCTGTAACCCGGATTGACTGTCCGCACACCCGTATGCAATCCTCCGTCTGAACCTCGCCACCCCCCTCCGGCGGAACACTTCCGCGAGGCCGCTTCCCCCACCGCCCCTACGCTGACCCCCGATCCATTCGTCGGGGGTTTTCCATGTTCGATGACTTCGCCATCACCGCCATCCTGCTGCGGGTGGGTTTCGCCATCTTGGCTATCCTCGGCCTGATCTGGCTGTCCTCCCACCTCGACCAGCGCGCCAAGCGGACCTTCGACGACAGCATGGAGCAGATGGCCAAAAACCCCATTGCGCTCGCCCTCTATTATGGTCTGCGCTTTGTCGGCTTGGCCCTGCTGCTGGGCGCCCTGATGGGCTGCTCGGCGGCCAATGCCGGCACGGTCTACCCGTCGCGCTACGATGCCGAGATCGACCGGGCGGTCAAAACCTACTGGCCCGACTATCCCCGGCCTGCGTCCTGGAAGGCCCAGTTGTACGCCGAAAGCCGCCTCGACCCGGCCGCGGTGTCGCCGGTGGGCGCCAAGGGCCTGGCGCAGTTCATGCCCGGCACCTGGGACCAGGTGACCCGCGAGCTGCGCCTGGGGGGGGTGTCCCCCCATGCCCCCATCGCCATCGAGGCCGGTGCCTACTACATGGCCAAGCTGCGCCAGATGTGGCGCAACGGGCGTTCCCCCCATGACCGCCAGCCCCTGGCCCAGGCCAGCTACAACGCCGGGGCGGGCAATATCCTCAAGGCCCAGGAGACCTGCGGCGGCGCACGGCTGTGGGTCGTGATTGCCCCTTGCCTGGGCCATGTGACCGGCCAGCATTCGGCGGAGACCCTGACCTATGTGTCGCGCATCGCCGAATACACCGCCCGCATGGAGGCGGGGCTGTGATCGGTCGTCTTGCCGCCT
The DNA here is from genome assembly GCF_000009985.1 of Paramagnetospirillum magneticum AMB-1. Lineage (GTDB taxonomy): Bacteria > Pseudomonadota > Alphaproteobacteria > Rhodospirillales > Magnetospirillaceae > Phaeospirillum > Phaeospirillum magneticum. Next base: position 1,898,688 of record NC_007626.1, read on the forward strand.
TCCTGGGGTTCCCCTCGGCCGCCCTGCTGGGCTGGAGCATCATCGCCGCCCTGGCTCTGGCCGCCGCCGGATCGGTGGCCACCGGCATCATGGTCCACCGCTACGACTCCGCCCTCCACGGCCAGGCTGTCGCCGGCCTGCGGGCCGATGCCGCCCAGACCCTGTCCGACCAGACCGAAATCGTCCTGCGCCTGATGCAGGATCAGATCGACCGGTACACCAAGCTGGAGAACGACTATGCCCGCCTCTCCCAGGATAGCGCCCGCGCCCAGGCTGAGAGTGTTCGCCTGTCTGGCGACCTTGACGCTGCTCGTGACCGCCTGCTCGCCCTCGCCGGAGCGGATCGGCGCGGTGGTGGTGGCGCCGACGGCAAAGCCGATGCCGGCGCTGGAGGCTGTGCGCAATTACGTGCCGCCCTCGGTCGGGCCCTTGACGCTGTGGAACTCCTCAAAAGCGGCGGCGACGAAGCGGCTTCAATCGGACAGCACGCCGTAGACGTGGCCACGATTGCGGCCCGTGCCGCCCAGGACGCCGCCCGCGCCCCGAACTCCGGCCATGAGTGACTTCGGCGACGATGCGCAGACCATCCAGGAGCGCCACCTGATGCGATCCCTGGCCCGCGCCGGGGTCAAGCCCCGGCCCCAGGTCATCCCCGATCCCCATTGGGAGGTCGATCCGTCCCCGGCCTTTTGCCGCACTTGCGGCGGCAAGCCGGAGGTCGGGGCGTTGTGTGGGCCGTGCAGTCACCAATTGGACAAGGGGGGGCGATGACCATTCAGATTGACCTGTGGCAATTGATGACCGCCCTGGGCGGCCTTTTGCTGCTCGGCCTCACCTTCCTGTTCGGCGCGGGCAAGGTGCTGCTGGGCCAGGTGTCCAAGCAGTTGGACGCCCGCTTCACCGCCATTGATTCCCGCTTCGCCACGATCGAGGCCACCAATGCCGACGTGCAGGAGCTGGAAAAGGCCTTCCTGCGCTGGCAGGCGGATCTGCCCCTGCACTACGTGCGCCGCGAGGACTACGTCCGCAACCAGACGGTGATCGAGGCCAAGCTCGACGCCATCAACACCCAGATCACCATGCTGCTGCGCGAAGGAGCCTTGCATGAGCACCGCCCTGCCCGTTGATCCCGACAAGGTCCGGCGCGAGACGCTGCGCTGGCTGATCATCCTGGCCTGCAACAATTCCGCTCCGGTGGAACTCAACGAGACCGTGATCCTGTCCATCGCCCAGGCGATGTATCCCGATTCCACGCCGCTGGAGATCAGGAAGGCGCTGGACTATCTCAAGGACCGCAACCTGGTGGAGTTGCGCAAGGACCCGGCGGGGCCGTGGTGGGCCAATCTCACCCGCTATGGCACCGACATCGCCGAATACACCATCGACTGCGCGCCCGGCATCGCCCGGCCGGTCAAGTACTGGGCGAACTCATGACGTCGCGTGGCGGCGTCGCCGAATTGCCGCCCTCGGTCAAGACCTGGCTCGACCGGGCGCTGGCCGACGGCAATTTCAGCGGTTACCAGCGCCTTGAAGAGGCGTTGAGGCAACGCGGCTATGGCATCAGCAAGTCGGCCATTCACCGCTACGGCCAGAAGCTGGAACGGCGCCTGGCGGCGATCCGCGCCTCGACCGAGGCGGCCAAGCTGTTGGCCGATGCGTCGCCCGACGATCAGGATGTCCGGTCCGAGGCGCTGACCGCCCTGATCCAGTCCGAGTTGTTCGAGACCATCATCAACCTGCAGGAAGCGTCCGAGGAGGACTTGCCGTCCGCCGACCGGGTCAAGCTGCTGTCCGGCGCCGCCAAGAACATCGCCACCCTGACCCGCTCATCGGTGGGGCTGAAGCGCTTTCAGGCCGAGGTCAAGGCGGAGATGGCAAAGGCTGCCTCCGCCCTGGTGGACAAGGCCGAACGTGCCGCCACCAAGGCCGGCGAAAGGGGCCTGTCGTCCGAGCGCCTCGCCCAACTGCGGCGCGACATCGCGGGGATGGCGTGATGCAGGTTTTCGTCGCCCTGGCCCAGGTCTTGCCGATTGTGGGTCTATGGATCGCGGCCTGTCTGACTGGGCGCGCCGCTTTTCTGGTGGGAATTCCTCCGCTGATCGCCTTCTGGCTTTGGCAGGGGGCTTAAATGGCCGTTGAATGGGTGCCACCCAAATCCCTGATCGATGATCTATGGGGCACTTCGGCGCTTTCCACCTACGACCCGCTGGGCGAGGGCATCCTCATGGCCCACCAGAAGCGGTGGGTCGAGGATCAATCCGCCTTTAAGGCGGCGGAGAAGGGGCGCCGCACCGGCTTTACCTGGGCAGAGGCCTGGGACGACACGCTGATTGCCGCCGCCGCCAAATCGGCCGGCGGCGACGATATCTGGTACATCGGCGACACCAAGGAAAAGGGCCGCGAGTTCGTCGCCACCTGCGCCGGATTCGCCTCGCGCCTTGCCGGTGAATTGCTGGACATCGAGGAGTTCGTCTTTGAGGACGTGGAAGTCGACGAGCGCGGCGAGGCCAAGACCCGCCAGATCGCCGCCTTCCGCATCACCTTCGCCTCTGGCCATCGCATCTCCGCCCTGTCGTCCCGGCCCGCCAACATTCGCGGCCTGCAAGGCATCGTGGTGATCGACGAGGCCGCCTTCCACCAGGATGTGGGCAAGGTGATCGAGGCCTGCCTGGCCCTGCTGATCTGGGGCGGCAAGATCCGCATCATCAGCACCCACAACGGCAACACCAATGCCTACAACACCCTGATCAAGGAGATCCGCACCGGCATCCAGGAGGCATCGCTGCATCGCGCCACCTTCGACGACGCCGTCGCCGGTGGCCTGTACGAGCGCATGTGCGCCGTCAAGAACCGCGCCATGAGCCCCCAGGACAAGGCGGCGTGGTATTCCAAGATTCGCCGGTCCTACGGTTCGCGCACCGAGGCCATGCGCGAAGAACTGGACGCCGTGCCCCGCGAAGGCGACGGCACCATGCTGGCCCTGGCCCTGATCGAGGCGGCCCAGCATCAGGACTATCGGGTGGCGCGCTGGGTGCCGCCGGAACCGGCTGGAAGCCTGGAGTTCGTCGACTGGCCCGAACAACTGCGCCGTGACCACATGGATCTGTGGATCAAGGAGCACATCACGCCCGAGTTGGAGAAGTTCCCCGCCGGGGCGCTGTGCGCGCTGGGCGGCGACTTCGCCATGCGTCAGGACCGCGCCGCCTACGCCGCCGGTTACACCGATCAGATGCTGCACCGCCATGTGCCGTTGATCGCCGAACTGCGCCAATGCCCCTATGACCAGCAGAAGCAACTGCTGTTCTACATGGGCACCTGGCTGCGCGAGCGCCGCCGCCTGCAGGGTGGCGTACTCGACGCCAACGGCAACGGCATGGTCCTGGCCCAGGAGGCCCGGCAGAAATTCGGCCCCGAGCGTATCGTCGAGCTGATGCCCTCCGACGTCTGGGCGCGGGAGTTTACGCCAAAGTTCAGCGCGGCCTTCGCGGACAAGACCTTCCACATCCCGAACGATCTCGACACCCGGGACGATCTCCACCAATTCCGAGTGATCAACGGTGTCGGCAAGATCCCCGTGGACGTCCGCACCGAGGGCACCGACGGCGGCCGGCGCCACGCCGACGCCGCCGTGGCCCTGCTGAACTTCTATGCCGCCACCCTGGGCGGCGTGGTCGAGTACGGCTACCAGTCCGCCCGGAAGGCGGCCGAGGAAGCCGGCCGCCATGACGACGATGACGATGGCCGCTTCGGCCAAGGAGCATGGTGATGTCCACCCAGAAATCCAGCCTGATCGACCCGGTTACCGGGCGGCCCATCGAATATGACCGCCTGACCGAGGAGGAATCCGGGCCGACGCTCGCCGGCGTGCGCCAGATCCTGTCGGACCATCCCAGCTCGGGCCTCACCCCCCGGCGCCTCGCCTCCATCCTGATCGAGGCCGAGCAGGGCAATGCCGATGCCTATCTCGAACTGGCCGAGGACATGGAGGAAAAGGACCTCCATTACCGCGCCGTGCTGGGCACGCGGCGCCTGCAGGTGTCGCAGCTTCCCATCACCGTCGAGGCCGCCAGCGACGAGACGGCCGACCAGAAGATCGCCGACCTGGTGCGCGAGCACCTGGTGGACAGCGGGGTGATCGGCAAATACCTGTTCGACATGATGGATGCGGTGGGCAAGGGGTTCTCGGTGGGCGAGATCCTCTGGAACACCACCGCCAACCTGTGGACGCCCACCCGCATCGAATGGCGCGATCCCCGCTGGTTCCAGTTCGATCCGGTCGACGGCCGCATCCTGCTGCTCAAGGGCGGCGCCGCCGGCATGGGCATGCCCGAGCCCCTGAAGCCCTTCGGCTACATCGTTCACACCCACAGGACCAAGTCCGGCCTGCCGATCCGGGGCGGCCTGGCCCGTGCCATGGCCTGGCTGTACCTGTTCAAGAATTTCGACATCAAGGCCTGGGTGGAATTCCTGGAGGTGTTCGGCCAGCCGATCCGGCTGGGCAAGTACCATTCCGGCGCCTCTGAGCCCGACAAGGCCACCTTGCTGCGCGCCGTGCGTAACCTGCACAAGGACGCCGCCGCCATCATCCCCGATTCCATGATGGTCGAGCTGATCGAGGCCAAGATCAGCGGCACCATCACGGTGCAAAAGGAATTCGCCGAGTGGGCCGACAAGCAGGTGTCCAAGGCGGTATTGGGCCAGACCGGCACCACCGACGTGGGCCAGCACGTGGGCACCGCCAAGGCCCACGACAAGGTCAAGGACGACATCGAGCGCGACGACGCCGACCAGATCGGCGACACCATCAACGCGCAACTGGTCCGTCCCTTCATCGACCTCAATCAGGGACCACAGCATCGCTATCCCCGCCTGGTGATCCGCCGCCCAGATCCCGTCGACACCAAGCTGTTCATGGAATCGGTCAAGACCTTCGTGGATATGGGCGGCGAGGTCGAGCAATCGGTGGTCCGCGACGTCATCGGCCTGCCCGACCCGCCCCAGGGCAAGGACGTCAAGCTGCTGCGCCCCTCGGTTGGCGCTCCGGCGCCGGCCGAGCCGCCCCCAGATCCCGCCGTCGAGGGCGGGCAGATCGCCACCCAGTCGCAGCAATCCAGCGCCCAGGCCACCGGCACCGACGTGATCGACGCCCTGGTGGATGCCCAACTGGCCGACTGGCAGCCCCTGGTCGATCCCATGGTCGCGCCGATCCACGACCTGGCCGCCCGCTGCGCCACGCCCGAGGAGTTCCTGGCTCGCCTGCCCGAGCTGCTGGGCACGATGGATACGGATAAGCTGACCGAGGCCCTGGCGCGGTCCATGTTCACCGCCCGTCTGGCCGGCACCACCGAAACCGACGATCTCAATGGCTAGTCCCATGCTGCCGGCGCTGCCCCCCGCCGAAGCGGTGGCGGCCTTCCGCAACAGGGGCAAGCGGCTGGAGCCCAGCTTCGCCTGGCAGGATCTCTGGCACGAGGACCACGCCACCGCCTTCACGGTGGCCAAGTCCACCGGCTTCGACATCCTCAAGGATCTGCACCAGTCCCTGGCCGATGCCCTGGCCAACGGCACCCTGGAGAAGGACTGGCGGCGCCAGATCACCCCCATCCTCCAGGCCAAAGGCTGGTGGGGCCGCCAGGCCATGGAGGACCCGCTGACCGGCGAAACCAAGATGGTCCAGCTGGGCTCGGCGCGGCGCCTGCATGTGATCTTTGACACCAATCTGCGCACCGCCCATGCCGCCGGCCGCTGGGCGCAGATCGAACGCTCGGCCGAGCTGGCGCCATTCCTGCGCTATTCCGCCGTGCTGGACAGCCGCACCCGGCCGGAACACCGGGAATGGAACGGCACCGTGCTGCGCTGGGACCATCCCTGGTGGGATACCCATTTCCCGCCCAACGGCTGGTTCTGCCGCTGTACCGTCACCCAGATGGGGGAGAGCGATCTGGCCCGCCTGGGGCTGACGGAATCCGATGGCCCGCCCGCTGATCCCGCGCCGCCTAGGGCTTACATCAATCCCCGCACCGGCGAGGTGTCGGAAGTCCCCGCCGGCATCGATCCCGGCTTCGCCTATAACCCCGGCCGGACAGGCTCCCCGCCGGCACCGACAACGCCCCCCGCTAGCCCATCGCCGTCCCCGGCGCCATTGGCAGCGCCGCTGGCCGAGACCATTCCCGGCCGGGCCGCCCGCGCCGCCGCCGCGAAATGGGTGGATGCGCCGCCCGCCTTGGCCGCCGCCGCCGGAAAGGACGCGACTGCCATGCTGCCGGCGCTGGAGGCGGACTTCGCCACCTGGGTCGAGCGAATCGCCACCGGCCAGGCCCATGCCATGGGCGACAAGCGGGTGGTGGGCACACTGTCCGAGCCGGTGCTGGAGCATCTGGCCGCCGAGCAGATCGTGCCCGAGAGCGGGGCGATCACCTTGCTGGACCGCGACCTGACCCATTTCATCCGCCGCCTGAAGAAGGATCTGGGCAAGGCGCCGGACCTTGCCGACCTGGAAGGCATCCCGTCTTCCATCGCCAACCCGCAGGTGGTGATCTGGGATGCCGACCAGCGGAACCTGCTGTATGTCACCGCCGCCGCCGGTGACGAGGACCGCACCCTCAAGCTGGTGGTCGCCGTCAATCACGCCATCAAGCAGCGCCAGGCCGACGGCAAGCGCGCCATCGTCCAGACCAACGCCGTCATCCATGCCAGCCGCATGGATGCGCAGATCCTGAGCCAGGACCGGCGGCGCTATATTCTGATCGAGGGGAGTCTGGAATGAGGATGGTGATCGGTCCGGAGGGGCGCCTTACCCTCATCGGGATCGTTTCCGGTCCCCGCACGGTCAGCTTTCCGGCGATCGAACCGATCACCCTCTCATTATCGCCCTCTCCGGTCCCGATTTCAACGGGGCCGTTTTAAAGCCGTTTAAGGGGGATGACGCCAGTGCCCATGCCGCCGATCCCTTAAACGCGGAATTAAACGCCCCCAGGGGCAAAGACAGCCATCCGGCGGGGAGACTCGATCCCTCTCTTGCGCTGAAGGCGGCCAAGGGGCATCCTGCCGCCATCCCCTCAGATCCCCATCCTCGCCGATCCCGCACGCGGAACACTTCCGCGCGGTCGTTCTTTGCCCGGCCGTCTACCTTTCCGGCTCACCAAGAGCGACGGAAAGCGTGATGACCGAGGGGACCTCTCATGTAGCGGACGAACAGGGTGCGGCGCTGGCCACCGCCAGCGCCGTCGCTCTGCCCGAGGGCGAGGTCGTCGTTGCTTCGGCCGGACTTGAGCTTCCCGATGGCGCCCCCGAATGGGTCATGCTGCTCCCCTACGGCACCTTCCGGGGCAGGGATGGCCGTGGCCCCTATACCCTGAGCGGCCCCGATCATGCGGCCCAAGTGATCGCCACCTCGGGCTCGTACCAGCGGGGTGCCGATTACCCCTTCGATTACGAACACCAGGCCCAGCTGACCGCCAAGAACGGCCAGCCCGTCATCGCGTCGGGCTGGGGCAAGCAGTTGGAGGCCCGTCCCGACGGCCTCTATGCCCGCATCGCCTGGACCGAGACCGCCGCGTCCCGCATTGCGGCCAAGGAGTGCCGGTACATCAGCCCGGCCTTTACCCATGACCCCCAGGGCCGGGTGCTGCGCATCGTCGGCGGCGGCCTGGTGGCCATGCCTAATCTGGAAATCCCGGCGTTGGCCCATCAGGGCCAGGCCGGTCAACAAGGAGAGTCCATGGACCCCATCCTCAAGGCGCTGCTCGATGCGCTCGGCCTGGCCGCCGGCACCACGCCGGAAGCCGTCGCCGCCCATGCCCAGAAGATGATCGCCGGCCACAAGGTCGCCATCAAGCTCCTGGGCCTGCCCGAAACCACCGCCCCGGATCAGGTGGCCACCGCCGCCCAGGCCGCCTTCGCCGGTCTGGCCACCGCGCTGGGCGTCGATCAGGCCTCGGCCACCTTCCCGGCCCTGGCCACCGCCGCCCAGACCCTGGCGGACAAGGCCAAGGCCGGCGGTGCCGTCGACCTGACTCAGTACATCCCCATGACTGCGCATCTGGCCGTGGCCTCCCAGCTGGCCGCGCTGCAGGGCCAGACCGCCCAGTCCGAGGCCGCCCGCGCCGTGGATGACGCCATCAAGGCCGGCAAGATCACCCCGGCGCTCAAGGATTGGGCCTTGGCGACGGCCTCCCAGGACTTGGCGTTCTTCAAGGGCTATGTCGAGAAGGCCCCCGTCCTGGTGGCCACCGCCGCCCAGGGCGGCACCACCCAGGCCCCGCCGCCCGGCACCGCCACCGGCGCCCAGACGCTGACCGCCGACGAGCTGGCGGTGGCTAGCCAGCTGGGCCTGACTGCCGAGCAGTTCGCCAAGACCAAGGAGGACAAGTAGATGGCCGCTCTGAGCCAGGGGCGGATGACGCCCGAGCGTACCGGCAGCACCCGCACCGTGCTGGTCGACGCCAACGTCAAGATCTTCGAAGGTGCCCTGGTGGTGCTGGCCGCCGGCTACGCCAAGCCGGGGGCCACCGCCACCGGTCTGGTGGCCATCGGCCGGGCCGAGGAGATGGCGGACAATACCGGCGGCGCCCAGGGCGCTCTGACGCTGCGCGTCCGCCCCGGCATCTTCCGCTTCGATAATTCCGCCGCCGCCGACGCCATCACCGCCGCCGAGATCGGCAGCGACTGCTACGTCGTCGACGACCACACGGTCGCCAAGACCAGCGCCACCAACACCCGCTCGGTGGCGGGCAAGGTGTTCGACGTGGACGCCCTGGGCGTCTGGGTCGAGTTCAAGTAGGGGCACAACCAGATGATCATCAACGGCAACAATCTCCGCTCGCTGTTTGTCGGCTTCAAGGCCTCCTTCCAGGGCGGCCTCGACGGCACCGTCACCCATTATCAGCACGTCGCCATGACGGTTCCCTCCTCCAACCGCGAGGAGGATTACGGCTGGCTCGGCAAGTTCCCGCGCATGCGCGAGTGGCTGGGTGACCGCGTGGTTCACGGCGTCAGCGCCCACGGCTACACCATCAAGAACAAGCCGTTCGAGCTGACCATCGGCGTGGGAAAGGAAGACATCGAGGACGACAACCTCGGCATCTACGCGCCCCTGTTCAAGGGCATGGGCGAATCGGTGGCGGCCCATCCCGACGAACTGGTGTTCGATCAGGTCAAGGCCGGCTTCAGTACCCCCTGCTACGACAAGCAGTACTTCTTCGACACCGACCATCCGGTGCTCGACGCCAACGGCCAGGTCATCTCGGTGGCCAACACCGATGGCGGCTCCGGCACGCCCTGGTTCCTGATGGACCTGTCCCGTTCGGTCAAGCCGGTCATCTACCAGGAGCGCAAGAAGCCCAGCTTCGTCCCCAAGGATAAGGAGACGGATGATAACGTCTTCGACCGCAAGGAATACGTCTACGGCGTCGATTCCCGCGACAACGTCGGCTTCGGCCTGTGGCAGTTGGCCTGGGGGTCCAAGCAGACCCTGGACAAGGCCCATTACAAGGCCGCCCGCGAGGCCATGATGGGCATGAAGGGCGATCACGGCCGCCCGCTCGGCATCCGCCCGACCCATCTGGTCGTTCCGCCCGCGCTGGAGGGGGCCGCGCTGGAGATTCTCAATGCCGAACGCGACGCGGCCGGTGCCACCAACGTCTACAAGGGTACGGCCGAGCTGATCGTCTGCCCGTGGCTCGCTTAAGGAGACGCCCCATGAAGATGATCCGCGTACTGTCCAAGGTCGATGGCTTCCGCCGTGGTGGCCGCGCCTGGACCGGTTCCACTACCGTTCCCGCCTCCGAGTTCACCAAGGACCAGATCGCTGCCCTGAAGGCCGAGGACAATCTGGTGGTCGACGAGTTCGACGCGCCCGATCCCGAGGCCAATTCCGGAAAGCCCCCCGCCAAGGGCAAGGCCGCCGACACCGATCCGCCCAAGTAATCCTCTCGCTTGGGCTCCTTCCCCCGTGGCCGTCCCCACCGGCCACGGGGGCTCCTTCGAACCAGCTTTCAACGGATGTTGAACCGTGCCTTACGCCACCCTCCAGGATCTCACCGACCGCTACGGCGTTGACGAGCTGACAGCTCTCACCGACCGCACCGGCACGGGCGAGCCCGATCCGGTGGTGATCGGTCGGGCGCTGGACGATGCCGGCCGGATCATCGAGTCCCATCTGGGCTCGCGCTACGGCCTGCCGCTTAATCCGGTCGACCCGGTGGTCCAGCTGTGGGCCTGCGATATCGCCCGATTCCTGCTCTACAAGTCCGAGGTTTCCGACGCGGTGAAGGCCCGCTACGCGAGCGCCCTCAAGGCTCTGGTTCAGGCCCAGGACGGCTCGATCACCCTTCAGGCCGGCGGTGTGGTCGCCCGGCCGGCGTCCGATTCCGTCCAGTTTGCCGGCGACGACCGCTTCTTCGACCGCGACAGCCTGAAGGTGTTTTGATGGCTGGCTGGACCCAAGACTATACCTTCGATGACACGGGCCTGCGCCGCCGCCTGATGGCCTATGCCGCCAATGCCCGCGACCTGTCCGTGCCCATGGAAAAGATCGGCATCGCCGGCATGGCCTCCACCGATCTGCGCTTCGAGCGCGAGGTGGGCCCCGACGGCCAGGCATGGGCGGCACTGGCCCCCAGTACCATCCGCCGGAAGGAGAAGGCCGGGCGCACCGCCAAGCTGCAATGGTCGGGGCGGCTCCGGTCTTCGTTCACCCGCCAGGTCACCGCCAATTCCGTCAGCTGGGGCACCAACCTGCCCTATGCCAATGCCCAGCAGAACGGCGCCCAGATCAGCCGGCATGCCCATACCGTTCTGGACTCCCGCATTTCGCTGCGCCGGGCGCTCCGCACCGCCAAGCGCAAGGACGGCACCGAGGTGGAGTTCGAAGGCTTCCTGTTCGCCCGCGAAGGCGACAAGCGGGTTGTCGCCCAGTCCCGCCGCGTGGCCGGCGCCGCCACCATCGTCATTCCCGCCCGGCCCTTCGCCGGCATCAACGAGGCCGAGAAGACCGCCTACGGTCAAATGGTCCTCGATCACGTCCTGAAGCCGGGGCAGTCATGATCGATCTCGACCCGGTGAACACGCGGATTGCGGACATCAAGACCGCCGGAAACAAGAAGCGGTTCCTGGTGGTCGGGGACGCCATCGGCTATGCCGCCGCCACCAAGAAGGGGGCGATGCTGGGCGACGGCCCCAACGCCTATGTCTTGCCGGTGGCCGATCTGCCCGCCGCCATTCCCCCCGAGGGCGGCCCCCAGGGCGTGTATTCCGAATTCAAGGTGATGATCTTCAAGCGCCTGTTCGGCAATGCCACCGGCACCGGGGTGAACAAGGAGCTGATCGCCATCGAGAAGGATCTGCTGGCCACCCTGCTGGGCTGGAGTCCCAACGAGAATCTCGGTCCCATCACCTTCGCCGGCGCCGGCCTCGCCGATTTCGCCGATGGCGAACTGTGGTGGGGCATGACCTTCCGCACAACCTACGGCCTGATGCCGACCATAAGGAGCTTCTGATGAGCGACGACACCACCCCGACCCCGAAGGGCGGCAAGACCGTTTCCGCCGCCCCGGCGCCGGAAGCCGAGAGCAAGGCCGCCGCCGCCCAGGCCGACCTCGATGCGCTGTGGGCCAAGCACGTCCACAACTCGCCCCTGTCCCGCGACACCGCCGCCTACAACAAGGCCTACGAGGCCATGTCGGCGGTGCGCGCCCTGTTCAGCCGTCTCGACGAGGAGTGATCCATGGCCGTTCAACGCTATACCTTCGGTGCCGGCAAGGTCTTCGCCACGCCCACCAACACCTCGGCCGTCACGCCGATCCGCCTGTTCGACGTGGCCGAATCCTCCCTGTCGATCAAGGCCAAGTCGAGCAAGGGCCAAGGTGGCCAAGTCTACGCCGTGGCCAGCGGGCGCGTGTCGGAGGAATGCACCGGCAAGGTCAAGTTTCTGCGCAATGATCCGCGCATCGCCGCCTATCTGTTCCACGGCGTCGACCTGATCTCCGGCCAGAATGCCCTGGCCGATCTGGAGCAGGTTACCTTGAGCGTGGCCACGGTCACCGTGGCCAATGGCGCCCACTTCCTCTACGACGGTGGCGTGATTAACGGGCTCAATGCCGCCTCCTTCAACCGCATCACCACCGGCACGCCCCTCGCCGGGCAGTACAAGGTGGACACCAACGGCCAGTACACCTTCGCCGCCGCCGATGTCACCGCCGGGGTGAAGGTGGCGATCTCCTACCACTACACCATCGCCAATTCCGGCTTTCAGTACACCGTCTCCAATCAGGAGCAGGGCATGGCGCCCTATTTCCGGCTGGCGCTGGAAAAGTCCTTCAACAGCCCTTCGGGGCTGATCACCGACGGTTATGTCATCTATGCCGCTCAGGCCACCGGCATGACCTTCGGCGGCAAGCAGGGTGAATTCGAGACGGTGGAAATCGATTGGGAGGCGGTACCCGACGCGCTGGGCAACATCTACACCCGCTCGGTCAACGGGGCGGCGATCTGATGACCGCCGCCAAGAAAGCCGCTGGCACGGCGCGGGGTGTCATCACCTTCGGCGGCAAGGATTGGAAGATCGCGCCGCTGTCCTGGGAATCCATCGCCGAGCTGACCGAGGCCTTCACCGCGACGCACGGTCTCAGTGGCCGGGATCTGGTCAAGGCCCGTTTCGGCATCATCGTCCTGGCGCTGAAGCTCCAGGCGGACGAAGCCAGTCTGCGGGCGCTGCCCTCCGACCTGGTGGAGATCTTCACGGCGGTGGAAGGCATCAACGACGCCCTGGGCTATGACCGCCTGGGGGAGTTGATGATGGCGCGGGTGACGGAGTCGTCTGCGAAAGCTGGGACGACTTCTTCGCCCGCGCCTGCGCCATCTCCGGATGGACCCGAAGCGAAATCGGCCGGATGACCTGGCCGTTGTGGAACGCGTTGTGCCGGCAGTGGGAGGAGATTCCCCCCCTGCCGGTTTCCCTGGCCCTGTTCCTGCGGGCCAACGAAATCCTGGATTAGGGGCGGACGATGACTGGCGACGTCGTCACTAAATTCACGGCCGAGACCGGAGATTTCGAGGGCGGCACCAAGCGGATGGTCAGCGGGGTCGACACCCTGGCCGAGTCCTCGAAGCGCCTGAAGGACGCGCTGTCGGCCACCAGCACCGCCAGCCATGACGTCGACGCCCTGTTCAAGCAGATCACCGGCTCGGCGCGGACCATGGGCGACGCGGCGATGGTGCTCAACCAAGCCTTCCGCGCCGGTGTTATCCCGGTATCCGACCTCAACGCCCTGTCCCAGCGGCTCCAGGGCCACTTCACCAGCCTGGCGGCCAGCACCAAGGACGTGGGTGCCGGCATCAGGGAGGTTGGCGCTGCCGGGGCGGCCCTTTCCGCCGTCAACGACAATGCCGCCCGCGCCGCCGCCGCCATGGGCCATGTGGGCCATATGAGCGTGGGGGCCAAGCGCGAGATCATCGTGCTGGCCCATGAGGCGGTCAGCGGCAACCTCTCCAATATCCCCGGATCGCTGATGGTGCTGGCCGAGCGATTCGGCAATGTGGGCATGGCGGCCATGCGGGTGGTGGCGCCGCTGGCCGCCGCCGGCTGGGTGGCCTACGAGATCGCCGCCCATAACGAGCACGCGGCCCAGGCCCTGGCCAAGACCGAAACCGCCCTGTGGCTGACCGGCCAGGCGGGGTTGTTCACCCGCCAGGGTCTGGAGGCGACCACCAGCGCCTGGCCCATATGCACGGCATCAGCAAGCAGATGGCCGGCGAGGTGACCACCGAATTCGCCCGCATCCGGTCCGTGACGCCCCAGATGATGGCCGATATGGCGCGTGGCATGGAAGGCTGGGTGATGATCACCGGGGAGGAGGCCCCGGCGGCGGCCCGCAAGCTGGCCCAGGCCATCTCCGATCCCGAGAAATTCCTGCAGCTGCTGGAAAAGGAGACCCATGGCGTCTCGGCCGCCACCATGGAGATGGTGGCCCGTCTGGTGGACGCCAACGACGTCATGCAGGCCAAGGCGGTGGCGGCGCGTGAATTCGGCGAGGTGATGGAGCGCGCCGCCGCCAAGATGAAGACACCGTTTCAGCAGGCGGCGCTTGACGCGGCCAACGCGTTGCAGGATCTGGCCCATGCCTTCGCCGGATCGGGGGAGAAGGGCGAGGGACTGGCTGCATCCATGCGCACCCTGGCCGAGGTGATTCGAGGGCTGGAACTGCCCATCGCGGTGGTTGGCAAGGCGCTGCGCGATCTGATGGACATGATCACCATGGTGGTGCAGGCGGCCATGGCCGGCTTCGCCGCCATGAAGACGGTGGCCGTCGTCGCCGCCGAAGCGGTGGTCGAATTCACCCGCGTGATCTACCAGGCGGTCAAGGGTGACCTGTCGGAAGCCCAGAAGGCGGCGCTCGATATGCCGCGCAAGCTGGCCGAGGAATGGGGGGTGCGTTCGGCCGAGGTCAAGCGTCACCTGGACGAGATCCGCGCCGCCATGCGCGATATCTCCGAACCTTATCTGCCCGGCCATCAGACCGAAAAGCCGAACGCCCCGGGCGGCGAGAAGCCCGCGCCGACCGCCACCGGGACCGTTGCCAACGAGTCCGACCGCGAGAAGCTGGCCCTGGAGGCGCTCAACCGCAATCTCACCATCCGCCGCGAACTGCGCCAGATCGACGGCGACCGCAAGATCCTGACCGAGCAACTGACGGCCCTCGAAGGCCGGATGGCCGGGGCGGCGGGCGAGACCAAGGCGGGCTTGAGCGCCCAGGTCTCCGACATCAAGTCGGCGCTGCAGGAACTGGACGAGCGCCAAGAGAAGCTGACCAAGAAGGATGGCGGCGAGACCAAGATGGAGGGCTTCCGCCGCGAACTGGCCGAGCTGCAGGCGGCGGACAAGAGGTCGCTGGACGAGCGCAAGGCCGATGACCTGAAGTTCTGGCAGGCCAAGCAGGCCAATCTGGAGCGGGGCGGCAAGGATTACGCCCAGGTCACCATTGAGATCCGCCGACTGGAAAAGGCCATCGCCGCCGATGCTCACAACGAGCGCCTCGCCGATCTGGAGCGCCAGCGCGCCGCCGCCCACAAGGGGTCGGAGGAGCGGATCATCCTGGCGCGGCGCGAGGCCGAAGAGGTCAAGCGCTATGCCGGCGAACATTCCAAGGCCTATCAGGACTCCCTGAAGCGCATCGAGGAGATGGTCAAGGAGCACCAGAAGGAACTCGACCGTATCGAGGCCGATGGCCTGGAGGCCCGCTCCAGCGCCAAGAAGGCCGATCTGGAGACCGATGCCGAAAACCTGCGCTTCCTGCGCGGTCTGGGCGTCGTCGACGAGCACGAGCAGTTGGCCCGCCTGCGCCAGATCAAGGAGCAGGAATACCAGATCGAGCGCGATGCGCTGGACCAGAAGCTGAAGCTGAAGAGCCTGGAGGCGGCCGAGAAGGACCGCATCAACAAGCAGATCCAGCAACTGGACCAGGGCCATCGCGCCCAGGATCTGTCCGCGACCCATCAACAGACCCTGGCGGTGCTGCATGACTGGCAGACCACCTCGTCGGGGATCGGCAGCGCCTTCGGCGGCGCCATCAAGGGCATGATCGTCCAGGGCCAGACCTTCCAGCAGGCCGAGCGCAACCTCGCCCTAGGTCTCGGCAACGTCTTCGCCGATCTGGCCCTGCGGAAAATTGGTACCTGGATCTGGTCGGAAGGGGTGATGCGGGCCTGGTCCAAGATCACCGGCCAGCAGGAGGTGGTCGACGCCGCCGCCAAGGAGACCGCCAAGACCGCCGCCACCACCGCCGGACAGGCGGCCCGGACCTCCGCCACGGTGGCCGGTACCGCCGCCCGCAACGCGGCCGGGGCCACCGAGCAGGCGGGGTTCTTCGCCAGGATCGGCGAGCAGATCGCCCAATGGCTGGGGCTGGAAACGGCCAAGACTGCCGAGACGGTAGCGCAGGCCGGTGCCCGGGAAGGGGTGGAGAGCGAGGCCGGTATTATCGCCATTGCCGCCGCCAAGGCTCAGGCGTTAGGCGAGATTCCGTCATATGCCGCCATCGGCGCCGCTGCCGCCATGGCCTCGGTGGCCGCCATTCCTTTCGTCGGCTGGGCCATGGCTCCGGAGGTGGGCGCCGAGCATTTCGCCATGGCCATGGCGTTCCTGCCCATGGCTTCGGCCGAGGGCGGATGGGAGCACGTTCCCGCCGACGGCATGATCACCGAGCTGCACAAGGATGAGAAGGTGCTGTCGGCACCGTTCTCGCGCCGGCTCGACCAACTGATGAACAACGTGGAGGTGATGCAGCAGCCCGGCGCCATGGCCTTGCCCATGCCCGGGCCGCCGGTGCTGCCCATGCCGTCCTCGGCCGGCACGCGGCCTGTGCCGCTGGCGGCCAGGATGGCCGATGCGCTGGGTGGATCGGGTCGTGACGGTGACATCCATATCCACGCGGTAGATGCCGCCAGCATCAACAACCTGATGCGCCGGCCGGGAGTGGCGCGGAACACGGTGGACGTGATGCGGGCCCAGGCGGGCCAGGGAAACTACGTCAAGAGGGGCAAGTAGCATGACCACCGACATCATGCCGCGCCTGCCCGGACAACTGCCGCCCAAGCGCTCGGAGATCTGGTCGGACGATCTGCAGGAATCGGCCTCGGGCAGCGAGACCGCCGTGGCCCGCTGGTCCTATCCCCGTTGGAAATGGACCATCAGCCATGACGCGCTGCGCCAGGCCGCTCCCTTCACCGAATACACCGACTTCGTCAATTTCACTCTGCGCCGCTTGGGCCGGGTGATGCCGTTCCTCTATCGCGACGAAGAGGACAATACCGCCACGAACCAGCTGGTTGGATTGGGAGACGGCGCCACCACCCAATTCCAGTTGGTCCGGTCATTTGGTGGCCCCGGCGGCTTCGTCGAGCCGATCTGGGCGCCGGACGTGGTGTCGGCCGTGCGGGTGGATGGCATGCCCCTGGCCGGCGGCGCCTGGTCGGTGGCCGCATGGGGCAGCGCCGCCCCCGGCCGGTTGTCCCTGGCGACCGCACCGGCGGCGGGCAAGTCGGTCAGCGTCGATTTTTCCTATTTCTTCGCCTGCCGCATGGCCACCACCCAGTTCGATTTCGAGAAGGTGATGAAGGGCTGGCACAAGACGATGGAGCTGGCCTTTACCTCCATCAAGCGTGGCGATTCATGAAGCCCCTGTCGCCCGCCCTCAGAGCCCTGCTGGCCACCCGCCAGTTCTATTGCTGCGACCTGGTGGTGCTGACCCTGGCCGGGGGCGCCACCCACCGCTATTCCGCCGGTGATTGCGACGTCAAGGACGTGGACGGCACTCTTTACTCCTGCGGCGGCATGACCGGACCCTTCTGGATCTCGTCCAACCGCCTGGGCTCCATCTCGCAGAAGCTGGGCACCCAGGCCGATACCCTGACCATCGATCTGCTGCCCGGCGCCTCGACCATTGAAGGGATGGAATGGGGCGAGGCCCTGCCCCGTGGCCTGCTGCGGGGCGCCATACTGGAATATCGCACCGGCTACGCGCCGGTCCCGGTATCGGCCGCCTGCTGGCCCATCCCGCTGACCGGCACGGTGCGCGAATTTCTTGGCTTTTTCGGTGGCGGCGATGGCGGCGGCTCGGTGCTGACGCTCACCGTTGCCGACGCTCGCTCGCGGCTGCAAAGCCCCTGGCCGCGCAATCTCTATTCCCCCGCCTGCTGCGAGTATGTGGGGGCGCCGGGCTGTGGTGTCGATCTCGACAGCTTCGCCGTCACGGCCAGCGCCCTGGCGGGATCGACCGGCAGCATCCTGGTGGTGTCCCTGGCCCAGGACAACGGCTATTTCGACCTGGGCAGCGTTTCCTTCACCTCGGGCGCCAACCAGGGAATGTCGCGCTCCATCCGTTCCCACGTGGCGGGATCACCCGGCAGCCTGACCCTGATGACCCCGTTCCCGGTCGACCCGGCCCCGGGCGATTCCCTGGTCCTGCTGCCGGGCTGCGACGGCGGCTTCGGGCACCAGGGCTGCCCGAAATTCGAAGGCACTCCCACCCTGCGGTTCCGGGGCGAGCCCTTCGTGCCGCCGCCGACCACAGCCAATTAAAGGGGGCTTCAATGGATCATGAAACGGATCGCATGCGGGTGGTCGTCGAGGCCGAAGGCTGGTTCGGCACCCCCTATCACCATAACCAGCGTCTCAAGGGGGCCGGGGTCGATTGCGCCCAGTTCCCGGCGGCAGTCTATTTCAATGCCGGCCTGATCTCCGAGGTGCCTAAGTTCGAGTACTCGCCGCAATGGCACATCAATCAGAAGGAGGAGCGCTACCTGGCGGTGGTGCGGCTCTATGCCGACGACATCGAGGGACCGCCTCTGCCCGGTGATTTCGTCATCTACAAGGTCGGCCACTGCCACGCCCATGGCGCCATCGTCGTCGCCTGGCCGCGTGTCATCCATGCGGTGAGGGGGCGCGGCGTGGTCTATGGTCATGGCCTGGACGAGCCATTCGCCAGGGCCCTGCTGAAGGACCGCGATCCCCTGTTCTTCTCCATCTTCACCCCCGGCCGGGTCGCCGCCCGCCAGTCTGAGGGGCGGGGATAATGGGTGGTCTGTTTGGTGGCAACGAGATCCAGCAGCCGACGGCGGCCCAGCCGACGGCGGCCAGCGGTGTCACCATCCAGACTTCCTGCTGGGGCAAGGTCAAGCCGGTGGTGGTGGGTACCGGCAAGCTCGCTCCCAACCTGATCTGGTACAACGACTTCAAGCAGATCGCCCATTCCTCGGGCGGCGGCGGCGGCGGCGGCGGCGGCAAGGGCGGCGGGGGCGGCGGGGGCGGCGGATCAAGCACCTCCTATACCTATTCCTGCTCGCTGATGCTCGGCCTGTGCGAGGGACCGATCCGGGCCATCGGCTCCATCTGGCAGGGCAACGACGCCACCGCCACCACCCTGGCGGCGTTGGGCTATACCGCCTTCCTCGGTGCCTATGGCCAGGAGCCCTGGGCGCATCTGGCTGGCTACACCACCGTCACCGAGGAACATACGGTGCCGCTGGAGGCGCCCTATCAGGTCACCGTCGATTACACCGGGGCTCCCTTCGCCGATCACGGGGTCAAGTATGGCGACGGCACCCCACTCACCGCGGTGACCGATTCGCCCGCCGCCGGACAATATGCGGTGGCGGACGGCGTCTACACCTTCTCGGCCTTCGATGCCGGCGCCGAGGCGGAAATCAGCTATACCGCCGCCGACCAGCAGCCCCCCAGCCAGGCCCTGGGCTATAGCGGCCTGGTCCACATCGCCGCCGCCGATTACGACCTGGGCAGCTCGGCGTCCTTGCCCAACCACAATGTGGAACTCTTCGGCTTCTACTCCGACTCGGTGCCCGGCCATGACGACGCCGATCCGGCCGCCTTCGTCGAGGGGTTGATGACCTCGGCCGACTGGGGGATCGCGCCGATGATCCCGTCCGTGATGGTGGGGGACCAGTCGACCTTCTCCGACTGGTGCGTGGCCTCCGGCCTGCTGATCTCTGCCGTCTATACCGAGCAGCAGACCGGCGCCCAGGTGATCGACGACATCGCGGTGGCCACCAATACCGATGTGGGTTGCCCCAACGGCGCCATCACCCTAATTTCGCGGGGCTGCAGCGTGGTGACCGGCAATGGTCGGACCTATACGCCGCCGGAAGCCAGTTTCGACCTGACCGACGACGATTGGCTGGTGGACAACAGCGCCACCACGTCGTCGGGCATGTCGTCATCGGCTCCCCTGGTGATGACCGCCGCCAACGATTTCGGCGCGGTCACCCAGGTGCAGGTGGAATACCTCAACCGGGCCTCGGGCTACAATCCGCTGCCGGCGACGGCGCGCTTGCTGGCCGAGATCCGCACCTACGGCCTCAATCCCGGCTCGGTCAAGCAAAGCCACCTGTTCGCCCTGCCATCGGCGGCCCAGGTCTCTGCCCAGTTGCAATTGCAGCGGGCCGCCATCCTGGGCACCTGGGCAGGCAGTATCGGTTCCGAGCATGTGGCCATCGAGCTGGGCGACGTTGGGTATATCTCGTCCGTCGCCAGCCGGGTGGCGCGGCGGCGGGCGCGGGTCAAGGAAGGCGAGCGGCGGGGCGACGGTTCCCGGCATCTGGTGTTTGAGGAGATCCTGCCGGGGGCGGGAATCGCCGAATCAATGACGGCGGTTACCGGCTTCGGCTTCTCCCACAATTTCAACCTCGATCCCGGCGACGTCACCGATGTGGTGATGTTCGACGCGCCGACCGAGCTGGCCGGCGGGCTGGAGATCTGGCTGGCCGCCTGCGGCGGTCCCAACTGGGGCGGGGCCCAGGTGTCGAATTCAGCCGACGACGTCACCTTCGCCCGCGCCGGACTGGTCACCGGCCGCGCCCGCATCGGTCGGCTGGTGGCTTCCCTGCCGGCGGTGGATGGCTTGGATACCACCAGTATTCTGGAATTGGACCTGTCCATCTCGGGTGGGATGCTCGATGCCGGGTCCCAGGCCGATTTCGACGCCCTGGCCACCCTGTGCTGGGTGGACGGCGAGTTGATCGCCTATCGCGACTGCACCCTAGTGGGGCCCAACCGGTACCAGCTGAGCCATCTGCGGCGCGGCCTTTACAACACCCCGGTTACGGCCCATGCCGCCGCCGCCAGCTTCGTGCGCCTCGATCAGGCCATCTATCGCCAGCCCTACGCCAAGGCCGACATCGGGTCGACCGTCTATGTCAAGCTGACCTCGTTCAACACCTATGAGGGGGCGCTGCAGACCCTGGACGAGGTGTCCTCTCATGCCCACGTAATCCTCGGCCCGCCGCGCCCCCCCATCCCCGCCGGCGTATCGGCGCAGCAGGCGGGCAACGTGGTCAACTTCGCCTGGACGGCCAATCCTACCTTTGCCATGGACATCGCCGTGGGGCCGCAGGGCTGCGCCTCGGGCGTCACCGTCGACCAGGCCTGGGCCGCCATGTCCATGGTCACCGAGGCGGCGCGGGGTTCCTATGACGCCAACGCCTCGCTGCTGCCCGGGGCGTACACCTTCGGCTTTCGCTTCCGCGACCCCTGGTCCGACCAATTGTCGGAAGGCATGACCACCGTCGACCTGGCCGTCACCAACGCCAACATGGTGATCCTGTCCGCCCCCCAGGGCCCGGCCTGGCCGGGCACGTTGAGCGGCTTCCTCGTTCACCCCACCACCGGCGTGCTGATCCCCGATTCGGTCAAGCTGGCCGGCGACCACACCAACGCTGAGCTGTTCGAGCAGTTTGTGCCCTATCCGGTACCGCTCAGCACCTACGACACGCCGGCCGTCGGCGATGGCATCATCGATACGGTGCGGGTCTACGGCGTGGTTGCGGCGGGGCTGGGGCCGGACGGCCAGGGCAACGTACTGACCTCCATCGCGCTGGACTGGACCACCAACGGCGTCCTGTACAACGGTGCCTGGACCAACTGGACCAGCGGCACCGTCACCGCCGCCTACGTCAAGGCGCGGTTGATCCAGGACAACAGCGCCGGAGCCTGCGTCGTCACCGGGTTCACGCCCACCCTGGACGTGACGCCCAAGTCCGAGGTGATCTCGGCCGTCGTGCCGGCCGGTGGCGGTGCCGTCGTTTTCGCCAAGTCCTACCATGCCCCGCCGTTGGTCAATCCCGGCGCCGTTGGTGCCGGCGTCACCGGCGCCACCGCCACTGCCGTCAACCGTACCGGCTGCATCGGCCATGTCTGGTCCAATGGCACCGACGTGGGCGGCACCATCATCCTGACCATAGGACCAAGCTCATGACCGGACTCTCCCTGACTCCCTTCGCTCCGTCGGTCTATGCCGGCGCCGGCGCCCAGACCGGCACCGGTTATCCCCTGGCCATCGACGCCGCCACCGCCGCCCTGTCCTTCGTCGCCGGCCCCTGGCAGCCCACCGTCACCAATACCGACATGGCGGTACACATCGCCGCCGGTGTGGTGCCGACCGCCAGTGGCATCACCAGTGTCTCCGCCCAGTCCGTCACCCTGGGGGCAGCGCACGCCACGCTGCCCCGCATCGACCGGGTGGTGCTGGACCGCGTCACTGGTACCGCCAGCGTGGTGGCCGGCACTGCTGCCGCCAGCCCTGCCGCCCCGGCGATCCCCGCCGGCAAGCTGCCCTGCCTCAAGATGCTGGTGCCGGCCACCGCTACCACCGTTCTCAACACCAACGGCACCGATGAACGGGCGCCGTGGCTGCTGGGGTTGGGGTCGGCGGCCTTTCTCGTTGCCGGTGCTGCTATCGGTAATGTGCTGCAACTGGGCAACGTCGGAGGAAATCCGGCCCTGGGCATTGTCGATGCCAGTCAAGTAACCGGTATTACCGCCGCCCAGATCAACGGACTGGCCACGGCAGACCTGGTCGCCCGCGACCAGATCGCCGCGACCAATCTGCGCCTTATGCTCGCCACGTCGATCAGCACTGGTGCCCTGGTGCAGGGCAAGCAATGGGAACTGGGCAGCGACGAGTGGTCGTCGGGGAGTTCTGGATACACCTACGTCTCTGCCGCGCCCTCATATTATGGGAGTCAGAGTGCAGCCACCACGGGCAATACCCGTGCGTCGGATGGCAGTCCGGGGTCATCGTGGACTTATACCGATCGGGCATATTCGATCCCCAACAGTGTCACCGTGACATCGCTTGGCATCTGGTCAAATGCCACGAGCGGCAATGGCACGCTCTATATTATGGAGAGGACTAGCGCGGGGAATTATGCGGTAAGGGCCAGCCAAGCAGTCACTTTTACTGCGACGGGATGGATCGATGTGACTCTGTCATCACCATATGTCGTCCCCGCCAGCGGGACATTTTATGTTGGCGCGTGGTGCAATGCCTCGGTCGGGGTTACCTCAAGCGGGGCATTTGCGACCTACAACGGGCAGGCGTCGGGCAGCTTTTCAGCCAGCGAAACCTCAGGTTCGATGCATGTGACACGAGTGACCTACACCAGTGGGGCGAGCAACATGACGTTGCTGTCCCCCGCCGTCAGCGTGTCGGCCGCCCCGAGCTATGCGGACCTGTACTTCCTCTACAAGGATGACAGCGGCTCGGCGGTGCTCGGCACCGACCTGACGGTCGAGTTGTCCGGTAACGGATCTGTATGGGTGGCGGCCACCATCAGCAGTCTGATCGGCGCTGTGGGCTATGACGGAACTTACAGCGTATTGCGCGCCCGCGCCAATGTCTCCGGCCCATCCAGCGGGACCAGCCTCAGGGCCCGCTTGAAGACCCTCAACACCAAGGCTCAGCGCGTCGCCGCACCGGCCCTTTATGCGGAGTAACGACCATGGCTCAATGGCTCACCGATCTGATTGCCATCCTCCAGGACGAGTATGCCGCCCAGGACATCGCCTGGATCGAGGTCGGGTGGGACACAAAACGGCGCCGGCTGATCGCCATCCGCTGGCCTGCCGGCGCTCAATCCGAGGCCATGCAGGATCACCTCAACGGACGTATCGAGGCCGACGGTGGCAAGTGGGAGCGGATGCAGGCCGAGATCGCCGCCATCAAGGCCGCGATTCCGAAGGAGTGAGGTTATTGATTCCCGTTGGTCTCGGCCGGCGGGGGGATGGGGTGTTGCGAGCACCCCAAACCGCGAGAGGGCATCTCGCATGACCAAAACCGGCCAGTCTTGGCCATCCCCGCACCCGTGCACGGGCGGGGCGTTTGTAATGGTCAATGCCCATGGAGTCCATCCGTTGCGGGTGTGGCCGGCTGCTGCTCAAGGCTGCCGGCCCGCTCGATATCGAGGTCAAATGCCCCCGCTGCGGGGCTGTCAACCGCATTCAGAGGGCCACGAGCCCCCAGCCCGAGCGCCGAGGAGCGCCCAGGGAACAGCCCGATGACCATAAACCCCCACCATGAACGCATTGCCCCGGTCAAGCCGGCGGCGGCCTATATCGGCGGCAAGCGCAACCTGTCCAGGGATCTTATCCAACTGATCCAGTCCACTCCCCATGACGTCTACGCCGAGGCCTTTGTCGGCATGGGTGGCGTGTTCTTCCGCCGCACGGTGGTGCCCAAATCCGAGGTGATCAACGACGCGTCCCGTGACGTGGCCACCTTCTTTCGCATCTTGCAGGAGCACTACCCGCTGTTCATGGAAGTGATCAAATACAAGCTCACCACCAGGGCGGATTTCGAACGTCTGTGCAAGGTTGACCCCGACACGCTTACCGATCTCAACCGGGCCGCCCGCTTCTTGTATTTGCAGGCTTGCTCCTATGGGGGAAAGGTGGCCGGGCGCACCTTCGGCGTTGATCCCACCAGGTCGGGACGCTTCAACGTCACCATCCTCGCCCAACGCCTAGCCGAGATCTCCGAGCGCATGGCCGGGGTGGTGATCGAGTGCCTGGACTTCGAGCCGTTCATCCGGCGCTACGACACCGCCCGCACGTTGTTCTTCTGCGACAGCCCCTATGTGGGTACCGAGGACTACTATGATGCCAGCCTGTTCCAGGAAGAGAGCCTGTGGCGCCTGGCGGCCACCCTCAAAGGCATCAAGGGACGCTTCATCGCCACCAACCTCGACCACCCCAAGGTCCGCGACGCCTTCAAGGGCTGCGAGATCCGCGAGGTGAATGTGACCTACACCGCCGCCGGCAAGGGACACTCCAAGCAGGTGGGGGAGCTGATCATCATCGGGGGGAAGGGGGCGGGTTAAATGGGGAGATCAAGGCCGATTCAAAAGTCTGGCGCCCGGCTGTTTTAAAAGGTCGGACAGGTCGGCCTTTGTCATCCACCGGCAGTCGGCCAAGACCCCCTCTCCAACGACGGCAACCACCTCCTCGTCACCGTCGGGGATATTGGCCAACATCTCGGCTTGGTTGGCCCAATAGGCGGTGGCCGCCCTGATCTGATTGTGATTGATGAGGGCCTTGACCTTCCCGCCCCAGGTCGTACTGGCATAGACCACGAAAGGGGAGACCGCCAGGAAGGCCACCGCAGTCTTGATCAGCAGACGACGCACAAAGAGACGATCTTCCTGTTCCCGACGAGCGATATGGGCCGACCAGTCATAATGGGGAGAAGGGGCGTTGTCGTTGGAGCCCGTCGCCGAAGCCAGAATGTCCCGGATGCGGGCTTGCAGTTTCGTCTTGCTGTCCATCGGTCAGTTCGTCGGCAGTGGTCAGGATCGAATATCCTCACCCAAGCCCCAATGGACGCAAGCGGGCAACCAATTATGGATTGCTACAAAACCTTGTGTCCCCGGCTCCAAAACCATGTGGCGCGCTACACCGTGCCCCTGGCCATGCGCAGGATGATGCTGACCTCAGAGACCGGGAGGGCCTTCAAGGTCGATCACTTCCGTCATGTGATGATCGCGGCATATCAGGCCGTTGATGGCCTGACGGTCGGTCTGGAAGCCGGCGGCGTCACCACCCATGGTCTGCGCTATACCGCCGCCACGATCCTGCACGAGCTGGGGAATGATTGGGAGACCATTGCCGCCATCACCGGTCATGAGACTGTCCAGATGGTGCGCAAATACACGGACAAGAAGCGCCGGGCGAAGCTGGCGATTGCCAGCCTGAATGCCGCCCGGAAAGGGGTGGGGAGGGGCGGTCATGGGAACCCATAACGAACAGGTTTGCAAACCGTCGGCAGATCGGGCTGCAAACCAATGACAGCCTTCCTGACCAATGCAGGGCTGGCCCAAAAGTCAAAGGCCCCGGAAGCGCTAACTTCCGGGGCCCCTGAATTTGGTGGGCGCACAAGGACTCGAACCTTGGACCAGCTGATTAAGAGTCAGCTGCTCTACCAACTGAGCTATACGCCCTCAGTGTCTCCGGTTTCGGCCGCAGCCCCCGCCGGAGGGCCGCTTTATAGGTCGAACGCCGGGCCTGTGCAAGCGGAAAATTCACTTCACCGCGCACTCTTTGCAATGACGCCTTCAGAGCGTAAAACCATCCCCGCAATATCACATCCCGCAAGGGGGAGAGGGAACGCCGCCATGACCGAGAGCACCAAGTACCTGTTGTCCGAGGATCGCCTGCCCAAGGCCTGGTACAACCTCAATGCCGACCTGCCGGTGCCCGCGCCGCCGCCGCTGCATCCCGGCACCGGCCAGCCCATCGGTCCCGACGATCTGGCGCCCATTTTCCCCATGGCGGTGATCGCCCAGGAGGTGACCGCCGAGCGTTGGGTCGAGATCCCCGAGCCGGTGCGCGAGGTCTATCGCCTGTGGCGCCCGGCGCCGCTGATCCGCGCCCGCCGCCTGGAGAAGGCCTTGGGCACCCCTGCCAGGATCTATTTCAAGTACGAAGGCGTCAGCCCGGCCGGCAGCCACAAGCCCAACACTTCGGTGCCCCAGGCCTTCTATAACCAGCAGGAAGGGGTCAAGCGCCTGGCCACCGAGACCGGCGCCGGCCAGTGGGGCTCGTCGCTGGCCTTCGCCGGCTCGCTGTTCGGCCTGGAGGTCGAGGTCTTCATGGTCAAGGTCTCCTACGAGCAGAAGCCCTATCGCCGGGCCCTGATGGAGACCTATGGCGCCAAATGCATCGCCAGCCCGTCCAACCTGACCCATGCGGGGCGCTCCATCCTGGAGAAGGACCCCCATTCCAACGGTTCGCTGGGCATCGCCATTTCCGAGGCGGTGGAGATCGCCGCTTCGCGTGACGACACCAAATACGCCCTGGGCAGCGTGCTCAACCACGTCTGCCTGCACCAGACCATCATCGGCGAGGAAGCCATGATGCAGATGGAGATGGCCGACGATCACCCGGACGTGGTCATCGCCTGCACCGGCGGCGGCTCCAATTTCGCCGGTCTGGCCTTCCCCTACATCCGCGAGAACCTCAAGGGTGGCAAGACCCGGGTCATCGGTGTCGAGCCCGCCTCGTGCCCGACCCTGACCAAGGGCCTCTACGCCTATGATTTCGGCGATACGGGTAAGCTGACCCCGCTGGTCAAGATGCATACCCTGGGCGCCACCTTCATGCCGCCGGGCTCGCACGCCGGCGGCCTGCGCTATCACGGCATGGCGCCAATGGTCAGCCACGTCAAGGAGCTGGGCCTGATGGAGGCCCGCGCCTATCACCAGACCGAGTGCTTCGCGGCGGCCGTGCAGTTTGCCCGTGCCGAGGGCATCGTCCCTGCGCCGGAATCCTCCCACGCCGTCAAGGGCGCCATCGACGAGGCGCTCCGCTGCAAGGCCGAGGGCAAGGCCGAGACCATCCTGTTCAACCTGTCGGGCCACGGCCATTTCGACATGCAGGCCTATACCGACTTCTTCGCCGGCAAGCTGAAGGACAACACCTACGCCGAGGCCGACCTGCAGGCGGCCCTGGCGGAATTGCCCAACGTGGGGTGATCGCCGCTATCGGGCTATCGCCCAAACCCATTTGGGGCGATGCCCCAAGCCCCCTTTGATTTTATAGATAGAATCAAAGGGGGTTCGGGGTTCGCCCCGAGCGGGGGTGGGCGGCAGCCCACATTGGGCTGGCTACTCCGCCTTCTTCTTGCCGAAGGCGGAGAACAGGCCGCGCAGCGCGTCGCCGGCCTTGAGCTTCCTGGGGGCGTCGGAATTCTCTCCGGCGCCCTTGGGATTCAGGGCCTTGCCCAGGCCCTTTTCCACCAGCCAGCGTTGCAGGTCGTTGACGTCGATGGCCTTGACCGGCGCGGCCAGCGACCCCTCCAGGCGCAGCCCCAGGGCGGGGGCGTCGGGGGTGGCCAGCTTGAAGGCGATCTTCGACGAAATGGTCTCACGCGGGAGGTCGACGGTGGCGATGCCGGTGGCGCCGCCGCCTTCGGCCACCAGGGCCATGTCGCGACTGGCGACGATGCCCCTGTCGGCGTTGAAGGTGCCGGACAGGCTGGAAAAGCGGGACTTGCCGCCCGACAGCCCGGTCTGGATCAGCCCGAACAGGCTGCCCAAATTCTCTAGCCTGCGCATCTGCCCATCCAGGGCGGCAAGGTCAAAGCCGCTGACCTCGCCATCGGCCACCTCCACCTTGCCGTTGCCGGCCAGGCTGCCCACCAGGGCGGCGGGAGAGGTGCCGGCGGCGGCGAGGCGCAGGTCGGCGCTCATGCGGCCCTTTTCCAGTTTCAGGCCACCGCCGGCGGGCTTCAGCTGGGCGAGGTCGGCGCCCTTGAGGTTGGCCGACAGGGTCAGCCCGTTGGCGGCCAGCCGGGCGGCGGCGGCCAGATCGCCGCCCAGCAGGCGGGCGGAAAAGCGATCGAGATCGGCGACGCCCTTGGTCAGCCCCACATGGCCGCGCGGCTGCTCCAGGCGCCAGCCGGAGGCGGTGATGGCCTTGGCGTCCAGGTCGAGATCGGCGTCCAGCGCCTGCAGCCAGCCCAGGTCCAGGGGGGCCTTCGACCATGACGAGTTGGAGGACAGGGCGGCGGGAATGATCGGCGGCGGCGGCGGCGCGGCATGGCCGGTGCGGCGCCGAGGCTTGGATTCCTCGGCCTTGTCGCTCGCCTCGGCGGGCAGGAAAGGGTCCAGCGCGATGGCATTGCCCGACAGGCTGGCGGTGAGCTTGGGGCTTGCCTCCAGGGACAGGCTGGCCTTGCCGGTAACGAGGGCATCCCCCGCCTTGGCCTGCAGCTCGGACAGAGTGATGCGCCCCTCGCTGCCTTCAACCCGGGCGCTGACCGCCAGTTCGCCATTGCCGCGTGGGCGGTAGCCGGGGGCAAGGGCGCGGATGGCCTGGGCGAAGCCGGCGGCCCGCAGGCTGGCGCCGCCCTCCAGCCGGCCGTCGCCCAGGGTTCCGTCGAAGCCCAGGGCCAGACCGGGAAGGCCCAGTTCGGCCTTGAGGGGGATGGGCTGGGCGAGACCGGCGCTGATCATGCCGGTGATGCGCCGCTCGTCCAGGTCAAGGGTCAGGGCATTGAGAGAAAGGCGGCTGTCGGTCACCTGGACCTTGCTCTCAAGCTTCCCACGGATGGGGGTGGCGGCGGAGCCGATCCTCAACCACTTGCGTAGTTCAGGGAGATTGCGGCTCTCGGCCTTCAAGGTGCCGTCAAAGCGCGGGCGGCCTTCCGGTGTCACCATGGCGCCGGTCAGCTTGACCGAGCCGGCGCCCGGCAGCCGGGCCGAGGCCTGCGACAGGGTCAGGCGCTCGCCCTCCAGCAAGGCATTGATTTGAATGTTGGAAACGGTCTCGCCCCGCCATTTCAGCCTTCCGATGCCCACGTCGAGATTGGCGGCCAGACCGCGCGGCAGCTCGAAGGGCTGGGCGGCGGCGGGGGCCGCCTGCATTTGGGGTTGAGTCGGGGCGGGGGTCTGGGCGGACGCCGCCTGCTTTTGTGGTTGAGTCGGGGCCTGTGCCGTCGCCGCCGGGCGCCGGGTGTCGAGATCGAAGCTGTCGGCCCTCAGGGTGATATCCATCAGGGCCGGTGCCGTCAGGCTGGCCACCACGCTGCCGGTGATGGTGGACTCGCCCAGGATGATGCCCAGGTCCGAGATCACCACCTCGTCGGGCGACAGGCGCAACTCGGCCTGGGCGGACAGCGGGGCGTCGGGCAACTGGTCCGACCCGGCGGCGCGGGACAGGGAGGCCAGCGACAGGTCGATCTTGCCCGTCACGCCGCTCTTGCCGAAAGTGCCCTCGAAACTGGCTTCGCTTTCCAGGGAGGGCTGCGCCACTTTCGCCTTCAGCGGCGCCATGGCCTCGCCGGAGGGGCGGCGGCCCTGGGCCTCCAGGGTGGCGGGCCGTCCCCACAGCTTGGCCTCGCCCCGGACGGCAAAGGTCTCGCCCGTCATGGTGGCGCGCAGGTTGAGGCCGTCCAGGGGACCGGCGCGGCCGCCCTCGATGACCAAGTCCGTCAGTTCCGGTCGCCCGGCCAGCAGGGCGCCCAGGGACAAGCCGACGCGCACCCGGTCCAGGGCGGCGGTGCCGTCCACCGCCACCGAAGCCAAGGTCACGGCGGGGCTGGGGAGAATGCGCAAGGCGATGGGACCGGCCACGGTAACCTTGCGCCGCAGCAGGGCAGAGGCTTCAGCCTCGATGCGCCCCCGCCAGGCCTCGCCATCCATCAGGGCGGGCGCCGCAAGGGCAAGGATCAGGCCCCCACCGACGATGGTGGTGGCGGCGATGGCGACGGGTTTGCTGACCGGCAGGCGGGACAAGGGCGATCTCACAGGACCAGGGACAGGACCACCATCCATACTCCCAGAAGCCCCGCTCCGACCAGAACGAAGCGTCGTCAGGGTCCCGATACCGTCTTGACCGGCACTCGGCCACCCGGGCCACCGACATCACCGCCGCTCCCACCGGGGTGGTGCAGATGGACAGGGCCCAGGCGCCCAGCATGCCGCTGGCCATGATCAGCGGATTGATGCCGGCCGCCGAAAGGCTGCCCAGCGCATTGCCCAGCAAGGTGATGGTGACAGCTGCGAGATGCCCAGATGGGCCGCACCATTACCCCCCAGGCCAGCAGCACGGCCAGCGCGATGGGGGGCAGGGGGACCAGGGCGATGACCCGCGCCGTATCCTCGGGCGAGATGAAGGCCGCCACCACGGTGCCAAGGAACATGGCGCCCCCCAGCATGGCCACTTCCGAGCGGGCGCCGGGCAGGCTGGTCCCCAGGCGGCGGAGGAACAGGCCGGCGGTCGTGGCGGCCCGGCGGAGCACGGGGCCTTCCTGCTGGGTGAACAGCCAGATCACCGCCGCCGGCGGTACCACCATCATGGCGCCGACCACCAGACGGGTGCCCAGCGCTTCCGCCAGGGCGACGGCTCCGACCACGATGGCGCCCACCAGCAGCACTAGGCCGAGGATGGGGCGAAAGTCGGTCTTGTGCCGGTGGGGCGGCAGGCGGCGGGTGTGGGGCGGAAAGTCCAGGCGGTCCAGAATCCAGCCCCAGCCCATCAGGATCAGCGACAGGGCGACCTGGAGCGGCAGGAGATGCCACCACGCCAATCCGGGCACCACCTGCTGGATCACCGTGAAGGAGACGGCCAGGGGCGACCACACGGTCATCATGGCGAAGCCCCGCATGATGGCGGTCATCATGCGGCGCTTGCGGATGTTCTTGACGATCTCATCGCCGTTGGCGGCGTTCAGGGTGTTGCCCTTGGCGACCATCACCCCCAGCAGGGCCAGCACGCCGAAATTGAGCACCAGCGAGATCAGGTGGCTGCCCAGGCTCAGCGCGGCATAGCGGCGGCCCGGACGCTGGCGCACCATCTGCTCGCCGCAGCGGTGGATCAGGTGGGAGGTCTGGGCGCTGTCGCGCAGCATGCCCAGCGTGGTGAACAGGCCGACGATGAACGCGGCCTCGGCCATGCCGTGCCGCAGAACCGGCAGCGCCTGGGGCAGGAAAAGCGTGGCGACGAGGGCGGCGGCCGAACAGACCGCCAGCATCTTGCGGCCGCCCCGGGACATGGCGGGCCATTCCAGGGCCAGATAGAGGAGCAGGGCCGCTCCGGCCCCGTCACTGGCCCATTGCCAGCGGAACAGGGCCCAGCCCACGGCGCCGTTGATGACGACGATGATGGCCAGGGGCGACAGGACGGCCCCAATCTTGCCGCCCGTCACGACGGCGCGGGAGCGAAGCGCGAGCGCGGCGCCGGCAGGACCTTGGCGGGCTTGGGCAGGTCCTTCATCAGGCCCGGCCCGTTCATCATGGCAAAGCCGCCCAGTACGGTGCCCACCACCACCTTGCGCCGGCGCACGCCCCAGACGCTGACGCCCAGTCCGGCGCCCAGCGCCTCGCTCCTCACCCGGAGGAGGGCGGCCAGCAGGTGGTCGTCATCGGTCTTGTCGGCATTGGGCAGTTCCGCCAGATCGATGCTGACGGATCGGGCGCCCGCCGAGGCGGCGCGGGCCAGGGCCGGGTTGCTGAGCGGCACCCGCACCATGACTTCGCGGCAGAGCGGGCCGAGGGCGGCGATGGCCTCGGCCAGGGGTACCGGCGACAGGGTGGCCGGCACGCCGAACACGTCGATGATCAGCCCCCGGGCGCGGACCGCCTCGGGGATGTCGGCGAAGGGGGCCAGCACCGACATGCGGGCGGTGGTCCCCAGCGATCCCCAGTGCAGGGGAACGATGATGCGGGCCGGGCTGCCATCGGCCATGGCGGCCTTGATGCCGCGCACCGCCGCTCCCGCCGTGAAGCGGTCGATCAGGGGGATGGATTCGTCGCCCGGGCCGGGATAGGCGCGCGAGCCCTCATAGGCCGGCTGGCCGGGCTGGTCGACGCGCAGTACCTGGGCGCGATAGGCGCCGATCACCTCGCCCTCGTCCATCCAGGTGGGGCGCCAGACCATGGACAGGGCGGCGTCGCCCGGCATGGGCGGCGTGGCCTCCAGGCCGGGATCGATCTCTGCCGGAGGGCGCTCGGTGGCGACCGGCTGCCAGTTGGGGTCGGCCTTGGTCCGCGCCGCCCCGTCCACCACGGCGGCTTTCCAATTGGGATCGACCTTGGCCCGTTCGGCCGCATTCATGGCCGCCCATTGCGGCTCCTTGTCGCGGCGGGGGGCGGCATCGTCGGGTGGGGCGATGGGGGCGCGTGGCGATGCCTGTTCGGCGATCACCGCCCGGGTTTCGGTGACGGCGGCGGCCAGGGCCTCCAGGTCCAGCTGGCCATCCCCGGCCACGGCATCGGCCAGGGAGATTTCCGCCGCCAGGGCCAGGGGGCGGTCGTGGCCGGTGAACTGGCTGCCCACCAGTCGAGTGCCCAGCTCCTGGGCGATGCGCACGGCGCGCCGCCGCGCCTCAGGGGCAGGGGTGTTGCGAAACAGCAGGACGAACAGGTCCGAGCCCTTGCGGCCATAGACGTTGCCGGCGCCCAGATGGAGGTTGATGACGCCCTCGGCGATCAGCATCACCTTCTCGGCGATGCGGGCCCATTTGTCGCCCACCGCCTCGTGGAACTCCACCAGGGAGATCAGGTGCAGCTTGGTCTGGAAGTGGCCGTCATCCTCGGCCAGCAGGCTTTCCAGGGCCATGGTGAAGGAATCGTCGACCAGGGAGGACGACGAGACTTCGGCGGGCAGGACGATCTCTTCCTCTTCGACCGGCTTGCCGCCGCCCATCAGCCGCCCGATGGCGGCCAGCGGCCGGGCCAGCGCCGTCATCAGACCATTGCCGGAAGACTTGCCCTTCTTGGCCATGACGGGCCTTAGGCCTTGAAATACTTGGCGGCCAGTTCGACGTATTTTTCCGCCGAGACGGGGAAGAAGGCGATTTCCTCGTCGGACAGGCGGCGCAGCAGCTTGGCCGGATTGCCGCCCCACAATTCGCCCGCCTTGACGCGCTTGCCCGGCGTCACCACCGCACCCGCCGCCACCATGGCGCCCGATTCCACCACCACGCCGTCCAGCACCACGGCGCCCATGCCCACGAAGCAGGCGTCTTCCAGGGTGCAGGCGTGCAGGATGGCGCCATGGCCGATGGTGATGTCCGAGCCGATATAGGTGCCCAGCTTGCCGCCGGTGACGTGGATGACGGTGCCGTCCTGGATATTGGTGCGCTCGCCGATGCGGATCTCGTGGACGTCGCCCCTGATGACGCAGTTGAACCACACCGAGGTCCCGGCGCCGATCACCGTGTCGCCGATCACCACGGCGGTGGGGGCGACGAAGACGTCGGGGGCGATGGTCGGGCTGGTGCCCTCGAAGGGAAGAATGGTGCCGCTCATAAGGTCCTCACGGGAACATGGGTTGCTGGGCCAGGGCCGTGGTCTCCGGCAGGCCGAACATCAGGTTCATGTTCTGCAGGGCCTGACCCGACGCGCCCTTGACCAGGTTGTCGATCACCGAGGTGATGATGACCTTGCCCGGAACCCGGTCGTCGAACACGTTGATCAGGCAGTGGTTGGAGCCGCGCACGTGCCGAGTATGGGGCACCACGCCCTCGGGCACCACCCGGACGAAAGGTTCGCCGCCAAAGGTCTTGGACAGCTGGGCGCGCAGGTCGGCGGCCTTGGCGCCACCCTTGGTCTTGACGTAGATGGTCGACAGCATGCCCCGGCTCATGGGGATGAGGTGCGGCGTGAAGCTGACCAGCACCGGCACGCCCGCCGCCGCCGACAGGCCCTGCTCGATCTCGGGGGCATGCCGGTGGCTGGCCACGCCATAGGCGTGCATGCCCTCGGTCACCTCGGTGTAGAGGTTGGCCTCCTTGGCGGCGCGCCCGGCGCCCGACACGCCCGACTTGGCGTCGATGACGATGTCGGCCGCCTCGATCAGCCCGGCCTTCAGCAGGGGGATCAGGGGCAGTTGCACCGAGGTGGGATAGCAGCCGGGATTGGCCACCAGCCGCGCCTTGGCCACCGCGTCGCGGGCCAGTTCGGTCAGGCCGTAGACCGCCTGCTTCTGCAATTCGGGCGCCCGGTGCTCGTGGCCGTACCACTGGGCGTAGGTGTCCACGTCGAACAGCCGGAAATCGGCCGACAGATCCACCACCTTGACCGAAGCGGGCAGGGCGGCGATCACTTCCTGGGTGGTACCGTGGGGCAGGCAGCAGAACACCGCGTCCACGGTGGTGAAGTCCACCTGGTCGATGGCGACCAGCGTGGGAAGCTCCAGCCCGCCCAAGTGGGGGAACACGGACTCCATGGACTGGCCCGCCTTGCGGTCGCCGGTCATCACCTTGATCTTGAAAGTCGGATGCAGCGCCAACAGGCGCACAAGCTCGGCTCCGGTGTAGCCGCTGGCTCCCAGAATGGCGATGGAAACGTCCTTCATGATCTCCTGCTCCCTTGACTGTGGGGGAGCGGACGATAGCAGGCCCAATTGGGCGCGACAACCGCGCGAACTTGACGTCTCCATTGCGGTATTGTAGATGCCTGTCAGTCCTGCATCCCGGAACACGGTGAAATTCCGTGGCGGTCCCGCCGCTGTAATCGGGGACATGGGACCACGGGGCCCCTGGGCCCAGCCACTGGCGAAACGCCGGGAAGGCGTGGTTTCGTGGCTGATCCGAGAGCCAGAAGACCTGCAGGACGATGGTTAACGAGGGGTGAAATCCGATGGCAAAGGGTTTCGGCTGGTGCGCATCCGCGCCCCAACCGAAAAGCCTCTTTGGCATACGCAAGGATTATCGCCATGACCAAGACCGACCCCAAACCCCGCCCCACCGTCATCGCCAGCCGCAAGACCTGCGATGCCGAGGGCACCGGCCTGTCCCATTACGTCCTGATGGATAAGCAGGTGAAGCGGTGAACCAGGCGGCCCCCCTCCGTGGGGGCCGTCTTCCCGACGGCCTCCAGACCTTCGAGATCGGCCATGCCGATTACACCGCCCTGATCGACGCCGACAACGCCTTCTGGGCGCTGGTGCGCAAGGACGAGATGGAGCGAGTCCTCGACAACGGCGCGCTGGAACGCGACTGGCGAGCCAAGCGCGAGGATTTCGCTCGCGAGATGGACATGCTGCGCTTCCATCTCAAGCCCTCGGCGGTCTATTTCAACCCGACGGAACGCTGCAACCTCGATTGCTCGTACTGCTACATTCCGCAGACCATGCGGCGCAGCGGCGAGCATATGAGCCGCGACCGGCTGATGGAGGCCATGGCCCGTCTCGACGAGTACTTCTCCCGGACCATGCCCGAGGGTCGCAAGCCGCAGATCATCTTTCACGGCGCCGAACCGCTGCTGAACCGCGATGCCATGTTCGAGGCCATCGACAGCTATTCCGACCGCTTCCGCTTCGGGGTGCAGACCAACGCCACCTTGCTGGACGCGGTAACGGCGGAGTTTCTGACCTCACGCGGGTGCGGCATCGGCCTGTCGCTGGACGCGCCGACACCCGAGGTGGCCGACCGGTCGCGCAAGCGCTGGAGCGGCGACGGCGTGTTCGCCTCCACGGTGGACGCCATTCGCCGCCTCAAGGGCTATGCCGGCTTCAACGTCATCTGCACCATGAACCGCGAGAATCTGGGCCAGTTGACCGAGATGGTGGAGTTCCTCCACGCCGAGGAGGTCCCCGCCTGCATGCTCAACGTGGTCCGCTGCACCCAGCCGGGTGGCCAGGATTCGTGGGCCGAGGATCAGGCGGTGTCCAAGGCCTATCTGGCGGCGCTGGACCGCAGCCACCAGCTTTACCGGGAAACCGGGCGCAAGCTGGTGGTGGCCAATTTCGTCAACATCCTGATCTCCATCCTGGCCCCCACCGCCCGGCGGCTGATGTGCGACATCTCGCCCTGCGGCGGCGGACGGTCGTTCTTTGCACTGGCGCCGGACGGGTCGCTGTTCCCGTGCTCGGAATTCATCGGCCTGCCGGCCTTCGCCGGCGGCAACCTGTTCACCGACACGGTGGAAGACGTGCTGGAAAGCCCGGCCTTCAAGCTGGTGACCGGGCGCAAGGTCGAGGACATCAAGGCCTGTTCCACCTGTCCGGTGCGGCATTTCTGCGGCTCGCCCTGTCCGGCCGAGGCCCACGAGGCCAATGGCGGCATGGAGCAGATCGGGGCCTATTGCGGCTTCTATCTCGATCAGGCGCAGTACGCCTTCCGCCTGATCGCCGACGGTATCGCCGAGGATTACATGTGGGACGGCTGGGACGAGGGCACCGAAACGGCCTTCGCCTTTGGCTGCTGATTTCGGAGAGGCGTATGCGCAAATTGGAATAGGTATTCGCCACGGGTCGCGTTACCCTGGCCGAGGACTGATCCAATCAGGAGGGGACATATGGCTAAGATTTTTTTTGCGATGACCTTGGCTTTCGGGCTGCTTCTGGGAAGCGTCGACGCCCGTGCGGCCGGTGCCATCGC
Organism: Paramagnetospirillum magneticum AMB-1; assembly: GCF_000009985.1. GTDB lineage: Bacteria > Pseudomonadota > Alphaproteobacteria > Rhodospirillales > Magnetospirillaceae > Phaeospirillum > Phaeospirillum magneticum. Next base: position 1,935,356 of record NC_007626.1, read on the forward strand.
CGTTGACGACGAGGCCGGCTCCAAGGCCGATGAGGTGGGGTATGGCATCGGCACCGGATCCAGCCGCGAGGAAGCCGGCGCCGACGCCATGCGCGAATGCAAGAAGGCTGGAAACTCCAACTGCAAGGTGGCTGTGCGCTACGACACCTGTGGCGCCTATGCCGCGTCGAAGAGCTACAGCGGCATCGGTTGGGGCTCCTCTGAAGGTGCCGCCAAGTCCAATGCCCTGGAAGCCTGTGGCTCCGGTTGCAAGGTCGTGGTCGCCGACTGCCAGTAATACCAAGTTACGGTGATCGGGAACGATCACCGTAACGCCCTCACACGGCGGGCGGGCGCGAGCGCCCTTGCCTTGCACGCCATAAGGCGCGCGGCGCCTTGCGCCTAACCAAACTGCGATGAGTTGAGCTCATCACAGTTTGGTGTAACTCCCGATCACTGTTTGGTTGGACGGGGCATGGGCGGTTCTTCGGCCGCCGGCCCCGTTTCGACTTTCTGGGGCTCGGCCTTCGCCGCCTTGTCCGGAGCGGGCAGGGGCTTGGTCTCCACCTGGGGCAGCGGCACGGCGCTGTCGTTGGGGGCGGGCTTGGCCTGGGCCGGTGTTTCCGATTGCGGCGGTGCCGGGGGCGGCGTGATGGCGGCGGGCGCGGCAGGCGCGGTCCGGGCGACCGGAAGGGCGCCGCTTTCCAGACGCGGCAGCATGGCGCTCATCACATTGGTGGCCAGATTGTGGGAGATGACGGCCAGCTTGGGCGGCTTGCGGCGGCGTTCATAGCCGCTGGAGGTAGCCTTGTAGCGCTGGTCGGCGCGCTCGGGGCCAAAGCTGTCGTCGTCCTCGTCGGGCAGTTCGAAGCCCCGCTGCGAGGCGGTGGCCTTGTCGGTCTTCTGCCATTCCTTCAGGGACCGGCTGTTGACCATCCCCAGGACCCGGCCGGTCTTGACGTCGATGATCCGGGCGCGCAATTCGTAGCCAGTGGTCGACAGGGCGGAATCCGCCACCAGAACCTCGATCATCACGTCGGCCATGGTCTGCATGACCATGACCTCCACCGTCTTGGGATCGATCTCCTCGGCCCCAGCCCCCATGATCCGGGTGACCACCGTGCGGTCGACGATCTGGGCGTCGGCTTGCAGGAAAGGCGCCAGGAAGCCGTCCTGGAACTCCCAGTCCCAGGTTTCCTCCCGGGCCGGGCGCTCGGCCGAATCGCCGGTCCGCCGCTGGGTCTCGGTGACGCTCTGGCGGCCGCCCGATTGCTTGAGGGTGAGATCGCCCTCGGTGGCGTTGCGGGTCTTGTCGGCGGTGACGGTGCGGCTTTCCGAGTACCACTGGGCCAGGGTGTCCGACAATTGCCGGTTCCACCAGATGGTCAGGCGCGGCCGCCCGGCCTGGGCATAGGCGTCGCGGAAATGGGCGATGACGTCGTCCTGGGGCTTGAAGGGATCGGGCCTGGCGGCGATGGCGTCCAGCGCCTCGCCGCCGTCGCGCACCGGCGGCGCGACCTTGGGCGGAGGCTGGTAGGGCGGCACCTTGGCGCCCACGGTCTGGGCCGAGGCGGGAAGCGCCACCAGCAGGGCGAGGGCCGAAACGGCCAGGATGCGCGGGATCATTGGCCTTCCCTCATCTCGATCATGTAGCCGTCCACGCTCTTGTCGCCCAGCGACAGCTCGCGGTAGGTGTTGGAGGTCCGTGCCCCCAAATGCAGTCGACGCCAGGCGCTGACCGGTTCGCTTGCCGCTCCGTCATGGGCGTAGAACTGGGTCCGGGCCTCGGCGTTCAGGGGGAAGTCGGTGCAGTTGACCACCTGGGCCACCACCTCTACCGTTCCCGTCTCGGTGCGCCGGGCGGCGATGGAGCGCACATAGAGCTTCCGGATGATGTTGGGGTCGGTGATGCTCACCGAATTCATGGGCATTTCCTTCAGCGGCGACTTCTCGTCCTCGACCATGGCGGGACCGGGGACCAGATCGCGCTGGCTGGCGACACGGGACATGTCGCAATGGGGGGCCGGGTCCAGGGAGGCGCAGCCGCCGAGCAGCAGAAGGCCGAAAGCGGGAACGAACAGGCGCTTCATGGAAGTCACTCCTTGGATTTGGCCTCCGCCACGGGGATCTTGGCCTCCGGGGCGGGGATGACGATGGGCGAAGCCATCACATCGGGGGGGACGCTGTTGGGGGCGCGGGGATTGCGCGGGATGGTCGGGCCGTGATGCGCCCAGACCAGACCGCATTTGCCGGCCCGCCGGATGGGAACCTCCACCGTTTCCAGCGTGGTGCCGCCGGCAGAGCGGAACTCCACTTGCAGCGCGGTCAGCTTGTCCGGCAGGGTCAGGGTCAGTCCCTGGACCCGATCGGAGAGGTTGTCCCAATAGCGGGTATCGGCCTGGGCTTCGATGGAGCTGGCGAACAGCTTGGACAGGCCTCCGATCACCGCCAGTCCGGCCCCCACCATGGCGGCGCCGGCCTGGGCCTGCTCGCGGTTCTTGCGCTGCTCCTTGGTCTCGTGCCGGCGCGGGCCGTTGTCCACGGCGACCTTGGCGGCCAGCACCGCGCCGATCAGGGCGACATTGCCCACCGTGTCGGCGGTGTCCTTGTAGTCGGCCTTGCCCTCCAGGATGGAGTCGAAGGGCCGTCCGCCCCGGGTGGAGGCCTGGCGGAAGATGTCTTCCAGCAAGATGGCATTGGCGCCGGGGTGATCCTTGGGGTGTTCTGGATCGGCCCAGGAAATGCGGGCGGTCTCGGTGCTGCCGCTGCGCTTGATCTTGAGGCGCGGCCCGTCGGAGGTCTTCACCGGAGCGGCGCCGCTCTCCACCAGGACCAGGATATTGTCCTTGTCGCGGGGCAGCGGCGCGTCCTTGTTGATGGCGCGGAATTCCTTGAAGTCCTCGGCGGCCAGGGAATCGTTCCCCGAGCAATGGGCGGCCCAGCCCTGCAGGAAGGGCATCAGGGCGAAATCGGCGCGGAACTGTTCTTCCTCGGCGAAGGAATCCTGCAGCAGGCCGCCCTTGAAGCTGGCCCGGGCATTTTCGTAATCGCCGGCCTTCATGTAGAGCAGACCGCGATAGTAATAGGCCATGACGCGCTCGTAGGGCTCGCCCTTGAAGTCCTTGGTGCCTTCCTTGACCCACAGGCCGCGCGCCCTGCGGGCGTCGTCGTTGTCGGCGTAGATGGCCTCGATGCCGCCCAGCGCGTCGTCGAACAATTGGGCGGCCAATTGGTCGCGGCCCAGGCCGAAGCTGGCCAGGCCCAGGCGCATGTCGTTGAGCACCCGGTTGCGGTCGCCCTGAGCCTGGGCGATGAAGAAATGGCGGCGCAGCTCGGTGGGCTTGTCGTCGAGATAGGCTTGGACCACGGACGGCGCCGGGCTGATCTCCTGCTCGCGCGTGGTGACGCAGCCCGAGGCCAGTCCGGCGATGATCACGCAGCTCAACCAGGAAGGCCGGGCGGCCATGGGGGTGATCCTAGCGATAGATGATGTCGTCCTGGGCGGCCTTGGCGAATTCGTAGATGCCGCTCCAGACGATTTCCGAGGTTTCCAGGTCGACCATCTCGAAGACGATCTGGTTGTAGCGCTGCATCATGCCGCTCTTGGGGTCGCGGGCATCGAGCGAGGTGATGCGCCCGCCCAGGCGGTAGTCGCCGCCCTTGGGGGCGCGGGCGGCGGGCTGGGTGGCCTTGTCCACCACGCCCTGGCGCTTCAGCTCGCGTTCCTTGGTCACCATGTCGGCGTAATGGCGCCCGACGAACTGCATGCGGCCGGCAGCGGCGCGGTTGAGTCCGACGCGCAGGCGGTCGGTGATGGAATTCTTGTTCAGGCGCGACGAGCTTTCGTTATGGAAATACTCGGAATCGATGATGACGTTGGGTGGCACCTGGGCATTGGCCAGCTTGGGCTGGGACAGCATGTCGCGCATCATCTGGTCGGTCATGCCGATGATGTCCTGGGACTCGATGCCGACCCCTTTGACCGCCCCGACGCTGCCGGGATCGATATAGACGCTGGAGCGGCCTTCGGTGTTGTCCACGCTCTGGCAGGCGGAAAGGGCCAGTCCGGCGGCGATGACGGAAGCAAGGGCGGGCAGGCGGCGCATGGCGAAGTCCTTAACTTAAGGCTTTGGAGAACCGATGATAGATTCATCCCCAATTGGGGCGATGATATGGCATTCCCTGTTGTCACGCATCAGGCTTCCGCAAACCTTCTTAGGCGGTTAGTATCGCCCGAACGGACCCGTGAGAGTCCGATGCGTGGGGGGATGGACTTGGCCTTGTCGGAAACCATGTTCGCATTGCTGGTCGAGGATTCTCCGACCCAGGCTTTGCTGACTCTTGCCGAGCTGGAAAAGCTCCCCAACGTCAAGGTCGACCATGCCGTGTCGCTGGCTTCGGCGCTGGAATTCATCCAGCGCAAGCGCTACCACGTGATCTTTCTCGACCTGACGCTTCCCGATTCCGTGGGTGATGAGACGGTGCGGCGCTTTTGCGGCGCGGCACCGGAACTGGCGGTGGTGGTGCTGACCAACCACGACGACGACCAGCAGGCGCTGATGGCGCTGGAGCAGGGCGCCCAGGATTATCTGCTCAAGGCCAAGCTGGACGCCGCCTCGCTGTCGCGGTCGTTCCGCTACGCCATTCACCGCAAGCGCGCCGAGATCCTGGTGCGCGAGGCCCGTGACGCGGCGCTGGAGGCCAATCGCCAACTCGAACGCCGCATGCGCCAGATCGATTGCATGTATGGCGTGTCGCGCATCCTGGAATCTCCGGAACTGCCGCTGCAGGTGGCGCTGGAGCAGGTGGTGGCCAAGGTGCCGACCGCCTGGCTGAAGCCCGAGACCATCGGCGTCCGCCTGTCCTGCCTGCCGGGCCTGCTGCCCAGCGGCATCGTTCAGACCCCGGTCTTCATGGAGACGGCCTATCGCCTGGAATCCCAGGTATTCGCCGGCTCGCGCCCGGCCGGGCGCATCGAGATCTGCTGGAGCGAGACGCCGCCCGCCGAAGGGGACGAGGCCTTTTCCACCGCCGAGCGCGAACTGGTGCGCGAACTGGCGCGCCGCATCGGACTGGCGCTTGAACGGGCCTGCGTCCAGAAGGAACTGGTGCAGCTGGCCACCACCGACTTCCTGACCGACGCCTGCAACCGCCGCCATTTCATGCAGAGCACGGTGGCGGAGATTCAGCGTGCCGGCCGTTACGGCCGCCCGCTGTCGCTGCTGATGATCGATCTCGACCATTTCAAGCGCATCAACGACGAACGCGGCCACGCCGCCGGCGACGAGGCGCTGAAGGCCTTCGTGGTCATGGCCCGCGACCTGCTGCGCGACCAGGACATCATCGGCCGAATGGGGGGCGAGGAATTCGCCATCGCCCTGCCGGAAACGGCGCTTAACCCCGCTTTGGTGGTGGCCGAGCGCCTGCGGATCCGTCTGGCGGGACTGCAGGTGCCGGTGGGGGGCGGCGAGCCCATCATCCTGAGCGCCAGCTTCGGCGTCGCCGAGTGCCGGGTGGGGGCGGGCGAGGGGCTGGAAGCCTGTTTGGGCCGCGCCGATGCCGCTCTTTACCGGGCCAAGGCCATGGGACGCAACCGGGTGGAACCCGCCGAATAGGGCCGCCGGCGCAGCCTTCGAACCTCCAGTTTCTTTTTATTTCAATGGATTAATAAACTGAAGGGTTTGGGAGGCTGGGCTTCCCGATTGGGGGATCGGGGGCGAAAGCCCCTGAAGCCGGGCGCTTCTAAAGCCGCCGCAGGCTGAACGGCCCGGTGCGGACATACAGCCAGGGGTACTGGTCGGCCGTGCGGCGCACCTGGGTCAGGCGCCAGGCCAGCAGCCCGATGACGGTCAGCACGGTGCTGTCCAGCAGCCAGCCGGCCAGGGACAGCAGCTCTCCGCCGAACAGCGCGAAGCCGAGGAAGCGGTCGGCGGCGCCCAGCATCAGGGTGTAGGGAACGACCTGCCAGAGCGGCCGCCAGGTGACGGCCAGGGCCTGACCGGTCATGAAGGCGCAGCCGCCCAACAGAACCAGGGTCAGCCCGACAAAGACGGCAACGGAAGTGATCATCCGTGTCCTCCCCCCAGGTAATGGGCGCGGATTTCCTCGTTGGCCAGCAATTCGGCGCCGGTACCGCTCAAGGTCACCTTGCCGTTGACCATGACATAGCCGCGATGGGCGAGGCGCAGCGCGTGGTGGGCGTTCTGCTCCACCAGGAAGACGGTGACTCCCTGCTCGCGGTTGATGGTGGCGACGATCTCGAAGATCTGGCGGACCACCAACGGCGCAAGGCCGAGCGACGGCTCGTCCAGCAGCAGGATCTTGGGCCGGCTCATCAGGGCGCGGCCGATGGCCAGCATCTGCTGCTCGCCGCCCGACAGGGTGCCGCCGCGCTGGGCCAGGCGTTCCTCCAGGCGGGGGAACAGGCCCAGCACCCGCTCCAGGTCCTGGGCGAAGTGGGCGGGATTGCCCCGCGCCGCGCCCATCTGCAGGTTCTCCAGCACGCTCATGCGGGCGAAAATCCGCCGTCCCTCGGGCGAGTGGGCCAGTCCGCGCCGCATGATGTGGTGGGTGGCCAGCCCGGTGATGTCCTCGCCCGCCAGCCGGACCGTGCCCGCCGTGGCGCGGGGATTGCCGCAGATGGTCATCAGCAGCGTGGTCTTGCCCGCCCCGTTGGCGCCCACCAGGGCGACGATCTCGCCCTCGGCCACATTGATGTCGACACCGTGCAGCGCCTGGATGCGGCCATAGCCGGAGTGAAGGCTTTCGATGCGCAGCATCAGCGGGCCTCCTCTTCGTCGGGCTCGCCCAGATAGGCGCGGATCACCGCCGGATCGGCCTTGATGGCGGCGGGGGCGCCCTCGGCGATCTTCTTGCCGTAATCCAGCACCACGATATGGTCCGAGATCTCCATGACCACGCTCATATCGTGTTCGATCAGCAGCAACCCGATGCCGTTTTCGTCACGGATGTCGAGCAGCAGGCGGTTCAGCTCCGCCGATTCGCGGGGGTTCAACCCGGCGGCGGGCTCGTCCAGGCACAGCAAAAGCGGCCCGGTGCACATGGCCCGGGCGATCTCCAGGCGGCGCTGATGGCCATAGGGCAGGCTGCCCGCCTCCTCGTCGGCCAGGGAGGTCAGGCCCACCTTGTCCAGCCAGTGCCGCGCCCGCTCCACCGCCCTTGCCTCGGCCCTGGCATAGCGCGACAGACCCAGCAACCCGGCCAGGGAGAACGCCGAGGCCCGCATCAGCGTGGTATGCTGGGCAACGATCAGGTTCTCCAGCACGCTCATGCGGGCGAACAGGCGGATGTTCTGGAAGGTGCGCGCCACCCCGGCCTTGGCGGAAATGGCGAAGTCGTCCAGACGCTCCAGCAGCATGGGGCCGGACGGATGGTCCAGCGTCATGCGCCCCACCTGCGGCTTGTAAAAGCCGGTGATGCAGTTGAACAGCGTGGTCTTGCCGGCGCCATTGGGGCCGATCACCGCCGTGATCTCCTTAGGGGCAGCCGAGAACGACAGATCGTTGACGGCGAACAGGCCGCCGAAGCGCATGGTCACATGTTCGACGGTGAGCAGGGCTTCGCTGCTCATGCCATGCCCCCTGTCGTGTCATCCCGACGACCATCGGGAGGAGGGATCTCGTCCTGATCCGCCCGATCCGGCATGACAAAGCCATGCCAGGCGGAGATCCCTCGCTGGGGCTCGGGATGACAGGTTGGGATGGGGCCGCTCATTTCGCCTCTCCCAGCCGGATGGTGGGTTCCCGCGTCGACAGCAAGCCGGCGGGCTTCCACAGCATGATCAGCACCATGGCGCCGCCGAAGGCCAGCATGCGGAACTGCTGCAGCTCGCGGAACCATTCCGGCAGGCCCACCAGCAGCAGGGCCGCCAGCACGATGCCGATCTGGCTGCCCATGCCGCCCAGCACCACGATGGCCAGGATCACCGCCGATTCGATGAAGGTGAAGCTTTCCGGGCTGATGAAGCCCTGGCGGGTGGCGAAGAACGACCCGGCGAATCCGGCGAACATGGCCCCCGTGGCGAAGGCCGAGAGCTTCACCAGGGTGGGGTTGATGCCCAAGGATCGGCAGGCGATCTCGTCCTCGCGCAGGGCCTCCCAGGCCCGGCCCACCGGCAGGCGGCGGATGCGCAACGTGATGACGTTGGTCAGCAGCGCCAAGGCCAGGATCAGGAAATACAGGAAGATCACCCGGTGGTCGGCGGAATAGTCCAGGCCGAAGAACTCGGCGAAGGTCTGGCTTCCCTCGGGCGGTACCATCTTGAAGGACAGGCCGAACAGCGAAGGCCGCTCGATGCCGGAAATGCCGTTGGGGCCGCCGGTGACGTCTTGCCAGTTCTGCAGCACCACCCGGACGATCTCGCCCAATCCCATGGTGACGATGGCGATGTAGTCGCCGCGCAGGCGCAGCACCGGAAAGCCCAGCACCATGCCGAAGGCCGCGGCCAGCAGACCGGCCAGCGGCAGGCAGACCCAGAAGGACAGCCCGAAGGTCTGGCTGAGCAGGGCGTAGGAATAGGCCCCCACCGCGTAGAAGGCGACGAAGCCCAGATCCAGCAGCCCGGCCAGCCCCACCACGATGTTCAGGCCCCAGCCCAGCATGACGTAGATGAGCACCAGGGTGGCCTTGTCCACCAGATTGCGCCCCGAGAAGGGCAGGAAGGGCAGGATCAGGGCAAAGGCCACCATGGCCCAGCCCACATAGACCATCATGGCGCGCGGCGGGGCGGGAAGGCTGGGACCGCGTCCGGCCAGTCCCAGGCGAAGGAGGCCGATCAGCAACCGGGCGCCCGCCACGCTGCCGGCGGCCCAGGCCACCCAGTCGAGGCGCCCGCTCAGGGACAGGCCGGTGGAGCCGTCCTCCAGCCGCACGCCCAGCATGGGCAGGGCCATGGCGGCGGCCACCACTCCGCCCAGCAGGGCATCCACCACCAGGGCGCGGGCGGTCTTGCCCCCCATGTCAGATCTTCTCCACGTCGGGGCGGCCCAGCAAGCCGGTGGGGCGGAACACCAGGACCGCCACCAGGATGCTGAAGGTGGCCACATCCTTGTATTCGATGGAGAAATAGGCCGACCAGAAGGCTTCGATCAGGCCGATCAGCAAGCCGCCCAGCATGGCGCCGGGCAGCGAGCCGATGCCGCCCAGCACGGCGGCGGTGAACGCCTTGATGCCTGCCAGGAAGCCGATATAGAAGTCGATCACGCCGTAATACAGGGTGACCATCATTCCCGCCACCCCGGCCAGTCCGGCGCCGATGACGAAGGTGGTGGAGATCACCCGGTCCACGTCGATGCCCAGCAGCGAGGCCATCTTCATGTCCTGCTCGCAGGCCCGCTGGGCGCGGCCCAGGGCGGTGCGGGTGATGACCCAGGTGAAGACCGCCATCAGCGCCAGGGTCAGCGCCATGATGACCATCTGCATCCAGCTGAGGCTGACCACGAAATCGCCGCTGTCCATCAGGGTGATTCCGCCCCGGAATACCGGCGGCAGCGGCTTGGCCCGCGCGCCCTGGGCCTGGGCCACGAAGTTCTGCAGCATGATGGAGACGCCGATGGCCGAAATCAGCGGCGCCAGACGCGGCGCCGAGCGCAAGGGCCGGTAGGCGACCCGCTCGGCCGTCCAGCCCCACAGGGCGGTCAGGGCCATGGCGGCGACCAGGGTCAGCACCAGGGCCAGGGGGACCGAGGTTCCAAGAACGGTGGTGGCGACCAGAAAGGTGATCAGCGAAATGAACGCTCCCACCATGTAGATCGTGCCATGGGCAAAATTGATCATGCCCAGAACGCCGTAAACCATGGTGTAGCCGAGGGCGACCAGACCATAGATGGCGCCCAGCGTCAGGCCGTTGATCAATTGTTGGAGAAAATACTCCACCTGCCCACCCTGGTCTGTTGCTTCAACTGGCTCCGATAGCAAGAAACCTACTCGGACGGGCGGCTCTGTCAACCGGGAATGCCGTGCGCATCAGGGGGTTGCCCGCTTTTTGCCCGGCCGAAAATTGGGGGGCTTGTAATCTCCTGGGGCATATCCAACCTGTTTGGTTGGGTATTGCTTAAGTCTTGGTTGGCGGCCAGTTGGGGCAGTCGGGGCCAAACTTCACGTATTTGAGAAGGACCAATTCCATGCTCGACCGCCTCAGCGTTGCCAAAAAGTTGATTTTATCATTTGGCGCCATTCTTTCCGTGGTGATCGGATTGTCCGTGTTCGCCGTCAACCGGTTGGCCGCCGTCAATCAACTGTCGACGGATCTGGCCGACAACTGGTTGCCCAGCGTCGATGTTTCGCGGGAATTGGACGGGCTTCTCGCCAAGCAGCGGGCCACGGTCTTTCGCCATATCCTGACCACCGACGAAGCGCAGATGGCCGAGGTCGAAAAGGTCCTGAACGACCAGCATTCGGCCTTCGTCGCGGCCCTGGAACGCTATGGCAAGCTCCTGTCTTCGCCCGAGGAGAAAGCCAATTTCGACGACTGGGCCAAGGTGGCGGTCGAGTACGACGCCATGACGGCCCGCGCCCTTGATTTCTCGCGCAAGAACGAGAATGACAAGGCCAAGGAGGTCATCCTGTCGAATCTTCCGCTCTACGCCAATGCCCAGAAGCACGCGGCCAAGGCGGTGGAGATCAATGTCCGGGGCGGCAAGGATGCCTCCCTGGCCGGCGACGCCCTTTACCACCTTTCCCGGATGATTCTGCTGATTGCCGTGGCTGTGGTGATCGTCATGGTGGTCATCTTCGGGCTGTTGCTGAGGAAGAGCATCGCCGAGCCGATCATCGCCATGACGGCGGCCATGAACCGGCTGGCGGACAAGGACTTCGCCGTGGCCATTCCGGCGGTGGGCCGGGTCGACGAAGTGGGGCGCATGGCCTCCGCCATGCAGACTTTCAAGGACAACATGCTCCGCTCGGAGCAGATGGAAAGCGAACAAAGAGCCGCCCAGGAACGCAATGTGGCCCGCGGCAAGACCATCGAGAGCCTGACCCGCAATTTCGACGAGGCGGTATCCTCCATGCTGAATGCCGTGTCCCGGGCCTCCACCGATATGGAGCATGCCGCCCAGGGCATGAGCGCCACGGCCGAGCAGACCAGCCGTCAGGCGGTGATGGTGGCGGCCGCCACCGAGGAGGCGTCCTCCAGCGTGCAGACGGTGGCTTCGGCCGCTGAGGAGCTGGCCGCCTCCATCCACGAGATCGGCCGCCAGGTCACCCAATCCTCGACGGTGGCGCGCATGGCCGCCGAAGAGGCGTCGAAGACCAACCAGACAGTGAACGGCCTGGCTGAAAGCTCGGCCCGTATCGGCGACGTGGTCAGCCTGATCAACGACATCGCGTCGCAGACCAATCTGCTGGCGCTGAACGCCACCATCGAGGCGGCCCGGGCCGGCGATGCCGGCAAGGGATTCGCCGTGGTGGCGGGCGAGGTCAAGAACCTCGCCAACCAGACCGGCCGCGCCACTGAGGAGATCAGCCAGCAGATCGCCGCCGTGCAGGAGGCGACCCGCCAGGCGGTGGACGCCATCGGCGGCATCGTCAAGCGCATCGAGGAGATCAACCAGATCTCGGCCGCCATCGCCTCGGCGGTGGAGGAGCAAAGCGCCGCCACGGCGGAAATCGCCCGCAACGTCCAGCAGGCGGCTTCGGGCACCCAGGAGGTGTCGGCCACCATCGGCGGCGTCACCAAGGCGGCGGAGGAAACCGGAACGGCGGCCGTCGGCGTGCTGGGGTCGATCAAATCGGTCAATCAGCAGGCCGATGCGCTGAAGGGCGTGGTCGCCAATTTCCTGACGGGGGTCAAGTCGGCCTGACGACGCGAAAACACTCCTTGACCTTCCCGTTGCTGGAAGGTCAAGGATGGGTCATGAATCGGATGTCGAGGATACCGTCATGACCAGCCAAAGCCTGTCGCTTCCCGTCAAGGGCATGACCTGCGCCGCCTGTTCCACCCGCCTGGAACGGGTTCTGGGCAAGGTGGACGGCGTCGAGCAGGCGCTGGTCAGTCTGGCGGCCGAGCGCGCCGATATCCGCTTCGATGGCGAGCGGGCCAGGCCCGAAGACCTGGTCTCGGCCATCGTCAAGGCCGGTTTCCAGGCCGATCTCGCCCAAAGCGGCGACGAGGACCTTGACCGCGAGGAGGCCGAGCACGCCGAGGAATCGGCCCGCCATCTGCGCCTGCTGATGCTTTCGGCCCTGCTGACCCTTCCGCTGATCGGGCAGATGGTCCTCGACATGGCCGGGCTGCACATCATGATTCCGCCGCTGATCCAATTGGCCCTGGCCGCGCCGGTGCAGTTCTGGATCGGCGCGCGCTTCTATACCGGGGCCTGGGCCTCGCTGAAAGGGGGCGCGGGCAACATGGACGTGCTGGTGGTGCTGGGCACCACCGCCGCCTTCGGCCTGTCCGCCTGGCATGTGGCCGCAGGCGACGCCCATCACGGCAACCTCTATTTCGAGGGCGCGTCGGTGGTCATCACCCTGGTGCTGCTGGGCAAGCTGCTGGAAGGCCGCGCCAAGCGCTCGGCCGCCGGCGCCATCCGCGCCCTGATGCGGCTCAAGCCCGACACGGCACGGGTCGAGCGCGACGGTCTGGTCATCGAGGTTCCTGCCGCCCTGGTGGCGGTGGGCGAGGTGGTGCTGGTCCGGCCCGGCGAGCGCGCTCCCGTGGACGGCACGGTGGTGGACGGCGAGTCCCAGATGGACGAATCGCTGATCACCGGCGAAAGTCTGCCGGTGCCGCGCGGTCCCGGCGACGAGGTGGTGGCCGGCGCGGTCAATGGCGAGGGGCTGCTGCGGGTCGAGGCGACGCGGGTCGGCGCCCAATCCACCATCAGCCGCATCATCCGCATGGTTCAGGGCGCCCAGGCGGCCAAGGCCCCGGTGCAGAAGCTGGTGGACCGCATCTCCAACGTGTTCGTACCGGTGGTGACGGTGATCGCCGCGCTGAGCTTTCTCGGCTGGTGGCTGATCGGTGGCAACCTTCAGGTGGCTTTCGTCGCGGCGGTCTCGGTGCTGGTCATCGCCTGCCCCTGCGCCCTGGGCCTCGCCACCCCCACCGGCATCATGGTGGGCACCGGGCTGGCGGCGCGGCACGGCATCCTGATCAAGGACGCCGAGGCCCTGGAACTGGCCCACAAGGTCCAGGTGATGGTGTTCGACAAGACCGGAACCCTGACCGAGGGCCACCCGGCGGTGGCCGCCATCACGGCCGCCGATGGCAATGGGCCGGAATTGCTCCGCCTTGCCGCCAGCGCCCAGCAGGGCAGCGAGCACCCCCTGGCCCGTGCCCTGCTGTCCGCCGCAACGGGGGGGCTGGCGCCGCTGGGCAGCTTCCGTTCCCTGCCCGGCCGGGGCCTGGAGGCCGAGGTGGAGGGGAGCTCCCTGCTGATCGGCAGCCGCCGCCTGATGACCGAACGGTCCATCGATCCCGGGACCCTGGCCGACGCGGCCGAAGCGGAGGAGGCCCAGGGCCGCACCTTGATGTGGGTGGCCGAGGGGGCGCGCATGCTGGGTTTCATCGCCGTGGCCGATCCCATCAAGGCCAGCGCCGCCGACGCGGTGGCGCGGCTGCGGCGGCTTGGCATCGAGACGGTGATGCTGACCGGCGACAATGCCCGCGCCGCCCAGGCGGTGGCCCGTGCCGCCGGGGTGGACCGGGTGCTGGCCGAGGTGCTGCCCGAGGACAAGGAGGCGGAAATCCGCCGCATCAAGGAGAGCGGCAAGGTGGTGGCCATGGTGGGCGACGGCATCAACGACGCCCCGGCCCTGGCCGCCGCCCATATCGGCATCGCCATGGGCACCGGCACCGACGTGGCCATGCAGGCGGCGGGCATCACCCTGGTCAAGGGCGACCCCTCCCGTCTGCCCGAAGCCATCGCCATTTCCCGCGCCACCACCTCAAAGATCCGCCAGAATCTGTTCTGGGCCTTCGCCTACAACGTGGTGGCCATTCCCGCCGCCGCTTTGGGCCTGCTCACTCCGGTCATCGCCGGGGCGGCCATGGCCATGTCCTCGGTCTCGGTGGTGAGCAACTCCCTGTTGCTGCGGCGCTGGAGGATGACATGAATATCGGCGAGGCCGCCCGGCGGTCCGGGATCTCGGCCAAGACCATCCGCTATTACGAATCCGTCGGCCTGATCCCTGAGGCCGGGCGCACGGCGGCGGGGTACCGCGCCTATACCGCCAACGAGGTGGAGACGCTGCGCTTCATCCATCGGGCCCGCTCGCTGGGCTTTTCGGTGCGCGATGTGGCCGGGCTGCTGGAATTGTGGCGTGACCGCTCGCGGGCCAGCACCGACGTCAAGTCCATCGCGCTCAAGCATGTGGCCGATATCGAGCGCAAGATCGCCGAACTGGACTCCATCCGCCGCACCCTGCTGGACCTGACCACGCGGTGCTGCGGCGACGATCATCCCGACTGCCCGATTCTGGAAGAACTGGCGACGGCGCCATGAGCCTTTGCGCCTCTCGCGGTTTCGCCTTACAAGAGGGACGGCTTCAATCGGGGTGACGATAGAGTGGGACGGCGCGACGTCAGACGGATGCTGATGGGTAACAAGGTGCCCCTGTGGGAACGCCCTTCCGTCCTGGTCGGCGTGATGGTCGCCGTCCTGGTGCTTGGTGTCGGCATCGGGCTGGCCCTGGGCCTGTGGTCGGGCAAGGCGGGAAAAGCTCCGCCGCCCGGCGCCGAGCAGGAGCCCGCCCCGGTCATCATGGCTTCGCCCGCCGCCCCCTCTCAGCCCATGCCTTCGGCCGGTGATGAACCCGACGATGGGCGACCGTTGCTGCAGCCGCCGCCGCCCCGGCCCGATCCCGGCTCTTCCGAGGCGCTGGAATTCGGCCATGCCTCCGACGTGGTGGCCCTGGCCCCCTTGCCGCCGCCGCCGCCCGCGCCCGAGGTCAAGCTGCCGCCGGCCGGCGCCGCAATCTGGCTGCGCAATGCCCTGCCGGTGCCCAAGACCGGCGGCAAGCCGGTGATCGCCATCATCATCGACGATCTGGGCGTCGATCGGCGCCGCAGCGAGCGCATGGCCCAGCTCAAGGGGCCGCTGACGCTGTCCTACATGACCTATGCCGAGGATGTGGCGCACCAGTCCCATGATGCGCGGGCCCGTGGCCACGAGCTGATGGTCCATGTGCCCATGCAGCCGCAAAGCGCCTCCTACGACCCCGGCGCCGAGGTGCTGGAGGTGGGGCTGTCGTCCGACGAGATCCGCCGCCGCCTCGACTGGGGGCTGTCCCGTTTCGACGGCTATGTGGGGATCAACAACCATATGGGCTCGCGCTTCACCTCGGACCCGGCGGGCATGCGGGTGGTGATGGCGGAGCTGCGTCGGCGTGGCCTAGCCTTCATCGATTCGGTGACGTCCGAGCGTACGGTGGGGGCGGAGACAGCGCGCCATTACGGCGTCCCCTTCGCCGCCCGTCATGTCTTTCTCGACAATGACCAGGGCGTCGCCCATGTGCGCGCCCAATTGGCCAAGACCGAGGCCTATGCCCGCAAGCACGGCGCCGCCATCGCCATCGGCCACCCCCATGACGGCACCATCGAGGCTCTGGCGGGCTGGCTGCCGGGGCTTGAGGGGCGCGGCTTCGCCCTGGTGCCGGTCAGCACCATCATCCGCATGGGCAATGGCGGCTGAGGGCGGCGACCCGTCGAATCCCGCTTGACCTTCCATGGGCTGGAAGGTTCATGCTGAGGCCTTCGCAATCCTTGAACGGGAGTTGACCATGTCCGCCACCTATCGCGTTACCGGCATGAGCTGCGGCGGTTGTTCCAAGTCGGTGACCTCGGCCATTCAGGAAATCACCCCCGGCGCCAAGGTCGAAGTCAACCTGGAGGCCAAGGCGGTGACCGTGGAAGGTGCCGACGAGGCCCAGGTCCGCCAGGCCGTTGATGCCGCCGGATTTGGCTTTGAGGGTCGGGTTTAGCCCTCGATCAGGCCGGTTCCCTCGGCCCGCGCCAGACGCCGCAGCACCTCGGCCATCTCCTCCAGGGCGTCGACCTGATGGTCCAGCCAGACTCGTCCCAGGGGGCCGTTGAGCGACCAGGCGGCACAGGCGGCGGTGCGGGTGGCGATCTCGCAATCGCAGGCCCGCAGCAGGGCGTCGATCTGGCGTCGCCGTACCGCCGCCGGAGCCAGATCGAGAAAGGCCAATTTCAGTCGGATGCCAACCTGCCCGAAGGTGGAAAGCGGCGCCGCCAGCGGCTGAGCCACCAGATCCTGAAGGCGGCGGCGGCCGTCGCCGGTGATGGCCAAGCGCAACGAGCGTTCCACCGGGTTGAGCAGGCCGCCCTCCAGCATTTCATCCATGGCATCGAAGCTCAGCTGCGAGACCGGCATCCAGGCCGGACCCGCCAGGGCGGCGACCGCCTGGGCCACTTCGTCCATGGTCAGCGGCGCCCGCTCGACGGCGCCCAGCACCGCCAGCCAGATATAGTCCCGGGCGGTCATGGCCTGCCGGTTCAGGATCGTCCTGCCTTCTATGAACCCCATCACGCCCTCAAGATGCAAATGCGAATGACTCGCAATATGATCGAGGTCGGGTCTATTTGCAAGTGGCATCATGGTGAAGGAGGCGAATTGCGCCTATGATCGTTCTCCCACAAGGAGAAAAGTCATGCCCCCGACCCTGATCGTCTGGCTGGTGCTTGCCGTGGTGGTGGTGATCATCCTGGCCAAATCCATCTGCATCGTGCCGCAGACCCAGAAAGGCGTGGTGCTTACCCTGGGGCGCTATACCGGCACGCGCGAGCCTGGGCTCCGGCTGGTCATCCCCTTCATCCAGAACCTGATCCCGGTGGATATCCGCCTGGCGGTGATGGAGGTGCCCACCCAGGACGTCATCAGCCGCGACAACGTCTCGGTCAAGGTGACGGCGGTGGTCTATTACCGGGTCAGCAACGCCATGAAGGCGGTGCTGGAGGTGGCCAATTACCGGGAGGCGGTCAGCCAGCTGGCGCAGATCACCACCCGCTCGACCCTGGGGTCCCACACCCTGGACCAGCTGCTGGGCCAGCAGGAAGACCTGAAGCAGGCCATCCGCCGCATTCTGGACGAGCGCACGGAATCCTGGGGCGTCGAGGTCGAGAACGTGGAGATCCGCAGCGTCGACCTTGACCCCAACATGATCCGCGCCATGGGGCAGGAGGCCGAGGCCGAACGCGGGCGGCGCGCCCGCATCATCACCGCCCAGGGCGAGTTCGAAGCCGCCACCAAACTGGCCGAGGCCGCCACCCTGATGGATGGCAAGCCCGGGGCCATGCTGCTGCGCTATCTGGCGACGCTGAAGGACATCGCCGTCGAGCACAACTCCACCATCATCTTCCCCATTCCGTCGGACATCATGGCCCCGGCGGCCCAGGGGTTGAACGCGGTGGTCAACAAGCTGGTGGCGGAATCGGTGGGCAAGGGGTGAGGCCTTGGGCTGCCGCCCAAACCTTCCCTTTTATTTTCTCAATAAACAAAAAGGGGGTTCGGGGCATCGCCCCGATTGGGGTTTGGGGCAAAAGCCCCAATCACCCCCTACTGCTTCACCAGCGTATAGTCGATGGCATCCTCGGCGGCGCGCACCAGGGCGCGGGCCTTGTTCATGCACTCCTCGTGCTCGGACAGCGGCACCGAATCGGCGACGATGCCGGCCCCGGCCTGGACATACATGGTGCCGTCCTTGACCAGGGTGGTGCGCAGCGCGATGCAGGTGTCCATGTTGCCGTTGCCGTCGAAATAGCCGATGGCGCCGGCATAGAACGAGCGCCGCTCGGTCTCCAACTCGTCGATGATCTCCATGGCGCGGATCTTGGGGGCGCCCGAGGTGGTGCCGGCCGGGAAGCCGGCCATCAGGGCGTCCATGGCGTCGCAGCCCTCGCGGATCTTGCCTTCCACGTTGGAGACGATGTGCATGACGTGGGAATAGTATTCCACGGTCATCTTCTTGGTGACTTCGACCGTGCCGATGGCGGCCACCCGGCCCACGTCGTTGCGGCCCAGATCCAGCAGCATCAGGTGTTCGGCCAGTTCCTTGGGATCGGCCAGCAGGTCGGCGGCCAGTTCCTCGTCCTCGGCGGGGGTCTTGCCCCGGCGCCGCGTTCCGGCGATGGGGCGGATGGTGACCTTGTCGTCACGCAGCCGCACCAGGATTTCCGGGCTGGAGCCCACCAGCTGGAACTCGCCCAGATCCAGGAAGAACAGGAACGGGCTAGGGTTGAGCCGGCGCAGCGAGCGATAGAGCGAGAACGGCGGCAGGCGGAACGGCACCGCCAGGCGCTGGGACAGCACCACCTGGAAGATATCGCCGGCGGCGATGTATTCCTGGGCCTTCTCGACCATGCGGCAATAATGCTCGGGCGACACGCTGGGCACCGGGATGGGCTGGTGCTCGTCGCGGGGGAAGCCGAGATAGGTGTGGGGCAGGGGGCTTTCCAGGGACTCGACGATGTGTTCGAGCCGCTCCCAGGCCAGGTCCCACGCCGCCTGGGCGTCCATGCCGGCCCGCGGCCAGACGGGGGCGACGGCGGTCAGGGTGCCGTTGACGTTGTCGAACACCGCCATGATGGTTGGGCGCATGAAGATGCCGTCGGGCACCTTGATGGGGTCGGGATTGGCATCGGGCAGCTTTTCCGCCAGCCGCACCATGTCGTAGCTCATATAGCCGATCAAGCCGGCCGACATGGGGGGCAGGTGGGGCGGGGTCTCGATGCCGCATTCCGCCACCAGGGCTCGCAGGCTGTCGAGGGCGCCTGACTTGGCCGCCACCGGGCAGGGCAGGAACTCGCTGGTCTTGGAGCGGGCGTTACGGTTGATCCAGGCCTCGTTGCCGACGCATTTCCACAGCAGATCCGGCCGCATGCCCAGGATGGAATAGCGTCCGCGCACCGCGCCGCCCTCCACCGATTCCAGCAGGAAGGCGTTGGGCTGGCCGCCCGCCAGCTTCATGAAGGCGGAAACTGGAGTCTCCAGGTCGGCCACCAACACCCGCCAGACCACCTGAGGCTTGCCATCGTCATAGGCTGCGGCAAAGGCGGAGAAGTCGGGCTGATGGCTCATGGTGACGCTGCTACTCTTCGCGGGTCAGTTGGGGACGGTCCACCTTGACGCCGATGGAGGCGTTCAGGGCGGCGATGTACTGGTCGGCAATGTCGGTGGCCACCGCCTGCGACACGCGCTGGCGGGCCGCCTGGGTCAGGGCGGGATTGGCGTTGGTGTCGAAGGTCACCACCTTGGCCAGTCGGGCCACCAGGGTGCCGCCCTGGACCGGCGCGGTGGCGATTCCTCCCGGCTGGGCCTTGAACAGTTCGGCGATGATGGTGGCCGGCAGCGCTGTGCCTTCGGCCGGCTCGCGGACGAACGGCTTCGAGGTTTCCAGCTTGGCGCCGGCCGAAAGGGCCACCTGGGCGATGCCTTCGCCGACCTTGATGCGGTCAGCCAGCTTCAGGGCCTTGTCGCGGGCCTGCTCCTGGCGGCGTTCGGCCTGCCAGGTGGCGACCACCTCGGACCTGATCTCGGCCAAGGGCTTGGGAGCGGGCGCGGTGACGCCATCGACGTGCAGCAGGAAGTAGCCGTTATTGGGCACTTCGGTCAGCGGGCTTTCGGTGTTTTGGTCGGTGTGGAAGGCCACGTCCAGGAACTGGTCGGATTTGGGAAGATCGGCCACCGGCTTGCCGTCGGCACCGCGGCCCTGAGCGTCCACGGCGGCGATCTTGACGGTCTTGAGGTTGTGGCGCTTGGCCGCTTCTTCCAGGGTGGCGCCGCCGCCCAACGCGTCCTCAACGCGATTGGCCAGTTCGGACAGGCCGTCCGTGGCCTTTTCCTTGCGCATGTCCTGCTCCAGTTGCGCCTTGACCTCGTCGAAGGAGCGGGTGCGGCCGGGCTGAATCTGAGAGACCTTGACCACGTGCCAG
The DNA here is from genome assembly GCF_000009985.1 of Paramagnetospirillum magneticum AMB-1. Taxonomy (GTDB): domain Bacteria; phylum Pseudomonadota; class Alphaproteobacteria; order Rhodospirillales; family Magnetospirillaceae; genus Phaeospirillum; species Phaeospirillum magneticum. The sequence continues at coordinate 1,955,247 of NC_007626.1, forward strand.
CCCAGCGCCGTCTTGACGGGTTGGCTGGTGGCGCCGGAGGACAGCTTGAACACCGCCTCGGCCAGTCCTTCGGGCAGGTCGTTCTTCTCGATGACGCCCAGATCGATGATCTCGCTGTTCAGAGCCTTAGCAATGGTCGCCAGATCCTTGCCCCCGGTCACCAGATCGGTGGCCTTGGCGGCGGCGGAAGACTCGTCGAAGACGATCTGCGACACGGCGCGGCGTTCCGGCGTGGAGAATTCCTCGATGCGCTGCCGGTAAGCGTCGCGCACCATCTCCTCGTCGATGTCGATGCCGCCGGCCACGTCGGAGGGACGCAGCAGCAGAACGGTCAGCGCCCGGAATTCCGGCGCCATGAACCGGCTGACGTTGTCCTTGTAATAGGCTTCCAGCACGGCCGCGTCGGGGGCGGCGGGCAGGGGCGTGGACTCATCCTTGATCAGGAAGGTCTCGGCCACCCGGCGCTCCTCCCGCCAGGCCAGCAGCGGATCGGTCAGGGCCTGGGGCGCGCCGATGCCGGCGGCGACGGTCTCCACCATCTGGTTGCGCACCATGTTGGTGCGCTCGGTCTTCATGAAGCTGTCCTCGGTGTGGCCAAGGCGCGAGAGGCGCGAGCGGAAGAGGTCGCGGTCGAACTGGCCCGTCGGCCCCTTGAAGGCGGGGTTGGAGGCCACACGGCGCAAAATGGTCTCGTCGGTGGCGGCAAGGCCCAGCGAGCGGGCCGCCTCGTCGATCAGGGTGCGGGCGATCAGCGAATCGATGGTGCGGTCCAGCATGCCCATCTTGCGGGCGTCCTCGGCGGTCAGCTTGCCGCCGAACAACGGCTGCAGACGCTCGACCTCGCGCTTGAACTCACCCATGACCTCGGCCGCCGACATGGAGGTGCGGCCGATCTCGATGGCCGGGCTGCGGCCGACGCCGCCGCGGACCACGTCGCCGGCGCCCCAGGCCACGAAGCTCAGGGCCAGAAGGGCGAACAGTAACCTGACGATCCAGGTCTTCGAAGCGGTGCGAAATACGTCGAGCATGGATTGGGCCGAGTCCGCAAAAGATGTTGGGGCGTGCCGGATGCCGGCCGCCCTGGGCTGGCGGCATAATAAGGAGGGGGCAGGGGGGCCGCAACATGGAAGTGGCCTTCCGCGTCCCGCTTTCGCCCCGCCGGACCCCTTTGCCGAACGGCATATTTAGCGCCAGAGTGACGAAATGTTGTTGCGGAAAAACCCTGGAATCTGTGTATATAATAAAAATCGAAGGTAAGCCGGTTCTTATAAGCCGGCACCAACCATAAGAACGCAGGGGAGCTCATGTCGTCCAAGCCGCTCTACGTGATGCTGTGCTCTGGGGAGCACGAAAAGATTCAATTGGCCGCCATGGTGGCCTCGGTGGCCGCGGTCTCCGACCGGCCGGTCGAGGTGTTCGTCACCATGAATGCCATCCTGGCCTTCGAGCGGGGCAAGAGCCCGGCCGAGCGCTATCAGGGGGGCCATTTCCACGAGATGTTCAAGACCCAGAACGTCCCCGACGCCATCGAGCTGTTCGGCCAGGGCAAGATGCTGGGCGAAATGAAGATGTGGGTCTGCTCCATGGTGCTCGATCTCAAGCATTGGGATCACGAGAAGCACCTGACCGAGGACCTGTTCGACGGTCCCATGGGACTGGCCAAGTTCCTGGCCGATTCCGAGAACGGCGAACTCATCTCCATCTGACCTCCATATCTTTCGAAGGAAGAACACCATGGCCGAACGCCAGAAGATTGACGCCCGCGGCGCCTTTTGCCCGGGTCCGCTGATGGAACTGATCGCCGCCCTCAAGCTGGCCTCCATCGGCGACGAAGTGGACGTGTGGTCGTCCGACAAGGGCTCGGCCTCCGACATTCCCGCCTGGTGCGCCAAGGTCGGCCATGCCGTGGTCGAAACCTCCGAGCATGACGGGTATTGGAGCGTCGTGGTGCGCAAGGCCAAATAGGCGTACAGTACCCATTAAATTCCGCCGAATGGCGGGGAAAGTGCCGCGAAGACGGCATAGATGGAATATTGATACATCAATACTCTCGTAGGGAGGGAGTTCATGTCGAAGACGATTCTGATCGTCGGCGGGGGGCTTGCGGGCACCATCGTCGCCAATGGTATTTGCCGTCAGATGGGGGCCGAGCTTCGCTCGGGCGCACTCAACATCACCATGCTGGGCACCAGCGAAACCCATATGTACCAGCCTGGTCTGCTCTATATTCCCTTCGGCCGCATGCGCGAGGCGGAGCTGTTCCGCGATCAGCGCAAGGTCTTGGATAAGCGCGTCAACTTCTTCGTCGATCCGGCCAAGAACATCGACGTGGAAAAGAATCAGGTGACCACCGAGGCGGGCCGTACCTTCAAGTACGACTATCTGGTGCTGGCCACCGGCTCGCGCATCATGCCCCAGAACGTCCCCGGCATGTCCGAGGGGGCGCACTGGTTCTACGACCTGGACGGCGCACGTAAGCTGCGTAAGGCCCTGAACGAGTTCCAGGGCGGCAAGATCATTGTCAACGTCAATGCTCCGCACAAGTGTCCGGTGGCGCCGCTGGAAGTGGTATTCATGCTGCACGACTTCCTCAAGGCCAAGGGCCTGTGGGACAAGACCGAGCTGACCTACACCTATCCCATCGGCCGCCTGCATGCGCTCGAACCCGTCGCCCATTGGGCCAAGCCGGAATTCGAGAGGCTGGGCATCAAGTCCGAGACCTTCTTCAATACGGAAAGCGTCGATCCCGAGAAGAAGACCATCACCTCCATGGAAGGCTCCGAGCTTCCCTATGATCTGCTGATCACCGTGCCGCCCCACCAGGGAGCCCAGGTGATCGACGATTCCGGGCTGGGCAAGGGCGGCTGGGTGCCGACCAACACCAAGACCCTGCATCGCGACGGCTCGACCAATGTCTTCGTGGTCGGCGACACCACCAACATCCCCATCTCCAAGGCCGGCTCCACCGCCCATTTCGAGGCCGACGTCACCATCGACAACCTGGTGTCACTGTGCCAGGAGGGGACCTTCGCCCGCGAATATGACGGCAAGGTGTTCTGCTTCGTCGAGACCGGGCTGGGCAGCGGCACCTATGTGTGGTTCAACTACACCACGCCGCCCAATCCCGGGCCGCCGTCCCAGATGATCCACTGGTTCAAGCTCGCCTACAACCGGCTGTACTGGCTGTCGGCCCGCGGCCTGCTCTAGGAGGGGCGTCATGAACGAACTGCCCAACGACATGGCCCGTCTGGCCCAAGGCGTACGGGACGCTCTGTCCGATTCCATGGTCGAGCGCCTGACCAGCACCGCCGGCAATGCGCTGGAAGTGGTGGACAAGCTCAACGAGCCCGACGTCAAGGATGGGATCATCGCCCTGCTGGACGCCGTCGGCACCCTGCAGCGCACCGGCGCGCTGCAGACGGTGATCGATGCCCTGTTCATGCTGCACGCCATGCGCTCGGCGGCCACCGATTCCATGGTGGACCGCGCCTTCTCGTTCATCGAGCACATGGCCAACAACCTGGGAACCGAGGACCTCGCCACCCTGGCCCACGAGGCCAAGGGCGCCATGGAGGACGCCATTGATTCCTGCAACATCCCCGGCGGCGGCGGCGGCCTGTTTGGCACCATGCGCATGCTGTCCCAGAAGGAGACCCAGGAGGCGCTGCGCTTCATGCTCTCCTTCTCGTGCTCGCTGAAAAAGCGCGCCGTCTATCTGGCCAAGGCCCCGCAGGTCTAAGCGGAGGGCCGAGGCGACATTTCGAGGGCGGGGCCGGAAACGGTCCCGCCTTGTTTTTTTGGCCTGTAGCGCTGCCCCATCCGGTGGTATATGGCGCGCAGTCATTTCGCATAAGGCAAGGGGAGACGCCGCCATGACCATTCGACGCAAGCTGATCGCCGGAAACTGGAAGATGAACGGGCTGAAGGCCGATGGTCTGGCGCTGGCCAAGGGCCTCGCCGACAAGCTGGCGTCCGCTTCTCCCAATTGCGACATGCTGGTCTGTCCGCCCTTCACCCTGATCGCGCCGGTGGCCGATGCCCTGGCCGGGTCCAAGCTGGCCGTCGGCGGCCAGGATTGCCATGCCAAGACCTCGGGTGCCCATACCGGCGATACCTCGCCCGCCATGCTGGCCGATCTGGGCTGCAAATACGCCATCGTCGGCCATTCCGAGCGCCGCACCGACCACGCCGAGACCGATAACGTGGTCAAGGCCAAGGCCGCCGCCGCTCTCAGCGCCGGTCTGGTCGCCATCGTCTGCATCGGCGAGACCCTGGCCCAGCGCGACGCCGGCCAGACCATCGAGGTCAACCGCTCGCAGTTGAACGGCTCGCTGCCCGAGGGCGCCAACGCCGCCAACACCGTCATCGCCTACGAGCCGGTCTGGGCCATCGGCACCGGCCGTGTCGCCACGCCCGCCCAGGCGCAGGAAGTCCACGCCGCCATCCGTGCCGAACTCGCCCGGCTGGTGGGCGCCGAAGAGGCGGGCAAGATGCGCATCCTCTACGGCGGCTCCATGAAGCCCGACAACGCCAAGGAATTGCTGGCCCTGCCCGACGTGGACGGCGGCCTGATCGGTGGCGCGGCGCTCAAGGTGGCGGATTTCTGGGCCATCGCCGAAAGCTGCTGAGATTCTCCAATCTGTCATCCCGGGGGGACAGAACTCTGCCGGGATGACGGGCGCATGTGCGAAAGCTGAAGATAAGAGGCGCGGGGAAGGAACTTTGCACTAGCCTTCCTCCGCCGCCGGGGCTAAAAACGCCTGCAACAAATCCTTCGCGCTCTGTGGCCGGTTCCGCATGGGACCCGGTCATGGGCGGCTAATTATCCGGTGGCTTATCCATGGACGTCTTTCCGATCATCCTCGTCATTCACCTGATCCTCGCCGTGGCGCTGGTGGGTGTGATCCTGCTGCAGCGGTCCGAAGGCGGGGCGCTGGGCATCGGCGGCGGAAGTGGCGGCGGATTGATGACCGGCCGCGCGGCGGGCAACCTGCTGACGCGCACCACCGCCATCGTGGCCGGGTCGTTCTTTCTGACCAGCTTGGTCCTGGCGCTGCTGGCCAATTCGCGCACCGGCGGCGGTTCGCCGTTCGACAAGCTGAACACTCCGGTGGCGGCTCCCGCCGCGCCGGTGGTTCCGGCCGAGCCGGCCGCGCCCAGTGCGCCGCTGTCGCGATAGGCTGGCGGCAGACTGAATTCTGAGGGGGCGCCGCCGCCCGGCCAAGGGGCGGGGACGGCGTTTGGGGAAACGCAAAGCGAGGGCGAAAGTCCGATGACCCGTTTCATCTTCATCACCGGTGGTGTGGTTTCCTCGCTTGGCAAGGGCCTGGCCTCCGCGGCGCTGGGGGCGCTGCTCCAGGCGCGCGGCTTCAAGGTCCGCCTGCGCAAGCTGGATCCCTATCTCAACGTCGATCCCGGCACCATGAGCCCGTACCAGCACGGCGAGGTCTATGTCACCGACGACGGTGCCGAGACCGACCTGGACCTGGGTCATTACGAGCGCTTCACCGGGGTGCCGTCGCGCAAGAGCGACAACATCACCACCGGGCGCATCTACTCCAACGTGATCGCCAAGGAGCGGCGCGGCGACTATCTGGGCGCCACCGTCCAGGTGATTCCCCACGTCACCGACGCCATCAAGGAATTCGTCAAGAGCGACCTGACGGACGAGGATTTCTGTCTGTGCGAGATCGGCGGCACGGTGGGCGACATTGAAAGCCTGCCCTTCCTGGAGGCCATCCGCCAGCTGGGCAACGAACTGGGCCGGGCCCGCACCATGTTCGTGCACCTGACCCTGGTGCCCTATATCCCCTCGGCGGGCGAGCTGAAGACCAAGCCGACCCAGCACTCGGTCAAGGAGCTGCTGTCGGTGGGCATTCAGCCCGACATGCTGATGTGCCGCTGCGACCGCGAGATCCCCGAGGGCGACCGCCGCAAGATCGCCCTGTTCTGCAACGTGGCGCCCGATGCGGTGATTCCGGCCCTCGACGTGGATTCCATCTACCAGGTGCCCATCAGCTATCACGAACAGGGCATGGATGCCGTGGTTTGCCGCCATTTCGGCCTGGACGCCCCCCTGCCGGACCTCAAGCGCTGGTCGACCATCGTCGACCGCATCCGCCAGCCCGAGGGCGAGGTCACCATCGCCATCGTCGGCAAGTACATCAGCCTGCTGGACAGCTACAAGTCCCTGGCCGAGGCGCTGCACCACGGCGGCATCGCCAACAACGTCAAGGTCAACCTCAACTGGATCGACAGCCAGATCTTCGAGCAGGGCGACGTGGTCCAGCATCTGGAGCCCTGCGACGGTATTCTGGTGCCCGGCGGCTTCGGCGAGCGCGGCGCCTTCGGCAAGGTCGAGGCGGTGCGCTTCGCCCGCGAGCGCAAGGTGCCCTATTTCGGCATCTGTTTCGGCATGCAGATGGCGGTGATCGAGGCGGCCCGCAATCTGGCCGGCTACAAGGATGCCAGCTCCACCGAGTTCGGCCCCTGCGACAATCCCGTGGTCGGCCTGATGACCGAGTGGATGAAGGGCAACATGCTCGAAAAGCGCGCCGCATCCGGCGATCTGGGCGGCACCATGCGCCTGGGCGCCTATGAATGCGACCTGAAGCAGGGGTCGCGGGTGCGCGAGATCTACGGCCAGGGCCGCATTTCCGAGCGCCACCGTCACCGCTACGAGGTCAACATGGGCTATCGGGCCGATCTGGAAAAGACCGGCCTGTCCTTCTCGGGCCTGTCGCCCGACGGCGTGCTGCCCGAGATCGTCGAGATTCCCGACCATCCCTGGTTCGTCGGCGTCCAGTTCCATCCCGAATTGAAGTCCAAGCCTTTCGATCCGCATCCGCTGTTCACCAGCTTCATCGCGGCGGCGGTCCGCCAGTCACGACTCGTTTAACCCGCGTCTCGTCTAGAGGCTCTGCCATGACCCAGACCCGTCATCATGTTGCCGTCAATGACGATGTCATTCTCGGCAACGATCTGCCTTTGGTGCTGATCGCCGGCCCCTGCCAGATGGAAAGCCGCGATCACGCCATGGAATGCGCCGAGGCGCTGAAGATCATGGCGGCCGAGGCGGGGATCGCCCTGATCTACAAGTCGTCCTTCGACAAGGCCAACCGCACCTCCCTGGCGGGACAGCGCGGCGTCGGGCTGGACAAGGCCCTGCCCATCTTCGCCGAGATCAAGGCCAAGCTGGGCCTGCCGGTGCTGACCGACGTCCATACCGAGGAGCAATGCGTCATTGCCGCCAAGGTGGCTGACGTGCTGCAGATCCCCGCCTTCCTTTGCCGCCAGACCGATCTTCTGGTCGCAGCCGGGCGCACCGGCGCGGTGATCAACGTCAAGAAGGGCCAGTTCCTGGCGCCTTGGGACATGGCCAACGTGGCCGCCAAGATCGAGAGCACTGGCAATTCACGCGTTCTGCTGACTGAGCGCGGCGCCAGCTTCGGATACAACACCCTGGTCACCGACATGCGCGGCCTGCCCATCATGGCGCGCACCGGCTGGCCGGTGATCATGGATGCCACCCACGCCGTGCAGGCGCCGGGGGGACAGGGCAATTCCTCGGGCGGGGACCGCCGGTTCGCTCCCGTCCTGGCCCGCGCCGCCGTCGCCATCGGCGTGGCCGGCGTGTTCGTTGAATGCCATCCCGATCCCGATCATGCGCCGTCCGACGGCCCCAACATGATCGCCATGAAGGACATGCCGGCGCTGGTCGAGGTTCTGATGAAGCTCGACGCCACCGCCAAGTCGTTTCCCGTTTCCATAGACTGATCCCAGTTAATCCCAGGGGAGAGTTCCGATGACCGCCATTATCGATATCCACGGCCGCGAGATTCTGGATTCGCGCGGTAACCCCACCGTCGAGGTCGACGTCGTGCTGGAGACCGGCGTGATCGGCCGCGCGGCCGTTCCGTCGGGCGCCTCCACCGGCGTGCACGAGGCGTGCGAGCTGCGCGACGGCGACAAGCAGCGCTATCTCGGCAAGGGCGTGCAGAAGGCCTGCGACTCGGTCAATGGCGAGATCTACGACGCCTTGTCGGGCATGGACGTGGAAGACCAGATCCTGCTCGATAAGACCATGATCGATCTGGACGGCACCGCCAACAAGTCGCGCCTGGGCGCCAACGCCATCCTGGGCGTGTCCCTGGCCGCCGCCAAGGCCGCCGCCGAGGAATCGGGCCTGCCGCTGTATCGCTATGTGGGCGGCGCCTTCGCCTCCACCCTGCCGGTGCCCATGATGAACATCATCAATGGCGGCGCCCATGCCGACAACCCCATCGACATTCAGGAATTCATGATCATGCCGGTGGGCGCTTCGTCGTGCTCCGAGGCCATCCGCATGGGCGCCGAGGTGTTCCACGCCCTGAAGAAGACCCTGAAGGACGCCGGCCACAACACCAATGTGGGTGACGAGGGCGGCTTCGCCCCCAACCTGAAGAGCGCCGAGATGGCCCTGGACTTCATCATGAAGTCCATCGAGACCGCCGGCTACAAGCCGGGTGAGGACATCATGCTGGCGCTGGACTGCGCCTCCTCCGAATTCTTCAAGGAGGGCAAGTACGTCATGGCGGGCGCCAAGAAGACCTATGACCAGAAGGGCCTGGTCAAGTTCTACGCCAAGCTGGTTGGCTCCTATCCGATCATCTCCATCGAGGACGGCTGCGCCGAGGACGATCTGGTGGGCTGGGAATTGCTGACCGACGCCCTGGGCGCCAAGGTCCAGCTGGTGGGCGACGACCTGTTCGTCACCAACCCGGCGCGCCTGTCCATGGGCATCGACCAGGGCCTGGCCAATTCCATCCTGGTCAAGGTCAACCAGATCGGTACCCTGTCCGAGACCCTGGAAGCCGTCGACATGGCCCACAAGGCGGGCTACACCGCCGTCATGAGCCACCGCTCGGGCGAGACCGAGGATTCGACCATCGCCGATCTGGCGGTGGCCACCAATTGCGGCCAGATCAAGACCGGCTCGCTGTCGCGCTCGGACCGCATCGCCAAGTACAACCAGCTGATCCGCATCGAGGAACTGCTGGGCTCGGCCGCCCGCTACGCCGGCCAGACCATCATGCGCCGCTAGGCTTTCGTCTCCGGACGAAACGGGGAAGGGGGCCTTCGGGCCCCTTTTTTCATGATGGCCCGGGGACCTTGATGGCGATCAGGGACTTGGTCAGGCCGAAGACGCGCTCACGCTCGATGACGGCGTCGGGAAACAGTTCCCGCATGTCGCGGACCGACAGGGGGCTGATGGAGTCGATCTCGCGGTCGACCATGTCGCGGCCGGCGCCCGTCAGCCACTTGCGGGGGGACAGCCAGAAGGCCAGCCACTTGTAGACGGGCCGTGGCAGCAGATGGATCAGGAAAACCAGCAGGTGGGGCTCGAACACGGCGTATTTGTATGGAGTTTGGACATAATACCCGGCGGCGATGCGTCGAACCTCGGCGGCAAAGGCCTGCTGATCGGCTCGGCCGCTCAGGTGCTCGATCAGCGAGTTGGAAAAGGCGATGTCGAACTGGCCGGACTCGAATCCGGTCTGCCGGGCGTCGCCGATCACCATCTGATGGGGGACATCGTCGCTGCCGACATAGCGCCGGATGTTCAGCAAGGTCAGCGACGGCGGGGTGGTGACAAAGCGCCAGTAGCGGGGATGGCCGCCCAGGTCGACGACCCGGACGGACTCTCCCAGCCCTCCGAATCGGGCTTCGAACGCCTTCATTCGCCGGCGCTGGAAGCCGAACAGGTTTCGCATCCAGAGGTACAGGCGCGGCAGATCGGGCATTCCGGGCTGATTAACCGCCGACATGGCAGGACCATGTCGTGGAAGCGCATTGCGCATGCGTGTTCCGGGACTTGTGGGAACCTGGACAGATGATAGGCTTGGGCGTACCAGGCGGAAATAGAGAGGGGATGATGTGGCGGGTTGTTCTGGTCCTAGCCATAGTCATGAGCACCTCTGTCCGGGCTGCCGAACCGGCTGCGTCGATTCGCGTGGTGTTCAACACGGCGCCCAACCCTCCTATCACCTATGGTGATGGTACCTTCATTGACCCCGACAAACCAAGCCTGATCGTCGAAATGTTGCGCATGGTTGGCGAGCGAACCGGCATCGTGTTCGAGTTTCAGCGCGTGCCGTGGCAGCGCGGTCTCTACATGATCGAGCACGGCCAAGCCGACGCGATCTTCGCTTCGAGTTTTACCCCCGACCGCCTGCGGTATGGCGCTTATCCCATGAAGGATGGCGAGGTTGACGCCCGCCGGATGATCTACCTGCTGAATTACACCCTGTTCGTGCGGCGCGGTGCCGGGGTGAAATGGAATGGAAGCCAGATATCCGGCCTGCAGAGGCCGGTGGGCGTAACTCAGGACTTTGCCATTGCCCGAGACCTGAAGGCCATGGGCGTGCCCCTCGAGCCTGAGGCAAACACAGTGAGCAACCTTCGCAAACTGGCGCTTGGCCGGATCGATGCCTATGCCGAGATCGAGAGCTTGGCCGAAGCGGCGATCAAGGCCTCCCCCGCCGAGTTCGGCGATATCGTGAGGCTCCAGCCTCCCCTGCGAAGCCGGCCCTATTACCTGATGTTTTCCAAGCGGTTCGCTGCGTCGCACCCTGACGTGGCTGAGCGGGTGTGGAACGCCATCCCCGAAGTGACCACCTCAGCCGAGTATCGCGCCTTGGCTACGGGCAAGTACGCGCAATGACCCCGCCCTTTCTCCAGCACTCCATCGCCACCCGGCTGTTCCGGACGTCGTTTGCCCTGTATGTGGTGGCGGCCGTGGTCCTGACCGGGTTGCTGGTGGTCGGCGAGTTCCTATCGACCCGCGCAACCTTGCAGCGGGAGCTGACTACGGACCAGCGGGCCTTCGACACCGCCCTGGCCGGCGCCCTGTGGGCCATGGAAACGGACAAGCTGGACTCTATCGTCGCCGGCATGGTGGCCATTCCGGAAATTGCCGGGGTTCGCGTGTTCGACCCCGCCACCGGGCATCTTTTCGTCATCGCCCTTAAATCGCCCGAAGGCGCCCCCGAAGGTGAGCCCCGGGGGGTGTCCATCGGCCGTGACGAGGCTCAGCAGCAGCGCTGGGCCGCCGCGGCCGGTCAGGCGGTGGCCGATCACGCCTTTGACATCGTCTACCGCCATGCCACCGGCACCATGTCGGTGGGGCGGGCGGAGTTGCTGTCCGGGCGGCAGCAATTGATCGACCGGATCTGGGGGCAGAGCGCCCTGATCATCGCCGTCGCCCTGTTTAAGGAAGCCATCCTGTGGGCGATCTTCCTGGCGGTCAGCCATCGCATGCTGGTCCGGCCCCTGTCGGAGCTGATTCGTGCCCTGGACGGCGCCCATCCGGCCGAAACCCGGCGGATCACCCTGACGCCGTCCGCCGAATCCATGATCGCCGGCACGGAATTGATGCTGCTCCGCGACTCGTTGAACTCGCTGAGCGACCGGGTGCACGAGCATCGCGCCCAATTGCTGGCCCTCAACCAGGAACTGGAGAGCCAGGTGGCCGAGCGGACGCTGGCGCTTGAGGAGGCGAACCTTGCCCTGACGGGGCAGGCCGCGCGCCTTGCCGCGACCAATGCCGAACTGGAGCAGTTCGCCTATGTGGCGTCCCATGACCTGAAGCAGCCGCTTCGCATGGTCAGCTCCTACGTCACCTTGCTGGAACGCCAGGCCAGGGACCGCCTCAAGGGCGACGAGCTGGAGTTCATCGCCTTCGCCCGCGATGGCGCCAGCCGCATGGATCGGCTCATCACGGACCTTCTGGAGTATTCCAGAACAGGGCGTAATGCCGATCAATTCCAGCCCGTAGCTTTGGACTCGGTTCTCGCCGAAGCCCTGCATAACCTGAAGGTCCCGGTGGAGGAGGCGGCGGCCGAGGTCGAAGCCGCGCAATCCCTGCCCACGGTCCGGGGCAATCGGGGTGAATTGGTCCGGTTGTTCCAGAATCTGATCGGCAATGCCATCCAGTATCGCACCGCCGATGTCCGGCCCCATATCCGAATTTCCTGCCATGCCGACCAAGCCGGCTGGGTGGTTTCGGTCAGGGACAACGGCATCGGCATTCCGGCCGAACAGTGCGAGCGCGTCTTCGGAATCTTTCAGCGGCTGCACACTCGCGCGCAATATGAGGGTACCGGCATCGGGCTGGCCATTTGCAAGAAGATCGTCGAGGTCCATGGCGGGCGGATTTGGGTGGAGTCGGAGTCGGGCGAGGGGGCGACCTTCTTTTTCACCCTGCCGGCGGCAGGTCCGGACATCGCGGGCCGGAGTGCGTCGGCTTCAAGCTGAAGCGCAGCCGTATCCGTTTGACGTTGCGCCCGTTTCGTCATGAATGTATCATTTTACCATTCAGCGAATTGACGGTAGCGTTCCCCATGCTTGAGACATTCGAAACCGTCGCCAAAGCCGTCGCCGATCCCAGCCGGGTGCGTATCCTGAAGCTGCTGGAAGGGGGCGAGCTCTGCGTCTGCCAGATCACCACGGTGCTGGACCTGGCGCCCGCCACCATCTCCAAGCATCTGGCGGCGTTGAAGACCGCCGGCCTGGTGCAGCAGCGCCGGGACGGCAAGTGGGTCTACTACCGGCTGGCCGAACGCGACTTCAACGCCTACGCCCGATCCTTCCTCGATCTGGTCGGGGCATCCCTGAAGGATGACCCGACCTCGGTGGAGGACCGCCGGGTTCTGGCGCTGGTCAATGCCGTGCCGGTTCAGGCCCTGTGCGACCAGGGGCGGGCGGCGCTGTTTTCGAATGCTCTGGCCGAATCCACCTGCTGTGGGGGACCACCATGAGCGAGAAGACCTACAACGTCCTGTTTTTGTGCACCGGCAATTCGGCGCGCTCCATCATGGCCGAAGCCATTCTCAACCGTGAGGGCGGCACCAAGTTCAAGGCGTTCAGCGCCGGCAGCCAGCCCAAGGGCCATATCGACCCGACGGTGCTGAATCTGCTGAAGAAGCTGAACTTCCCCACCGACAGCTTCCGCTCCAAGTCGTGGGAGGAGTTCGCCCGGCCGGGTGCGCCCGAACTGGATTTCGTCTTCACCGTCTGCGACAACGCCGCCGGCGAGGTCTGCCCCGCGTGGCCGGGCCAGCCCATGACCGCCCATTGGGGCGTGCCCGATCCCGCCGGATTCGAAGGCGGCGCCGTCGAGAAGGCGGCCCTGGCCGCCGATGTGATGCGCATGCTGAACAATCGCATCAGCATTTTCTCCGCCTTGCCGATCGCGTCCCTCGACCGTCTGTCGCTGCAAAAGCACCTGGACGACATCGGCAAGCCCCGGACCTGACAAGGCAACATCCATGACCGAATCCACCATCAATGTTCTGGTTCTTTGTACCGGCAATTCGGCCCGCAGCGTCCTCGGCGAAGCCTTGATCAACCATCTGGGCGGGGCTAAGTGGAGGGCCTATAGCGCCGGTTCCAGGCCGGTGGGCCGGGTCAATCCGCTGTCGCTGGAAGTCCTGGCGGAGAAGGGCTTGCCCACGGCGGGCTACCGCTCGAAGTCGTGGGACGAGTTCGCGGCGGCCGATGCGCCCAGGATGGATCTGGTCATCACCGTCTGCGACAACGCGGCCGGCGAAGTCTGCCCCGTCTGGCCGGGCCATCCGTCCAAGCTCCATATGGGCTTTCCCGACCCGGCAGACGCCAAGGGCAGCCACGAGGAGCAACTGGCCGAGTTCCGCAAGGTCTATGCCATGATCGAAGCCAAGGTCCGGCGCCTGATCCAATTGGGCCCGGACCGGGCGGGAGAGGTCTGATGTCCATCCCATGCGAGGTGGCGGCCAAGCCCGCCATGAACCTGTTCGAGCGCTTCCTCACCCTGTGGGTGGCCTTGTGCATCGTCGCCGGCGTGGCCCTGGGCCACTTCCTGCCGGGGCCGTTCCAGGCCATCGGCCGCCTGGAACTGGCCCAGGTCAACCTGCCGGTGGCTTTGCTGATCTGGCTGATGATCATTCCCATGCTGCTGAAGATCGACTTCGGCGCGCTGCATCAGGTCAAGGAGCATTGGAAGGGAGTCGGCGTCACCCTGTTCATCAATTGGGGCGTCAAGCCGTTCTCCATGGCGCTGCTGGGCTGGATCTTCGTCAGCCATCTGTTCAAGCCCTACCTGCCCGCCGACCAGATCGATTCCTATATCGCCGGGCTGATCCTGCTGGCCGCCGCGCCCTGCACCGCCATGGTGTTCGTGTGGTCCAACCTGACCAATGGCGAGCCCCATTTCACCCTGTCCCAGGTGGCGGTGAACGATTTGATCATGGTGTTCGCTTTCGCCCCCATCGTCGGGCTGCTGCTGGGCCTGTCCTCCATCACCGTGCCGTGGGACACTCTGCTGCTGTCGGTGATGCTCTACATCGTGGTGCCGGTGATCGTGGCGCAGGCGTGGCGCAAGGCCCTGCTGGCCCGTGGGCTGCAAGCCCTGGCCGCCACCCTGGCGACGCTGGGGCCGCTGTCGCTGGTGGCGTTACTCACCACCCTGGTGCTGCTGTTCGGCTTCCAGGGCGAGCAGATCATCGCCCAGCCCATGGTCATCGCCATGCTGGCGGTGCCCATCACCATCCAGGTCTACTTTAATTCCGGTCTGGCCTATTGGCTCAACAAGAGGTTGGGCGTCGCCCATTGCGTCGCCGGACCCTCGGCCCTGATCGGCGCCAGCAATTTCTTCGAGTTGGCAGTGGCCGCCGCCATCTCCCTGTTCGGCTTCCAGTCGGGCGCCGCCCTGGCCACCGTGGTCGGCGTGCTGATCGAGGTGCCGGTGATGCTGTCGGTAGTCAAGATCGTCAATGCCAGCAAGGGCTGGTACGAGTCCAAGGTGTAATCCGATGAGCAGCGAAATCACCATCTATCACAACCCGGCTTGCGGCACGTCACGCAACACCCTGGGGCTGATCCGCAATTCGGGTGAAGAGCCCCGGGTCGTCGAATACCTGCGGACTCCGCCGACGCGGGATGAACTGGTGGGGCTGATCGCGCGCATGGGCATTCCCGTCCGTGACCTGCTGCGCAAGAAGGGCACGCCCTACGCCGATCTGGGATTGGACAACATGGCATTGACCGATGACCAATTGATCGATGCCATGATGGCTCATCCCATCCTGATCAACCGCCCCATCGTGGTCACGCCCCTGGGGGTGAAACTGTGCCGCCCGTCCGAACTGGTTCTCGACATCCTGCCCCAGCCCCAGAAGGGTGCCTTCACCAAGGAGGACGGCGAGCAGGTGGTGGACGGGCAGGGCAAGCGCATTTTGTAGGAGAGACCATCATGACCAAGCTCGAAGTCTATGACCCCGCCATGTGCTGCTCTACCGGCGTGTGTGGCCCCGAGGTCGATCCCGCCCTGGTGGCCTTCGCCGCCGACCTGAAATGGGTGGCCGAACAGGGCATCGCCGTCCAGCGTTACAATCTGGGCACCGAGCCCCAGGCCTTCGCCGCCAACCCTTTGGTGCTCAAGGAGATGGAAGCCGGCATGGATCGCCTGCCGATCATTGCCGTGGACGGCCATATCATCGCCACCGGGATCTATCTGACCCGCGAGCAACTGGCCGCCAAGCTGGGCCTGACTCCGTCCAAGCCGCGCATCACGGTCAAGGCCGACGGCTCGTCGTGCTGCTCGCCCAAAACCGGGTGCTGCTGAGGACGATGTCATGAGCCTGCCCCAGGTCGAGACCCGTATCCTGTTCTTCACCGGCAAGGGCGGCGTGGGCAAGACCTCGCTGTCTTGCGCCACCGGTCTGGCCTTGGCCGAGGCGGGCCGGCGGGTGCTGATCGTCAGTACCGATCCCGCCTCTAATCTGGATGAGGTGCTGGGGGCGACCCTGTCTCAGGTTCCCACCGCCATTCCCGGCGCGCCCGGCCTGTTCGCCCTGAACATCGACCCCGAAGCCGCCGCGCGCGATTACCGCGAGCGGATGGTCGGCCCCTATCGTGGCATCCTGCCGGCGGCGGCCATCGCCAGCATGGAGGAGCAGTTCTCCGGTGCCTGCACGGTGGAAATCGCGGCGTTTGATGAATTCGCCAAGCTGCTGGGCGATCCGGCGGCGACGGCCGAGTTCGACCATGTCATCTTCGACACCGCCCCCACCGGCCATACCCTGCGGCTGCTGACCCTGCCCTCGGCCTGGACCGAGTTTATCGCATCAAGCACCGGCGGTGCCTCCTGCCTGGGGCCGTTGGCGGGCCTTGAGAAGCAAAAGGCGCTGTATGCCGCTACCGTGGCCCAACTGGCCGATCCCAAGGCCACCACCCTGGTCCTGGTCAGCCGTCCCGAGCGCTCGGCGCTGCGCGAGGCCGAGCGCACCCGGGGCGAGTTGGCCGAACTGGGGGTCAGCAATCTGCGTCTAGCGCTGAACGGTGTCTTCACCGCCGCCAGTCCGGGCGACGCCATCGCCGACGCCATGACCGAGCGTGGCCGGGACGCGCTGGCGACCATGCCCGCCGGACTGGCGTCGTTGCCCCGCAGCGATACGCCGTTTCTGCCCAGGGGTACCGTCGGCCTGGACGCGCTGCGGGCCATGGGGCAGGCCGGGGCGGCCCATCCGCCCGGGTTCGAACCCATGCCCCGAATCCATCTGCCCGGCGGGCTGGAAGCCCTGGTGGCCGAGATCGCCGCCAGCGGTCATGGCGTGGTCATGACCATGGGCAAGGGTGGGGTGGGCAAGACCAGCGTGGCGGCGGCCATCGCCACTGCCCTGGCCCGTCTTGGCCATAAGGTGACCCTGTCGACCACCGACCCCGCCGCCCACGTTCAGGACGCGGTCGAGGGCAAGGTCGCCGGCCTGACCGTCACCCGCATCGACCCGGAACGCGAAGTGGCCGATTACCGCGACGAGGTCCTGGCCAAGGCGGGCGGCACTCTCGACATGGCGGGCCGCGCCATGCTGGAAGAGGATCTGCGCTCGCCCTGCACCGAGGAAATCGCCGTGTTCCGGGCCTTTTCCCGCACCGTGGACGAAGGCCGGGACCGCTTTGTGATCCTGGATACGGCCCCCACCGGCCATACCATCCTGCTGCTGGACGCCGCCGAGGCCTATCACCGCGAAGTCCTGCGCACCCAGGCCGAGATGCCCGAGGCGGTGCGCTCGCTGCTGCCGCGGCTGCGCGATCGCGATTTCACCAAGACCATCATCGTCACCCTGGCCGAGGCGACGCCGGTGCACGAGGCCGAGCGGCTGCAGGACGATCTGGCCCGCGCCGGCATCACGCCCTTTGCCTGGGTGATCAATCAAAGCCTGCTGGCCAGCGGGACCCGTGATCCCTTGCTGACCCAGCGGGGGACCTACGAGGTTCCCTTCATCGAGCGGGTGGCGGCCAATCCGTCCTCGCGGACGGCCCTGATTCCCTGGACCGCCTGATTTCAGGGCTGTTGACAGGGCGCAATTAATTCCATATATCTCGAAATATGGAAGAGAAAGACATCGTCGCCGCCCTGTCCGCCTTGGCCCAGGAAACCCGTCTGCGGGTCTTCCGCCTGCTGGTGATCGCCGGGCGGGCGGGCTTGCCGGCCGGGCAGATCGCCGAGGAACTGGCGATCACGCCCAACACCTTGTCATTCCATCTGACCCACCTGAAGAATGCCGGACTGGTTTTGGTCCGGCGCGAGGGGCGGTCGCTGATCTATTCCGCCGAATACGGACGCATGCGGGCCGTGGTCGGCTATCTCACCGAGAATTGCTGTTCGCGCGATCCCTGCTGCACCTGAAGCATGGCCCGGAAGCCGGCGGGGAACAGCCGGCGTTTTTTTGCCTAAAATATCCATAGTTCTCGAAATATGGAAATTATCATGAGGCCTGTAACGATCGGCCCCGGCCTTCCGTCCAACCGAAGAGGGGCCGATCCGGCCCGATTGGAACAAGGAGGGGCTGCACAGTGACCACTCTCGATCTCATGGCCCATCGGGGCGAACTGCTCCGCTTCGTGCAGGGCATGGTCGGCAATGCCCATCTGGCCGAGGACCTCGTCCAGGAGACCCTGCTGCGCGCCGTAGCGGCCCAGCAGGCCTTCGCCGGGCGGTCCCGGCCGCTGACCTGGCTGTCGGCCATCGCGCTGAATGCATTGCGTGACCATTTCCGCCGCCCGGCCACCCGCCGCGAGGAAAGTGCCGCCCCCGAGGACTTCGCCGGCCTGGCTGACCAATGCGAGGACGCGGTCACCGCCCTGATGAAGGCCGAGATGGGCGATTGCATCACCGCCCATCTTTCCGCCTTGCCCGACCGTCTGCGCGAAGTGCTGGTCCTCCACGACATGGGCGGCGCCGGCCATGCCGAGGTGGCGGCGGCGCTGGGCATCACCGAGGGCAATGCCCGTGTCTTGCTGCATCGGGCGCGCGCCGCCCTGCGGGAGCGATTGGGCAAGCACTGTCGGATCGATCTTGGCGGTGATCCGGTGCCGTGCTCCCCGCGCGAGGACCGGCGGCCATGAGCCTCGATCCGCTCGAAATTCCCATGCCCAAGCTTCGAACCACCCTCAGACGGAGAAGAACCATGTCCCCATCCCGATCCGGGCACAGCCCGCTGGCCATCCTCATCTGTGCCTCGGCCATCCTGGCCATCTCGCTGGGGGTACGTCACTCCTTCGGCCTGTTCCTCCAGCCGGTGACCGAGGCCGGTGGCTGGAGCCGCGAATCCTTCGGCCTGGCCATCGCCTTGCAGAATCTGGTCTGGGGCCTGTCCCAGCCTTTCGCCGGCATGCTGGCCGACCGCATCGGCGCCGGGCGGATGATTATTGCCGGTACTGCCCTTTATGTGGTCGGCCTGCTGGTGATGGCTCTGCCCCAGGGCGAGACCGCCTTCATTCTCGGTACCGGATTGCTGGTGGGGCTGGGCCTGTCGGGGACCACCTATCCCCTGGTGCTGGGGGCGGTGACCCGCGCCACCAGCCCGGAAAAGCGCAGTCTGGCCCTGGGGCTCGCCATGGGCGGCGCCGCCTTCGGCCAGTTCGTCATGCTGCCCGGCGCGCTGGGCGGCATCGGTCTGCTGGGCTGGTCGGGGGCGTTGATGGCCATGGCGGTTCTGACCCTGGCCATGGCTCCGCTGGCGGTGCCGCTGATGGAGACGGCGCACGCTCCGTCGCAGGGGGCCGAGATGAGCGCGGGTCAGGCCATCCGGCTGGCGCTTGGGCATCGAGGCTTTCAGCTCCTGGCGCTGGGTTTCTTCGTCTGCGGCTTCCAGGTGGTGTTCATCGCCACCCATGTGCCGGCCTTCCTGTCCGACAAGGGGCTGACGGCGGGGATCGGCTCCACCGTGCTGGCCCTGATCGGCCTGCTCAACATTCCCGGCACCTATTACGCCGGGCTGTGGGGCGCCAAATGGCGCAAGCCCATGCTGCTGTCCTGGCTCTACGTGATCCGGGCCGTGGTCATCGCCGCCTTTGCCTTCCTGCCGGTGAGCGAGGCCAGCGCCTATGCCTTCGGGGCCGCCATGGGGCTGGTCTGGCTGTCCACCGTGCCGCTGACCAACGGTACGGTCGCCGCCCTGTTCGGAGTGCGCAACATGTCCATGCTGGGCGGGGTGGTCTTCCTCGCCCACCAGTTGGGGGCCTTTCTCGGCGGCTGGCTGGGCGGAGTTCTCTATGACCGCCTGGGCTCCTATGACGGCGCCTGGATAGTGGCCATCGGCCTCAGCCTGCTGGCCGCCCTGCTGAACCTGCCCATCCGCGAAGAGACGGCCGAGCCCGCCCGGGCGGCGGCGTGAGGATCTTCGGAATGGGGCTGGGCCTGGCGGTCCTGGCCCTGGCCTGGTCCGTCTACCGGCAGCCCCAGGCCGATCTGCTGCTGGCGGGCCTGGTGTTCTGCCAATAAAGAAGGGGCGGCATCCGAAGATGCCGCCCCTTTTGCTTTCGCCCGGGATCAGCAGCAGCGGGCCGCTTTCGGGGCTTCGCCCCAATTGCCCTGGCCGGTGGCGCCCAACCGGGCCTCGGCGTGGCTGATGGCCCTGGAGCGGATCATGGAGGCGAGGCCAAGGACCTCGTCCAGGCGATCCTGGGGAATGCCGAGGGAGCGGGCCGCCGCCAGATGCCGGTCGATTCCGGCGGTGCAGTTGACCGCCAGCGCCGCTCCCAGAGCGATCAGCTCGGCCAGGGGATCGGCGGCGCCACAGCCGCAGCCATCCGTCACCGGGTCGAGGCCGAGGGCGTGGCGGCGCATCCCTTCGGTGGCGGTCTTGCGCACCCGGACGGCGCCGGCTACCGCCTGTTCGATGGCCGCGTCGTCGGCCCCGGCCTTGCGGACCTCCACCAGATGATGGGTGACGCAGGGACGGCACCCCGCCGCCACCGAGATGGCAAGCGCCACCAGTTCCTTTTCCAACATCGTCATGGGCATGGCGTTCTCCTGTACTGGACGTAATGCCCATTGGACGGAGGAGGCCGATGAAATGTTACGTGACGTGATGGAGCGGCCCCGGCAATCCATGTTCTCGCCGGGATTACCCTGGGGTAGGATCGCCCCTGATCCCGAACCACTCGGGGAAGACCAAGGGGGCATATATGAAGACCAATGACAATCTGGCCGAGGCCTTCGCCGGCGAAAGCCAGGCCAATCGGAAATACCTCGCCTACGCCGAGGCCGCCGCCAAGGATGGGCTGCCCGAGATCGCCAAGCTGTTCCGCGCCGTCGCCGCGGCGGAAACCATTCACGCCCACGCCCATCTCCGCGCCATGGGCGGGATCAAGGCCACGGCCGAGAATCTTCGCGCCGCCATTTCCGGCGAGAAGCACGAGTTCGAGGAGATGTATCCGGCCTTCATCGCCACCGCCGAGGCCGAAGGAGCCCGGATGGCGCTGCTGTCCATGCGCCACGCCCTGGAGGTGGAGAAGGTCCACCACGGCCTGTTCACGGACGCCCTGGCGGCCGTGGAAGCCGGTCACGACCTGCCCGAGGGCGGCATCCACGTCTGTGGTATCTGTGGTCATACGGTGATCGGCGAGGTGCCGGACCAGTGCCCGGTCTGCCACGCCAAGGCGGGAAAGTTCTCCGAGATCGCCTGAGGACGGGGCGGCCCCACCGCCGGAACGGAAGGCCCGTCATCTTCAGGGGATGGCTGGCCTTGTTCCTTTACTCGCCGGACAAGGCGGCCGTGAGGCTCAGGGAGTGGGCCTATCGGCATATTGCCGGGCGATGGCTCGGAACTCGTCCTGGATGCCGACGAAGGCATCGACCACATCGGGGTCGAAACGCCCTCCCTTGTCCCGGATGATGATGTCCACCGCCTCGGCGTGGGGGATGGGCTCCTTGTAGACCCGACGGCTGATCAATGCGTCGTAGACATCGGCGACGGCCATCAGGCGGGCGGAAACGGGGATGTCGTCGCCGGACAGGCCCTCGGGGTAGCCGTCGCCGTCCCACCGCTCGTGGTGGTAATGGGTGATTTCCTTGGCCATTGTCAGGAATTCCAGGCGGGTTCCCAGCCAGCGTTCGGCGGATTCAATGGCGTTGCGGCCGAGGGCGGCGTGGGTCTTCATGACCTCGAATTCCTCCGGCGTCAGGCGCCCAGGCTTCAGCAAGATACAGTCGGGAATGCCGATCTTGCCGATATCGTGCAGCGGTGCCGATTTGAACAGCATGGTGATGGCAGCTTCATCCAGCAGAGGGGCGAAGCGGGGGTGGTCCTGCAGCGCGGTGGCCAGGGCGCTCATGTAGTATTGGGTCCGGCGGATATGGTTGCCGGTCATCAGGTCGCGGGTCTCGGCCAGGGAGGCCATGGCCAGGATGGTGACGTCCTTGACGGCGGTAACGTCCTTGGTCCGCTTGGCGACCTCGCGCTCCAAAAAGCGATTCTGGTCGCGCAAGAAGTCGGCCGAGGACTTGAGCCGCAGGTGCGCCTTGACCCGGGCCAGCACGATGGAGGGGCTGAACGGCTTGGTGATGTAGTCCACCGCGCCCATGTCCAGGCCACGCTTCTCCTCGGCCATGCGCGTCTTGCTGGTCAGGAAGATTACTGGAATGTCGTGGGTCCGGGAATCGGTCTTGAGTTGCCGGCAGACTTCGTAGCCGTCGATGTCGGGCATCATCACGTCGAGCAGGACCAGGTCGGGCCGCTCGTTGCCCATGGCGATCTTCAGGCCTCTTTCGCCGCTGTTGGCCACCTTGACCCGGTAATCGGCCTTGAGCAATTCGCTCATCAGCCAGACGTCATCGGGGCTGTCGTCCACCACCAGAATGGTGGCCCTGTCCATGAAATCCGCAGGCAGCATCACGAGGTCGCCTTCTGGTGAGCGGGCATTTCCGTTCCCGAAATGGAGAGCAGATCCTTCTTGCGCTTCAGGTCCGCATCGGAATCGGAATGCTCGTCGGCGATGGCGCGGAACTCGTCCTGGATGGCCAGGAAGGCATCGACGATATCGGGGTCGAAATGCTGGCCCCGTCCCTGGACGATGATTTCCACCGCCTTTTCGTGGGGCATGCCCTCCTTGTAGACACGCCGGCTGATCAGGGCGTCGTAAACGTCGGCCACCGCCATCAGGCGGGCGGACAGGGGAATGTCGTCGCCGGCCAGCCCTTGGGGGTAGCCGCTGCCGTCCCACTTCTCCTGGTGGCCGAAGGCGATTTCCTTGGCGGTGGTCAGGAACTCCACCTTGGTTCCCAAGGAGTGCTCGGCATGTTCGATGGCCTCGCGGCCCAGCGTGGTGTGAGTCTTCATGATCTCGAACTCTTCCGGGACGAAGCGCCCGGGCTTGAGCAGGATGCGGTCGGGAATGCCCACCTTGCCGATATCGTGGAGCGGCGCCGATTTGAACAGCATATCGATGGTGCCGTCGTCCAGATGGGCGGCGAAGCGGGGATGGGTGCGCAGCCGGGTGGCCAGGGCCTTGACATAGAATTGGGTGCGGCGGATGTGGTTGCCGGTTTCCAGGTCGCGGGTTTCGGCCAGGGACGCCATGGCCAGGATGGTGACGTCCTGGATGGCCATCACCTCCTCGGTGCGCTTGGCGACCTCGTGTTCCAGAAAGTCGTTCTTGTCGCGGAGAAAATCGGCGGTGGCCTTGAGTTTCAGGTGGGTCTTGACCCGGGCAAGGACGATGGGCGGGCTGATGGGCTTGGTGATGTAGTCCACGGCACCCAGGTCCAGCCCCGTCTTCTCGGCGTCCACCTCGGCTTTGGCGGTCAGGAAGATGACCGGAATATGGTGCGTCCTGGGTTCGGCCTTGAGGCGCCGGCAGACCTCGTAGCCGTCCAGCCCCGGCATCATGATGTCCAGCAGGATCAGGTCGGGGGACGTTTCGGCCATGGCGACCTTAAGGGCCTTCTCGCCCGAGCTGGCCACCTTCACCCGGTACTCGTCCTTGAGCAGGCTGCTCAGCACCGCCAGATTGTCCGGCGTGTCGTCCACAACCAGGATGGTGGCTCTCTCGATGACGTCAGATGCGTCCATCACGGGTTCCTCAGGCGGGGGCACGGTTCCGTTGCACGGCCTCGGTCAGGGTGGCCAGGGCCTGATCGAAGTTGAAATCCTTGATGGCTGCCCGGATGCGGGGAAAATGATCCGGAAAGGCAGTTTGCAGCAGGCCGGCATTGGCTTCCAGCACATCGTCGGCCTCGGCGTCGTCTTCCGCAAGCAGGATGAGCAGACGCTGGCAAGCCGCGTCCAGCGCCGCGCGGTCGATGGCGACCGGCGCGATGGTTTCTTCCGGCGGCAGGGTCGAGTCCAGGGCGGCGATCAGAGCGGCCAGGGGAGCCGCCATGGCGTCGAGAAGGTCCTCCACCTCCTGGCGGGACAACTTGTCGCAAAGGGCGGCTTCCAGGTCGGCGGCCCGCCTTTGCACCTCGTCCGCCCCGATCATGCCGGCCAAGCCCTTGGTGGTGTGGGCCAGGCGTTCCGCCGTACTCCAGTCGTCGGCCTCCAGGGCGGCACGGATGTCGCCGGCCACGCTCTTGCGCCCGGCAGCGAATTTGCGCAGCGAGGTGAGGTAAAGGCGGGTCTTGCCCTGGACGCGGCGCAGGCCGGTGGTGGTGTCAAGGCCGTCGATCCGCGGGATGGAGTGCTCCTCCCCCGTCTCCGACGGCGCGCTCGCCCCGTGGGCCGCCGCCGGGGAATGACGGGGGGCGATCCAGCGCAGCAGGGCCGCCCACAATTGGTCCGGGTCGATGGGCTTGGTGATGAAGTCGTTCATGCCGGCATCCAGACAGCGATCGCGGTCGCGCTGCATGGCATTGGCGGTCATGGCGACGATGGGCAGGTGGTCGAACTGGCCGAGCCGCCGGATTTCCCGGGTGGCGGCGACGCCGTCCATGACCGGCATCTGCATGTCCATCAGCACCATGTCGTAGGCGTTCCGCCGTACCTTGGCCAGGGCGATGGCGCCGTCATCGGCCACGTCCACTTGGAAGCCGGCATCGCCAAGCAGTTCCGTGGCCACCTGCTGGTTGAGGTCGTTGTCTTCCACCAGCAGAATGCGGGCGCCCCTGATGGTCTCCAGGTGCATCTCCGAGGAGGAGTGGCCGCCGTCCACGTCGCGCGGCTCGGCGGGTTGGCAGCCGAACAGGCGCATGATGGTGTCGAACAGGATGGAGGCGCTGACCGGCTTGATCAGTACATCCTCGATGCCGGCCTCGGTGATCAGGTTCAGCACTTCCTCGCGGCCATAGGCCGTGACCATCAGCAGGCGGGGCGCCGGGTCCAGCCCCAGGGCCATGAGATGGTGGGCGGTTTCGATGCCGTCCATGCCGGGCATGCGCCAGTCGAGCAGGACGATCTCGTAGGGGGTTCCGGCCATGGCCGCCCGCTTGACCTCGTCCACCGCCTCCAGGCCGGAGGCCCGGGTGGTGACCTGGAAGGTCATGCCGGCCATCAGATCGGCCAGCACGGTGCGGGCATTGTCGTTGTCATCCACCACCAGGACCCGGCGGCCGCGCAGGTCCGGCGATGGCAGCAATCGCCGCTTGCGCACGGTGCCGATGCCCATGCGGGCGGTGAACCAGAAGGTGCTGCCCTTGCCGTATTCACTCTCGACGCCCACCTCGCCGCCCATCAGCTCTGCCAGCCGCTTGGAGATGGCTAGTCCCAGCCCGGTGCCGCCGAATTTGCGGGTGGTGGAGGTGTCGGCCTGCTCGAAACTCTGGAACAGGCGGGCGGCCTGTTCCGCGGTAATGCCGATGCCGGTGTCGCGGACGGCGAAGTACAGCAGGACCTCGGTCTCGCTGCGCTCCTTGACGCGGGCGATGATGTCGATCTCGCCGTTTTCCGTGAACTTCACCGCATTGTTGGCATAGTTGATGAGAATCTGTCCCAGGCGCAGCGAATCGCCGACCAGGGTTCGCGGTACCTCGGAGGGAATGTCGAACACCAGTTCCAGCGATTTGGCGCGGGTCTTCTCGGTCAGCAGATTGGCGATGTTGTCGAGCACTTTGTCCAGTTCGAAATCCGTGTGCTCGACGGCCAGCTTGCCGGCCTCGATCTTAGAGAAGTCCAGGATGTCGTTGATGATGCCCAGCAGGTGCTGGCCGGCGCTCTGGATCTTCTTGACGTAGTCGTGCTGGCGCGGCGTCAGCTCGGTTTTCAGCGCCAGATGGCTCATGCCGATGATGGCGTTCATGGGGGTGCGGATCTCGTGGCTCATATTGGCCAGGAAGTCCGACTTCATCCTTGTGGCGTCCTCCGCCAGTTCCTTGGCCCGGGTCAGGGCCGCCTCGGCCAGCTTCTCCGCCGAGACGTCCTGAAAGAAGCCGGCCCAGGTTCCTCCGCCGGCCTGGGCGACGATGGGCACGGCCTCCATGCGGACCCAGCGCTCCTCGCCCGGCGCGTCCAGGCGGTACTGGGTGGAGAAGCGGACGCCCTGTTCAAGGGCGCCCTCGATCACGCTTTCCAGCGTCTCCCGGTCGCCATCCCGCACGGTGCCGTAGAGCCGTCCGGCATTGGCCAGCAGCTGGTCGGCACCGACTCCCAGAATGCCCCGCACCTGACGGCCCATGAAGGTGAACCAGAAATCCTCGCCCTCGTTGCGCAATTCGAAGACTGCCGCCGGGACCGAATTGGTCAGGGCGCGCAGGCGTTCCTCGGCCTGTTGAAGCCGATGTTCCCAGTTGCGGCGATCGGTGATGTCGTCGCAGACCCAGACCGAGCCCTTGGACAGATCGCCGCTGTCGATGGCGCGTCCAGAGGTCCGGCCCCAGAAGGTGGTGCCGTTCTTCCTGCGGTATTCCCAGTCGCCCTGGAAGGTCTCGCCCTGGGCCAGGGCGGGATAGGCCTCCCGGCCCATGCGTTCGAAATCGCCTTCATTGGCGAAGACGACCCCGGTGCTCTGTCCATCCAGCTCCGACGGGCCGTAGCCCAGCAACTGGGCCAGGGACTTGTTGGAGCGGACGATGTGGCGGTCCCGGATGACCGCGATGCCCAATCCCGCCGACTGGAAGATGGCCGATTGCTCTTCCATGGCTCCGGTCATGGCGGCCAGGGCCTCCTCCCGCTCGGTTACGTCCAGCCAGTAGCCGTTCCAGACCCGGGTGCCGTCGGCCAGGCGGGAGGCCATGGCACGAGTCTCGATCCAGCGGGCCTCGCCGTGACGGTTCATCACCCGGTACAGCTGATTGGTGGACGAACCCTCAAGCAGGGCTTCTTCCAAGGCCTGATGAGCCTTGGCTAGATCGCCGGGATGGATGCGCCAGAACCGCAGGTCCGGCTCATTGATCAACTCATCGGGGGTGTAGCCCCAGATCTCCTCGGCCTTGGCGCTGATGAAGCGGAAGCTTTGGTCGCCGCTTGGCGCCACCTCGAAGCGGAAGGCGGCACAGGGCAGGGAATCGGCCATGTCGCGCATCAACTGGCGGGACCATTCGGCGGTGCTCTTCGAATGTTCAAGCTCCTCCGTACGTTCCAGCACCCGGGCCTCCAGGGTGGTGTTGGCTTCCTCCAGGCGGGTGGTGGACGACAGCAGCGCCTCGCGCATGGCTTCCTGGGCGGCGGATAACTCCTGGATTTCCCCCAGGTCGGAGGCGACATTCACCGGGCGGGCCAGATCCAGACGGCCGATACGGATACTCTCCTGGGCCAGGGCTTCCAGCGGCGCCGCAAAGCGGCGCGCCATGGGCAGGGTGACCAGCGCCGCCATGGCCAGGGAGGCCAGGATCAGCAGGATCAGCAGGATGATCTGCTCGCGGCCCACGGGAATGAAATCATGGCGCGGTGCAATGACGCCCAGCCAGATGGGGTTCGAGCCGATGGCCATGCGGCTGAAATGGGAGAACCAGACGTCGCCGTCGATGCGCATGGGGTTCAGGCTGCCATCCGGCCGCCCCAGGTCGTTCCAGAGCCTCCATCCCTCGACCAGGGCCGGCAGGTTCTGGTCGGCCAGGGGCTTCAGCACCGCCTTCTTGATCTCGTCGTCGCTGTCGAAGCGTGGCATGCGCGGGACGCCGACCAGTTGTCCCTGGTCGTCCAGAAGCATCCCCATGCCGTTGGGGCCGGCTTTGACTTGGCGGGTGAAGTGGGAGAGATCCAGCAACTTGACGTCGTGACCGATCACGTAGCGGCTTCCGTCGGCGGCGGTCCAGCGGCTGGCGGCGGTGATGCCCGGTTCCTTGGTGGTGAAGAAGATGTAGGGCGCCGTCCAGTGGATGTCATCGTCCCTCGCCATGGCCAGGGCGCCCTTGAACCAGGGGCGCTGGCGGGCGTCGTAATCGCGCTCCAGCACCTCGGTCTTCTCCATCACCCGTCCGGCGCTCCAGGTGATCCAGGTGGTGGCCTTGCCGCGCTTGTCGGGATCACTGAGGCGGTTGACCCACTTGCCGTCGGGCGTCAGCAGCAACAGAATTTCCCGCCCCGATTCATGGGCGAGAATGACCGAGGAGATCTCGGGATGGTTCTCGATGATGGGAAAGAAGAACTCGTTGAAGCGCTGAAGCTGGTCCAGGTCCAGGCTGCCGTTCATGCCCCAGTGGCGGCTGGTGTTGAGCGTGATTTCCACGGTGGCCAGCAGGCGCCGGACCCGAGCCTCCAGTTCGCCCGCCGTCTGCCGCATCTGGGTATCCGCAAGGCGGTCTATGGTCGGCGCGACGATCAGCCAATAGGTGGAGGCGGCAAAGACCCCCAGGGCGATAACCACGATGAAGAACGCCCGCACCAGCAGGCTGTTGCGAATGGACGTCCTTCCGGCCCTCGGCTGTTCGGATCGTTGGGGCGTCGGAGCCTGGTCGGTCATGCAACCCCACCTTCGGACCATGAGGCCTGCCTCATTACCAGCAAGGTAATCTGTCGTATGGCCTTGGGAAAGCGTGATGTGAGGGGCGCCCGGGTTCATCGGGCCTTCATGGCACATGCCAGGGCGCGGTATATCTGCTGTCCGTCGAAGGAAATCAGCAGCAGGTCGACCCCCGCGTCGAGTGCCTCGGTTACCGCGATGCAAAGGCCGCCGTGATAGACCGGAGGCATGGTCAGGTCGTCGGTGATCACCCGGCCCGTGAAGCCCCATTTCTTCCGGATGATCCCATGGATCACGGCTCGGGAATGGGAGGCCGGCCGGTCGGGGTCGATGGCGGCGAGGCGGACATGGCCGACCATCAGCAGGGCGGGCGTGTCGGAGAGGACTTGTCGGAAGGGGCGCCAGTCGGTTGCCTCCAAGTCGTCCTCGCTCGCCGCGAGGCTGGCCTGAAAATGGTGGGTGTCCTCGCGGACCCGGCCAAGGCCGGGAAAGTGCTTCACGGTCGGAACAATTCCCGCCCGAAGCAATCCCGTTGAATAGGCTGTGGCGATCTGGCCGACGATCTCGGGGTCATGGGAAATGGCCCGTCGGGCGATCAGGCTGTGGAAGTCCAGGCGATTTCTCGGCCCCTCCCGCCGAATGTCGGCGACCGGGGCGAAATTGACGGTCACGCCCAGCCGCGCCAGTTCCAGGCCCTGGCGCTCTCCGTAGAGTCGGGCGGCCTCGACGCGCTGGTCCAAGGGCAGTGATGCCAGTTCGGCCAGGGACGGCATGGGCGGCAAGGGCGGCGACAGATGGGAGACGATGCCGCCTTCCTGATCGGTCGCCACCAGCAGGGGCGGCAGCCCATTGTTTCGCCGGACGGCCTGCAGGGCGGCGATCTCGCGCCGGAACTCGTCGGCGGTCCGTCCGGCCAGATTGTGCCGGGTGACGAAGATTCCGCCGATCAGTCCTTTCGCGGCCAAGGCTTCCACATCCTCGTAGCGCCGATAGCCCACGACGAAATGCCGGCCCAGGTCGTGCGCTTGCGCCCCGGATTGGGCCAGCACCCATCGCTTGTCCCATTGGAACTTTCCCTCTCCGGCCAGCGTGGCGGCCAGGGCGGCGCACCACAGAAGCGCCAGATGACGGTCTCGTCCCCGCCGCGCGATCCAGGCCAAAGCCGCCAGCTCGACGATGACGAGGAGGGGCAAGGCCCAGCCCCGGACCAGCGTCAGATACGGGTTGTGGAGATTGAAGCCCAGGACCGGCAGCAGGATGCCGCCGGCCCAAAGCATTCCGATCGAAATGCGCTCCCTCACGGGGCGGTCCCCTTGCCCGGGGTATTCCAACTGGACCAGTCGATCCGCCGCGTCAGCAGCATCACCAGCGACAGCACCGCGAACAGCGCCAGCGAACCGGCCAGCAGGGAATAGGTCTCCAGGCTGAGAAGCACGTAGATGAAGCCGAACAGCAGGGCCAGCATGGCGGCGAACAGCGCCGTCTCGCGAAACCGCCTTGCCACGGCACCGGTATAGAGCGACGCCTGGGTCAGGACGAGCAGTGCCCCGAGCAGGAAGCCCCGGTCATAGCCAAGCGGCTCGGCGATGGACAGCAGCAGCAGGGGAAACAGCGTCACTGACAGCCCCATCAGCCCGTACTGCACCAGATGAATCCTTTTCTTGGCCAGGGCCTCGAACAGGAAATAGGTGGCGAAGGACAACGCCAGGAACAGCGCATCGTATTTGGATGCCCGGTGGATCATCCGGTAGGCGGGGGTGGGGTCGAGGAGATCGACCTTGATCCTGGTGGCCGAAGACGGGCCGGGATCGGCGAATTGACGGGAACTCCAAGATTGCGGCGCGCCGTAATTCACCGCCTGCCACTGAGCCTCGAATCCGGCCTCGGACAGGCTTGACGACAGGGGGAGGGTGCTGCCCGAGAAGCTGGGAGTCTGCCACGGTGCCGACATGGTCACGGACAGGGCCTGGGCCTGGGAGAGCAGCGACAATGACTGGGTGCCGCGAACATTGGCCGCGATGTGGAAGGGAAGGGTGGTTCCCGCCCCTGGCGGCGACGCCAGCGAGAGCTTGCCCAGCAGGCTTTCAGAGCCCTTGCAATCCTCGTCCGTGGCGGAGATTTCCCAGCAATTTTGCCAGGCGATCCGCTGGTCACTTCCCACCACCAGGCTGGCGGAACTCATCCCGGCCAATTTCGAGCTTCCCAGGATGATGAAGCTTTCCTGCCACAACAGCCCGGCCGAGCCGTTCACCATGGACGCGGCCAGCCTGACCTGATGCGGAATGCGGAAGCTTCCCTGCATCTCGACGGAGGCGCTGTAGACGGTGGCACTGAATAGGCCGCGCTTGCGGGTCTCGGGGGATAGCCTCGCGGTCACCGTCACCTGGCTCGACGGAATCTTGAGATAATGGCGCGGCTGGTCCGCCGCCGGCTTATAGGGGACCACCAGGACCGGCGTGGTCAGGGTCTGCTCCGGCCCCCAGCTTTGCGCGAAGTCCCGCGACATCTCCATTTGGCGGGATTCCCGTTCGGCGACGAGGCTGGAGATCATCCAGCCGGGAATCAGGGAGGCCACGAGAAGGGCCGCGATCATGCCGATCTTGCGGGTGGGGCTGGTCCAGGGATTGGCCGGGTTGGGGGGAGGAAACGGATTGTCGGTCATGACGGGCTCTCCGGAGGCAATGGAATGGTGGCCACCCTGTCATGGCCCTGTGCCCTGGCGATGACGCCCCCATGCAACCGACGGGGAAAGTCGGTGCAGAATTTGTGCAGGCGTTGCGTTAGCATCCGTCCATGCAAAAGATTCTTCTGGTCGACGACGACCCTCATATCCGCGACATGGTCCGCTTCGCCCTGCGGCGGGAAGGCTTGGCCGTGGTCGAGGCGGAGAACGGGGTCGAGGCGTTGGAGCGGGCCGAGGCCGAGGCTCCGGACCTGATCGTTCTCGACATCATGATGCCGGAAATGGATGGCACCGAGGTCTGTCGGCGGCTGCGCCGTCATAGCCGGGTCCCCATCATCTTTCTCTCGTCGCGTGATGACGAGATCGACCGGGTGCTGGGGCTGGAACTGGGCGGCGACGATTATGTGGGCAAGCCGTTCTCTCCGCGCGAACTGGTGGCCCGCGTCAAGGCGGTGCTGCGCCGGATGCAACCGGATCAGTCGCCGGACGCCATCGCGAAGACGGAGTTGCGGTGTGGCCGCCTGCGCCTTGATCTCGAGGGATTTCGCGCTTTCTGGGACGAGGCCGAGGTGGTGCTGACGGTGACCGAGTTCTCTATCCTGCGGACTCTGGCCGAACGCCCGGGCAAGGTCTTCAGCCGCGACGGATTGATGGATGGCGCCTACGCCCTGGACCATTACGTCAGCGATCGCACCATCGACAGCCACGTGCGGCGGGTGCGTGCCAAGTTCCAGGCCGCCGGCGGCGGGCCGGTCGAGACCGTGCACGGCCTGGGCTACAAGCTGTCATCGTGCCGATGAAGCGCCGCCCCTCCATCGGCACCGTCCTGATGCTGATGAATTTGGCGATCCTGGTGTTGCCGATTGGCGGATTATGGGGCTTGCGTCTCTACGAGAGCGCCCTGGTCCGCCAGACCGAGGCCGAACTGATCGCTCAGGGCGTCACCATCGCCGCCCAGTATCGCAGCCTGTGGCGGGCCGCCGGTGGCGAGGCCTCCGTCCTTGGCCCGCCCCTCGATTCGAGTCTGACCAGAAGGCCGGGATATGACGAGCCGTGGCTGCCGCGGACCGCCGGTCTCGACCTTGCCCAAGACGAGGCCTTGCCGCCGCCCCCGGATGGCGAGCCGCCCGCGGCGGCCCCGGATGAGGCCGCGTGGAAGGCGGGCCTGCCGCTCTCTCCCATCCTGCGCGAGGTGCAGTTCGAGACCCTGGCGGGGGTCCGGGTCCTGGACCGCAACGGCATCGTGGTGGCGACCACGCGCGAGGAGCTGGGCCTGTCGCTTTCTTCCCGTGACGAGGTGCGCCGTGCTCTGGCCGGAGAACCGGTCAGCGTCCTGCGCCGGCGCGTCAAAGGTGCCGTCGCGGTCAGCCGATCCCTGTTCGGCCATGGCAGCGCCGTGCGCGTCGTGGTCGCCTTGCCGGTGATCGAGGACCGGCGGGTCATCGGCGTGGTGGTGGCGTCGCGCACGCCGCGCAGCGTCGGGGAGGTGCTGGCGGACAAACGGCCGGACCTCCTGGGGCTGGGGCTCGCTCTGCTGGCGGCGGTCGCCCTCCTGGCGCTGGTGGGAACCCTGACCATTGCCCGCCCCCTGAAGGCGGTAACCGGATGGGCTAAGCGCGTGGCCGAGGGCGAGCGCGACGGCATGCCTCCTCCGACCCATCCGGTGGTCCGGGAAGTGGCGGAGCTTTCCGAAGCCATCACCCGGATGGCGGCGACTCAGGAGCGGCGGGCCGACTACATCCGGGACTTCGCCGCCCATGTGTCGCATGAATTCAAGACCCCGCTTGCCACCATTACCGGAACGGTGGAATTGCTGCGCGAGCACCTGACGGACATGACGCCCGAGGACCGCGAACGGTTTCTCGACAATCTGGAATCCGAGGCGTCCCGGCTGTCCCGGCTGGTCCAGCGCCTTCTCGATCTCGCCCGCGCCGATGTCATGCCGGCCGGACAGGACGGCTGTTGCCGCCCCTTGGCCGTCATCGCCGGATTGGCGGAAAGAGCGGGGTTGACGATCGAAATCATGGCCGATGGCGACATGATGGTGCGCATGGGTGCCGAAGCCATGGAAACCGTGTTCGGCAACCTGTTGGACAACGCCTGCCGTCACGGCGGTCCCGGAAGTCGCGTCACGCTGGCCTTGCGGCGCGACGATGACGAGGTGGTCCTGATCCTCGCCGATGATGGTCCCGGCATTTCCCCGGCCAATGCCGGACGGGTGTTCACTCCTTTCTTCACCACGGCGCGAAAAGAAGGAGGGACCGGCCTGGGCCTATCCATCGTGCGGAGCCTGGTGACAGCCCATGGCGGGGCCATCGCGCTGCGGCCGTCCGAGCGGGGCGCCAGGTTCGAGATCCGATTGCCGAGCGTGTAGGCAACCTGTGGTCGACCGGCGCCCACAGGGCCGCCCCGTCCAGGGACGGCACGGGGCGCGCCTGAGGTGACGTTGCTCTTCGTCGGACGTTTCAGCGGACTGATACGGCGTGCCGGGGTGCCCTTTCCGGCTCCGGAGCGGCCGATGATGTCTAAGATCCCGCTCTTGGCTACCTCACGCGACACTCCCCGCAGCACCGGGACCGGCCCGGCGGGAGAGTGGAGTTCCCTGTGAAGATCGGCGGCAGCAGCCATGCCGGGCGTAAAAAACCATAAAACCACTAGATAAAAGACTGGACTCGGATCCAGGGGGCTGCCAACATTTTATTTCTATTGTTTCTGATAGAGTTATGGAGACGGGAATGCCTTACGACGCCGACCTGCTGTGCCAGATCGGAAATACCCCGCTGATCGAGCTTACCAACCTCGACACGGCGCCCTGCCGCCTGTTCGTCAAGCTGGAGAGCCGCAATCCTTCCGGCTCCATCAAGGACCGCGCCGCCCTGTCCATGGTGCGCGCCGCTGAGCGGGACGGGCTGTTGAGGCCCGGCGGCCATCTGGTGGAGGCCACCGCCGGCAATACCGGGCTGGCCCTGGCCCTGCTGGCCGCCCATCGCGGCTATCGCCTGACTCTGGTCATTCCCGACAAGGCGGGACTCGACAAGGTCTCCCATCTGCGCGCCATGGGGGCCGAGGTGGTGCTGGCCCGTTCCGACGTGCCCCGGCGTCATCCCGAGCATTACCAGAACGTGGCCTCCCGCCTGGCCGGCGAGACCGGCGCCCATTTCATCGACCAGTTCAACAATCCGGCCAATCCGGCGGCGCACGAGGACGGCACCGGCCCGGAATTGTGGGAGCAGATGGGTGGCCGGGTGGACGCCGTGGTGGCGGGGGCGGGTTCGGGCGGCACCCTCACCGGGCTGTCCCGCTTCTTCGCCCGCCGGTCGCCCGCGACCGAGATGGTGCTGGCCGACCCGCGCGGCTCGGTGCTGGCCGATTACGTCCGCACCGGCCGGGTGGGAGAGGCCGGGTCGTGGCTGGTGGAAGGCATTGGCGGCGACAGCATCCCCATGGTCAGCGACTTTTCCCGCGTCACTCGCGCCTATTCGGTCTCGGACCGGGAAAGCTTCGCCACGGCGCGGCTGGTGCTGAGGATCGAGGGGCTGCTGGTCGGCTCGTCGTCGGGCACCCTGCTGGCCGCAGCGCTTCGCTATTGCCGCGAGCAGACCGCGCCCAAGCGGGTAGCGACCCTGGTCTGCGACGCGGGCAACCGCCACCTGTCGCGCCTGCACGACGAATCCTGGCTGGCCGACCAGGGGTTGCTGCAGCGAGACGAGCATGGCGATCTGCGCGATCTCATCTCGCGGCGCCATGACGAAGGGGCGGCGATCACCGTGCGCCCCGACGACACCCTGTCCACCGCCTACAACCGCATGCGGGTCAACGACGTGTCGCAGGTGCCGGTGGTGGTGGGGGATCGCTGCATCGGGCTGCTGGACGAATCCGACGTTTTGATCGCCCTGGCCGAGGGCAAGTTCGGCTTCGACCTGCCGGTGAGGGACGCCATGACCCGCAAGATCGAGACCGTGACGCCCCAAACGCCGCCGGAACGGCTGCTGCCGTTGTTCGATCGCGGCTGGGTGGCCATCGTGGTGGACGGCGAGCGATTCCTGGGGCTGGTGACCCGCATGGATCTGCTCAATCACCTGCGGCGCAAACTGGCGGCTTGACCGGGACGGAAAGCTGGTCTTTCCTATCAGTCTATTGATTGGATGGGGTTATGCTCTCAAGCAAGGCGAAATACGGCCTGAAGGCCATGGTTCACTTGGCCCGCCACGAGGGGTTGGGGCCATGTCTGATCGCCGATGTGGCCGAGGCCGAGCACATCCCCAAGAAGTTTCTCGACGCCATTCTTCTCGAGATGAAGAACCAGGGGCTGCTGTCGTCCAAGAAGGGAAAGGGCGGCGGCTACGTGCTGGCCCGCCCGGCCGAGCGGATCATGGTGGGCGATATCGTCCGCATCCTGGACGGCCCTCTGGCCCCCATTCCGTGCGTGTCGCGCACCGCCTATCGCCCGTGCGAGGATTGCCTGGACGAGGCGGCCTGCACGGTCCGCGCCGTCATGCAGGATGTGCGCGACGCCATCGCCGCCATTCTCGACAACACCTCGCTGGCCGACATGCGGGTCAGCAAGGCGCGCGCCGAAACGGTGCTGATGTACGACATCTGAAGTATCCGGCGTGGATGGCCGGGACAAGCCCGGCCATGACGCTTTCGCTATATTCCCCGCGCCGACGGGAGGCGTCTGAGCGCGTTCACCAACGCGTCCAGATCCTCGTACGTGTTGTAGAAGGCCAGTGACGGCCGCACCGTGGATTCCACGCCGAAGCGGCGCAGGATGGGCTGGGCGCAGTGATGGCCGGAGCGCACGGCGATGCCCTCGCCGTCGAGAGCCTTGCCGATGTCCTCGGTGCGGCAGCCATCGATGACGAAGGACAGCACGCCGGCCTTCTCCTTCGCCGTGCCGACCAGGCGCAGGCCGGGGATGGAGAGCAGCCCCTGGGTGCCGTATTCCAGCAACTGATGCTCCCAGGCGGCGATGGTCGCCATGCCGATGGCTTCCACGTAGTCGATGGCCGCCCCCAGACCCACCGCGTCGGCGATGTTGCCGGTCCCCGCCTCGAAGCGGGCGGGGGCGGGCTGGAACAGGGTCTTCTCGAAGGTGACGTCGGCGATCATGTTGCCGCCGCCCTGCCAGGGCGGCATGTGCTCCAGCACCGCCTTTTTGCCGAACACCGCGCCGATGCCGGTGGGGGCGAACACCTTGTGGCCGGAAAAGACGTAGAAGTCGCAGTCCAGGGCCTGGACGTCGACGGGCATGTGCGACACCGCCTGGGCGCCGTCCACCAGCACCAGTGCGCCGTGGCGATGGGCCATGGCGGTCATTTCAGCGGCCGGGGTGACGGTGCCCAGCGCGTTGGACACCTGGGTCAGCGAGACGAGGCGGGTGCGGGGACCCAGGAGCTTCTCGTACTCCTCCAGGATGATCTGGCCCGAATCATCCACCGGGGCGACGCGCAGCCGGGCACCAACCTTGGCGGCTAATTGCTGCCAGGGCACGATGTTGGCGTGGTGCTCCAGCCAGGTGACGACGATCTCGTCGCCTTCACGCACGTTGCGCTCGCCCCAGGCCTTGGCGATCAGGTTGATGCCTTCGGTGGCGCCCCTGACGAAGACGATTTCCTCGGTGGAGCCGGCATTGAGAAAGCGCCGGGTCTTTTCCCGGGCCGCCTCGTAGGCGTCGGTAGAGCGGGCCGCCAGGGCATGGGCGGCGCGGTGGATGTTGGAGTTCTCGTGCTCGTAATAGCGCGTCAGGCGTTCGATCACCTGGCGCGGCTTCTGGGTGGTGGCGGCGTTGTCCAGCCAGATCAGCGGCTTGCCGTGAACCTGCTGGTTCAGGATGGGAAAGTCGCGCTTGACCGCATGGGCGTCGAAGACCCCGACCCGCGACGAGGTCCCCCTGAGGTCGGGGACCAGATCGGGCCGCAACTCGATGGCCAGCAATGGGGGGGACTCAGTCGACGGACCGGGCGGCGGTTCTGGAGCGGCGGCGGGCGGCTCGATCCCGTGGCCGGGAGGCACTAGGCGCACTACGTCGCCCAACTGGTTGAGGACGCCCCGCAAATCCGGCTCGCCCGGCAGCACGGTGGGCGGAAAGGCGGCAGGGTTGCCGGGAGGGGCGGCGGGGGCGGCGGCCAGCGGTCCCACCTGCGGCACCTGAGGCACCGGGGTGACGTTGCCGACCGAGGGGGGCGCCGGCACGCCGGGCGGCACGAATCCGCCGGTGGGGGCTGCCTCGATCAGCGGGAGCGAGGGCGGCGCCACGCCGAAGGAGGGAGCCGACTGGCCGGGCTGGGCGCTGAACAGGGCGTTGGCCATCTGGGCGATCAGCCGGGCATCGGGGGCGCCGGCGAAGCCCGCTGACGGTTCCTCCCAATCCCCGGCGGGCAATGCCGCCGGGGAGGGAGAAGACGGCAGCTCGAGGGAGAGCGGCTGGGTCATGCGAACTTCTTGTCGTAATCGAAGTAGTGATCGACCTCGACATCCTCGAGCACCGCCAGCGCATCCTCGGTGAGCAAGGCGGCCGAGCAATAGAGCGAGATCAGGTACGAGGCGATGGCCTTGCGGTTGATGCCCATGAAGCGAACCGACAGCGATGGCGCCACTTCGCCGGGCACGCCGGGCTGGAACAGGCCGACCACGCCCTGCTTCTTCTCGCCGGTGCGGATCAGCAAGATGTTGGTCTTGCCGCTCTTCTTGCCCTCGGCGGAGATGGTCAGCTTGTCGCTGGGTACCAGGGGCAGGCCGCGCCAGGTGAGGAAATTGGTGCCGAACAGGTTGACGGTGGGTGGCGGCACGCCGCGCTTGGTGCATTCGCGGCCGAAGGCGGCGATGGCCTTGGGGTGGGCCAGGAAGAAGGACGGCTCCTTCCAGACCTTGGAGATCAACTCGTCCAGGTCGTCGGGAGTGGGGGCACCCCTGCGGGTCTTGATGCGCTGGCTTTTGGCGGCGTTGGTCAGCAGGCCGTATTCGGCGTTGTTGATCAGCTCGTATTCCTGCTTCTCCTTCACCTTCTCGATCAGCAGGCGCAGCTGTTCCTGAATCTGGTCGATGGGGTGGGAATAGAGGTCCGAGACCCGGGTCTGAACGTCCAGCACGGTGGTCACCGCGTTCAGCGAGTATTCGCGCGGACTTTCCTCGTAGGGCACGAAGCTTTCCGGCAGGTCAGCGTCGTTGCGCGGGCTGCACTTGACGTCGGCGGAGGCGTCGGCGCCGCTTTCCTTGACCCGGTTCAGGCGGTAGATGCCGGCCTCGACCGGAGTCCAGGGCAGGAACGAGACCAGCCAGCGCGGCGTGATCCCCGACCATTGGGCGCGGGTCTTGGTGG
The DNA here is from genome assembly GCF_000009985.1 of Paramagnetospirillum magneticum AMB-1. Classification (GTDB taxonomy): domain Bacteria; phylum Pseudomonadota; class Alphaproteobacteria; order Rhodospirillales; family Magnetospirillaceae; genus Phaeospirillum; species Phaeospirillum magneticum. The sequence continues at coordinate 1,993,385 of NC_007626.1, forward strand.
CGTTGGCGAGCTGGCGTGCCGCCTGCTCGTTGAGGGTGCGGCGCACCTCGGTATCCTCGGACATGCAGTCTTCTCCTTGTTGAAAAATCAGTGGGCGGCGACCGATTCCAGCGCCTCGAGCACGGCGGCGATGCCGGTGCTGCGTAAGGGGCGGAACGGCTTATGGAAGCGGCGGCACAGGCCTTTGACCTTGCTTTGGGCCTGATGGCTGACGCAGCCCACGGGGAACAGCACTGCGTCGGCGCGCTCCAGGTGGTTGGCCAGCTTGGTCATGCTTTGCTCGACGCCGCCGTCATGGTGGACAAAGCCGCCGCCGCGCTCCTCCACCAGGCGGCGCAGATGGGCCACGTGCTGGTGACGGCCGCCCACGTAAAGGATCAGGCGGCCGGTGAGATCGAAGGTTTCCGTGGCTGGGGAGGACATGCGGAGGGCTCCTCTCAGATGGAATAGTCGAAGGATTCATAGGACAGCGCCGTCAGGATCTCTTCCTTGGTGCGCAGAACCTCGGGGTCGTTAGTGGTGCGGATGATACGGGCGGGAATGCCGGCCACGGTGGAATGGGGCTCTACCGCTTTCAGCACCACCGAGCCGGCGGCGATGCGCGAATGGGCGCCGATCTCGATATTGCCGAGGATCTTGGCGCCGGCGCCGATGATGGCGCCCTGGCGGACCTTGGGGTGGCGGTCGCCGCTTTCCTTGCCGGTGCCGCCCAGCGTCACGTTTTGCAGCAGGGAGACGTCGTCCTCCACCACGGCGGTTTCGCCCACCACCAGGCCGGTGGCGTGGTCGAGGAAGACGCCCTGGCCGAAGCGGGCGGCCGGGTGGATGTCGGTCTGGAAGACGTCGGAGGAGCGGCTTTGCAGATAGAGCGCGAAGTCCCGCTCGCCCCGGCTCCACAGCCAGTGGGCGAGGCGGTGGGTCTGCACCGCGTGGAAGCCCTTGAAGTAGAGGAACGGCTCGATGAAGCGTTGGGTGGCTGGGTCGCGGTCGAGCACGGCGGCGATGTCGGCCCGCAGCGCCTGGGCGATCTTGGGGGTGGCGGCGACGGCGCGGGCGAAGGTCTCGGTCAGCAGCGGCAAGGTCACCACCTCGTTCTTCAGGCGCTGCGAGATGCGATGGAACACCGCCGCCTCGAAGGTGGGCTGCTCCAGGATGTTGTCGATGAACAGCCGCCTCAGCATGGGGGCGCCGGCTAAGGCCTCCTCGGCCTCCCGGCGCAGTTCGGCCCACAGGCCATCGGAGAAACGGGCGGATTCGCGGTCTTGGCCGATGATCAGCGTCAAGCGCCCCGGTGCCGGCTGAGTCATGGTTCCTGTTCCCCTCATGATCGCATCATCCTGCCGGAAACACTTACATCATAAATCTACTAGATCAATAGAAAAATATCGCAAGGACGCAGCGCGCCGACATAGACAATTTATCTACTAGAAAAATGTATAGCGTCAGGCGAGACTATCCGTCCGGCACCCGTTTTCGGCGTGCCGTCGAAAGAGGGAGTGGTCGGAATGAGCTTCATGACCAACAAGGACGGCTCTGCGATCCAGTTCGAGCAACTGATCGCCCATTTCGAGGAACGGAGCGGCGCCTCCCCGCTGCTGGAGCATTGCGTTCATTTCGAGGATGCCGGCGCCGTCGGGCGCTATGGCGACCTCAGTCTGCGTTCGGCGTTCCAGCCGCTGTTCCTGGCCGATTCCATGCGTGCGGCTGCCCATGAAGCCTTGCTGCGGGTCGACGACGACCGGCAACGGTCCATCTCACCCGAACAGGCGTTCCGTATCCCCAAGACCCCAGAGCGGATCGTCCATTTCGACCGCCTGTGCCGCACCATCCACGCCATCAACTTCGCGGCCCAGGCCGGGCCGGACGCCGTTCTGTACCTCAACGTGGACGGGCGGCATCTCCTCAACGTCCAGGGCGGCACCCACGGCACCTTCTTCGAGGCGCTGCTCGGCCATTGCGGCCTGAGGCCGGGGCAGGTGGTGCTGGAGATCCTGGAATCGCGCATCAACGATTTCGGCCGCCTGACCGAGGCCATCGCCGCCTATCTGCAACGGGGCTTCGGCATCGCCATCGACGATTTTGGCTGCCGGAACTCCAATTTCGACCGGCTGTGGCGGCTGTCGCCCGACATCGTCAAGCTCGACCGCAGCCTGATCGTCCAGTCCACCGCCAACCCCCGCGCCCGCAAGATCCTGCCCAAGCTGGTGGAGATCATTCACGACCTGGGGGCGCGGGTGGTGTGCGAGGGAATCGAGACTGTGTCCCAGCATTCCCTGGCTGTGGACGCCGGGGTGGACATGCTGCAGGGCTATCTCTACGCCCGACCGGCAGAGCGCCTGCAGCACCGCCCCACATCGCCTATGGCAGGAACAGCCGCCCGGCATCCACCGGGCTTTTGATCAGCCCCCATTTGTGCGCCTCGGTCATCCAGCGGGCGGTGACGGCGCGCAAATCCGGAGTGACGCCCAACTGGTAATAGTGGGGCGAGGCGATCAGCGGGTTCTCGGCGGACACCTGCCTGACCGTGGCGGCATCGACGCGCAGCTTCTCGCCGAACCACTCGGCGGCCTGTTCCGGGCGGGCGCGGATATAGGCCACCGAATCCGCCAGGGCGCCGGTCAGCGAACGGATGGCGTCGGGGTGCTTCTCCAAGTAGGCGGCGCGGGCCAGGACCACGTAGGTGTGAGGCCAGCTCTTGATCAGCCGGGCGCCTTGGCTCTGCTGTAGCCGCAGCACCTGGGGCTGGCGGATGACAATGGCGTCGGCATGGTCCTTCTCCAACGCCACCGGCAGTTCGGCGGGCTGGATGTTGAGAAGCTCCACGTCGGTCTTGGGGTCGAGTCCGGCCTCGGCCAGCGAGGCCAGCAGGTCGAGATGGCTGTCCGACCCGAACGATACGGCGATCCGTTTGCCCTTGAGGTCCGCCAGTTTGGCCACCGGGCTTGCCGCCTTCACCAGGAGGGCGTAGCTGGAATGGCCGAGGCCCGAGACGATCACCGCCTGGCCCGGCAGGCGGGCGGCGAAGGTGGCCAGCGGCATCAGGCTGGTGACGGCGACGTCCAACTGGCCGGCGGCGAAGGCCTCCATCATGGGCGGGCCGTTCTGAAAGAAGGTGTACTCCACCTCCTGGCCGCGGGCGGCGGCGAGATTGGCCTTTTCCAGGATGGTGACGATCTGGCCGTTCATTCCGGCGGGATAGCCCAGCCGCAGCTTGTCCTGGGCGGCGGCCGGGAGGGCGAGGAACAGAGTGACCGCCAGGGCCAGCAATCGGGTCATGTCAATTCTCCTGCCAGGGGACGAGAAGGCGGCGTTCGGCCAGGGTGAAGGCCCAGGTCATCAGGGCGCCCAGCGTGCCGATGGTGACCATGCCCACCAGGACATGGGCGGTCTGAAGGGTCAGGCGGTTGGCCTGGATCATGTAGCCCAGGCCGCTTTGGGCGGCGATCAGCTCGGCGGTGACCACCGCCATCCAGCTTTGCCCCAGGCCGATGCGCAGGCCGGTGGCGATCATGGGCAGAGCGGCGGGCAGTCGCACCTCGAGCAACAAGGCCAGTCGGGTGGCCCCCAGGCAGCGGGCGGCGTCCAGATAACGCCCGCCCACCGCCAGCCCCCCGGCGAAGGCGTTGAGGAAGATGGGAAAGAAGGCGGCGATGGCGGTGATGAAGAAGCTGGGGGCGTCGCCCAGGCCGAACCACAGGATGGCCAACGGTATCCAGGCGATGGGCGGAATGGGGCGCAGCAGGCTGACCACCGGCAGCAGCGATTGCCGCAGCGGTCCCCAGGCGGCCATCACCAGGGCCAGCGGCACCGCCAGGCCCGAGGCCAGCACATAACCGCCCAGCACCCGGCGCAGCGAGGCCCCCAGGTCGCGGTGAAAGGCTCCCGAGCCGATCACCTCACCCAGCACCCCGGCCACCTCGGCGGGCGAGGGCAGCAGGACCGGATTGTCCAGTCCCGCCGCCGCCAGGGCCCAGAAGGCGACCAGCAGCCCCAGGCCCGACAGGGCGCTAGAGAACCGGGCGGCTCGACGTATAGCGGCGCTTGACACCGAAGGCCTCCTTCCAGTGGCGCCAGGCCCGGAAGCCCTGGACCAGTTCCTCGTGGGGGGTGCCGATGGGGAAGGGGGTGGGGCTGGGGTGATCGGTCCACAGGCCTTTGCGGCGCCGGGCCTCGCGCTGGTCGGCCAGCCAGTCGTTGTAGCTTTCGTAGACCACATGGCCGTCCTCGCTGTCCAGGGTGGCGGCACGGATACGGGCATCGTAATCCCGCCAGCGCCGCGCCTCGGCCTCGGTGGGGGGCTGAGGCTCCACGTCCAGTTCATAGCCGGCCTCGGCCAGTTCCCTGCCGGCGATGGCGGCGAAGACCCGCTGGTCGCGCAGGCTGAGCAGGGTCTTGTGGATGCCGATATAGCGGTCGCTGACCGGGTGCCCCAGCGGCGCATGGTCGCGCTGGGCGCCGCGCGCCTGGGCGATGGAGGTGGTGTGGAACTCCAGGAAGGCCGGGCTGTACTCCACCCCCAGGAAGGCGGCGATGCGCTTCAACTCGGCCTCGGGCTGGCGCACCAGGGTCTCGTAGCGCACGTCGAACCACTGCCCGGGGGCAACCTTGGCCCGTGCCGCCGCGATGGTCCGCTGGTTCAGCGCCCAGATCTCGGCGGCGGCCAGGATGTTGGTGGGGCCGAACGAGGATTCCAGGTAATCGGCGCTGGCGTCGCGGCCGTCCCGGGTGATGACCACGAATTGGGCGTTGGGGAAGTCCTCCAGGATCTGGTCCACGAAGAACAGGTTGTAGGGAGTCTTCTCGCCCCAGCGCGGCTTGCCCGCATGCCGGGCGTAGCGCCCCAGGATGGCGGCATAGGCGCCGGCGAAGCTGCGCTCAGGGGCTTCGGCCACCAGTTCGTCGACGATGGTGCGCGGATTGACCGGGAGGTCGAAGAATGGCGTCTTCAGGCCGAAGATCATCTCCTCGACCAGGGCGCGGAAATTGGTGCCCTCGGACAGGTCGCCATGGGTGTGAACATAGGGACGGAAACGGGGATAGAACCACGCCACCTCGGGCACGGCGATGTCGGGATGATTGCCGAGCATGGCCATCACCAGGGTGGTGCCGGAGCGCTCGGGGCCGATGACGAAAATGGGACGCTGGGACAGGGTGACGGGCATGGGGACTCTCTTGGTTAGCCGGCGAAGCGGCGCAGGCGCTCTTCGTCGCGGATGAGGATGCGGGTGGGGGTGACGTCCACCATGCCCTGCTCGCGGAAGCGCTCCAGGGTGGTGGTGACCCATTGCCGGGTCGAGCCGACCATCTTGGCCAGATCCTCCTGGGTCAGGGTGCGGCTGATGGCGATGCCGTCGGCGGTGCGCCGGCCGTCCAGATTGGCCATCAGCAGCAGAAGCTGGGCGAGGCGCTCGGCGGCCGAGCGGGTGCCCAGCATGTGGATGAGGGCGGAATAGGCCTTGCCCTTGTGGACCAGGGCCTCGACCAGGGCCAGGGTGAGCCGCGGCAGCCGGTCCAGCAACTGGCGCAGCTCGCGGCCCCTGACATGCAGCACCTGGGTCGGGCGGATGGCCTGGCCCGACCACATGTGCGGGCTGCCGCCGAAGATCTCGGGACCGCCGACGAAATTGCCCGGCGACCAATAGGCCAGGGTGATCTCGCGCCCCGACGGGCCGGTGTAATAGCTGCGCACCTGCCCGGCCAGAATGATGAAGATGCCGTCGTGGTGGTCGCCCTGCTGGAACACCGTGGCGCCGGCGGCATGGTGCTGGACCGAGGACACCGCCAGGACCTGGGCGTATTCCTCGTCGGACAGGCCGGCCAGCAGGTTGGGGCTCAGCGCGGCGCCGTCATCCTCGTGCAGGTGGAGCGACGGGGCGGGCAAGGCTCGGGCGGCATTGGCGGTCATGGTGTCCTCCTCAGATTCCGGCGCCATCGATGAAGTCGAAGGCGCGGCGGCTTTCCTGGCGGATCAGCCGCAGGCATTGGCGCTTGTGCTCGGCGAATTGGGGCGTGGCGAAGACGTCCTCGGGTCGGGGGCGGGGCAGGTCGAGCCGCAGGTCGAGCAGCACCCGGCCCGGCGCGGCACTCATCACCACCACCCGGTCGGCCAGGAACAGGGCCTCGTCGATGTCGTGGGTGACGAACAGCACGGTGTTGCCGATCTGGCCCCACAGGCGCAGCAGGCTCTCCTGCATGATGGACCGCGTCTGGGCGTCCAGGGCTCCGAACGGCTCGTCCATCAGCAGCACGCTGGGATGGTTGACCAGGGCGCGGGCGATGCCCACCCGCTGGGCCATGCCGCCCGAAAGCGCGGCGGGATAGCGCTGGGCGGACCCGCCCAGGCCGACCAGATCCAGGTATTCCCTGGCCAGGTCGCGGGCCTCGGCGCGGGTCTTGCCCTGCATGCGCGGCCCGAAAGCGACGTTTTCCAGCACGGTCTTCCAGGGGAACAGCGAATGCTGCTGGAACACCATGCCACGTTCCGGCCCCGGGCCGGTGACCTCGACGCCGTCGACCGCCACGCGGCCCCGTGCCGGGCGCAGGAAGCCGGCCACCGCGTTGAGCGCCGTCGACTTGCCGCAGCCCGACGGCCCCAGCAGGCAGACGAACTCGCCCGGTTCGATTTCCAGCGAGAAATCCTCGACCGCCGCATGGGCGCCGAAGCTGACCGACAGGCGCTGGATGCCGATTCGGCCCCGGGTGACGGTCAGGCTGCGGCGGTTGGGAAGGGCGTTCATGGGCGGGCCTCGCGGCGAAGGGGGGCGGAGGCGGTGCTCCACGGCATGACGGCGCGGCCCAGCAGGCGGATCAGGCCGCTGGAGGCCAGCCCCAGCACCCCGATCAGCAGCATGCCCAGCACGATGTCGGCGTATTGCACCAGGGCATAGGCTTCCCAGGTGAAATAGCCGATGCCGAATTGCCCCGAGATCATCTCGGCGGCGATCAGCGACACCCAGGCCACCCCCATGCCCACCGTCAGGCCGGTGAAGATGTGCGGCAGCGCCCCGGGCAGGAAGACATGGCGGAACAGGGCGGCCTCGCCCGCGCCCAGCGAGCGCGATGCCCGGACCAGGGCGGGGTCGATGGCCGCCACCCCGTGCAGGGTGTTGATCAGGATGGGAAAGAACGAGCCCAGGAAGGTGATGAAGACGATACTTTCCTCGTTGCTGGGCCACAGCATGATGGACATGGGCACCCAGGCGATGGCCGGGATGGGGCGCAGCACCTCGACCACCGGATAGACCGCCGAACGCAGCGGAGCGAAGCGGCCCATGGCGATGCCCAGCGGCACGGCGACGATGGCCGCCAGGGCGAAGCCGGCACCGATGCGCTGGACGCTCATGGCGATGTGTTCGAGGAAGCGGGGATCGGCGAAGGCCACCAGGGCCCGGCGCAGCACCGCCTCGGGCGAAGGAACGTTGCCGAAGCGCACATGCAGGTCCAGCCGGTAAAGGGTGGCCAGATGCCAGGCTGCCAGGAACAGCCCCAGGGAGGTGATGCCCAGGGCCCAGGAGCGGAGCTGGAGACGGCCCCCACCCCAACCCTCCCCCGGCCTGGCCGGGGGAGGGAGGGACCCGCTAAGCGGGAGGGAGGGGGCGAAATTCTTCGTCATCCCCATCAGCTCCCGGCGCCCACCGCCACCAGGGCTTCGTCGAAGCCCGCCACCTTGCCGCCGATCCGGGCGGCGTGGGCCTCGGCGTCCTTCTTCACCAGGAAGGGCGTGGCGTCGCCGCCCTTGGGGGGGATGGCGTAGAAGGCCTGATCGGCGAACAGCTTGATGCCCAGCGTGGTGTCGTAGAGATAGGCTACCTTGACCTTCTGGCCCTTGCGCTTCAGGTCGTTGAACGCCGCCAGGGTGCATTTGGGCGAGGAATAGGCGGCGATGTCGCCGTTCTCGATCCAGATCTGTCCGGCCTTGCGCGGTTCGGCGATGGCGGTCTTGCAGAAGGAATCGTGGCCCCGGACCTCGTAATTGGTCAGGCTGGACAGCTGGCCCTCGTAGTTCAGGCCCAGCTCGGCATAGGCCTTGCGGATGTAGGAATCGTTGACCCATTTGGCGACGTCGAAATCCTTGATGCGGTCCAGCTTCTGCAGGACGCGGGCATCGTCGGCGGCGTCGGCCACCAAAGCGGGCTTGATGGTGGGGTCGACGGTCATGATGCCGCCCGGCCCCAGGAAGATGTAGACCACTTCCTTGTCGATGCCGGTCCATTTGGCGATCTGCTCGGCGGCGCGCTTGGGATCGGCCTTGATCCACTGCTCGGCCTCGATCTGGGCCTTGAGATAGGCCACGACGATCTCGGGATACTTCTCGGCGAAGTCGGTGCGCACGACCACGCCGTGCCAGGTGGCGGCGCCGCTTTCCACCCCGTCGTAGATCTTGCGGGCGAAGCCGCGGAAGGGCAGCAGCTCGGCGAAGGGCACGAAATCGGCGTGGGCGTCGATCTTCTTTTCCTGAAGGTTGGTGGCACCCACCTCGGGGCTTTGGCTCACCAGCTTCCAGTAATCGGCGCCCCAGCCCTTGTCCTGCATGGTCTTCAGCAGCATGCCGTGGGCGGCCGAGCCGAAGGGGACGCTGACCACCTTGCCCTTCAGGTCCGAGAGTTCGTAATAGGGGCTGTCCTTGTGCACCACCAGCCCGTTGCCGGAACCGTTGATGTTGTAGGCGGCCACCGAGATCAGCTGGCTCTTGGCGTCGGGATTGGACTGGAAGGTATAGCCGTTGACCACCAGGGGATAGTCGCCCATGGCGCCGAACTGCAGCTTGCCCGCCATCATGCCGTTGGTCACCGGCGGGCCGGAGGTGAAGTTCTGCCAGTCCAGCTTGACGGTGATATCGGCGTATTTGCCGGTCTTGGGCAGGTATTTGTCCAGCAGCTTCAACTCGCGGATCACCGCGCCGGCGGTCACCGTGTTGGTGGTGGTGTCCTGGGTGCCGATGCCGATGGTCAGCGTCTGGCCGGCCTGAGCCGGGGCGGTCAGCGCCAGGATGGCGGCGCCGGTGAGAAGCGCGGTGCGAAGGCTCATGTCCCCTGTCTCCTGCGGGAGGAATTGCGTTGCCCCGACGTTGCTCGACCGCCCCCATGGGAGTCAATCTAAAATCTAGCAGATTGATGTGCTGTGCCAGTAGTTGTCCATTTTCATGATGTTAAATTGTCAGCGCCGTCGCATCAGGGCGGTGGCTCCGGCGATGGTCGCCACGCAATAGGGAACGGCATAGGTCAGCGCCAGCTTGAACAGATTGGGGGTGTGTCCCGACAACAGGGAATCGCCCTGATTGATCAGGTTGAGCAAGGTGCCGACGATGGCCGTCAGGGTCAGCGAGCGGCGCTGGAGGCCGTCGCTTGTCGCCGCCTGGATGAAGCGGCGGATCAAAGATCCGGGCATGGGGGGGACTCCGCAAGAGTATGCGGGGCGGCCGGAGCCGCCCCGCACCCAGGGTCGCTTAACGTTTCAGCCACGGAATCTGCTCGGCGGAATAGCGGAACGAGCGGAACACCGAGTTCTGCTCGCCCTGCACCGCCGGGGATTGGTCGCGGGTGATCTGCTGGGGGGCGAAATGCGGATTGACGTATTCCCAGACGATCTCCTTGTCGGGGGTGACCTCGAACAGGCGGCCGTAATTGCCCTCGGTGATCAGCGTATTGCCGTTGGGCAGGCGCTGGGCGCCGGAGATGTAGGGGCTGAAGAAATTGTGCAGCGGCGTGTCGGTGTACTGCCAGACGATCTCCTTGGTCTTCTTGTCCACCTCGATCACCCGCGAGAAGTTCAGCGCCGCGTTCTCGCGGTAGGTGCCGTTGTCGAAGATCAGGATATTGCCGTTGGGCAATTCGTGGGGGTAGTGCTGGTGCGACAGGGTCTCGCGCCCCAGGCGCCAGATAATCTTGCCGGTCCTGCGCTCGACGATCACCACGGTCGACAGGTTGCGGAAGCTGAGGATGAAATTGCCGTCGGCCAACTCGCCCACCGTGTTGGCGTGGCTCCATTCCTCGCGCTTGTCGTGGCTGGTGATGATGTCGGTCTCGGGATCGAGATGCTCGAAGGCGTGCCAGGTCCAGATGATCTTGCCCTCGGAGGTGACCTCGTGGATGACATCGGCCAGGATGCCGCCGTCAGGCAGCTCGGTGCCGGGCAGGCCGCCCCGCACCTTGGCGGCCAACTCCGCCGGAATGCGTTCGGTGGCCAGGATGACGACGTTGCCGTTGGCCAGCCGCCTGGCGTCGTGGTGGTGGTCGGGGTGGCGATATTCCCAGACGATCTTGCCCGAGGGATCGGCTTCCAGGACGATGCCGCCCTTGAACCACCAGGGAACCCCGTCCAGGTTCTCGGTGGTCTTGCCGCTGTAGAACAGATTGCCGTTGGGCAGCAGATAGCCGTACGAGCCGGGCGGATAGGGCAGGTTCCACTGGTGGACCACATTGCCCTCCAGATCGACCAGATAGACCTGCCCGCTGCCGGTGATGGGGGCGAACAGCGTATAGCCGGGAAAGGCCCGATCCCGGTCCAGGGCGCGCAGGCCGACGCCGCGGCGGCGGATGGTGTTCTGATCGACGCTACTTTTCTGGGTCATGGAAATCCTCGGGTTTGGGGTGATGATTGATGAGTGTGCCGTTGGGCGTTGTGCTCAATTAACAGTGATTGAAGAGTTGTTTGTGTACGTTGTACGTGTTGATACGCTAGAATCATATTGTCCACTAATCAAGTAGACTGTAGATTGCCTCCGCTACAGAGCAGGAGGTCGAGATGAAGTTTGGTCGTCGCGTTGCGTTGCGGGTGCTGTCGGCAGCCGCGTCCCTGGCTTTGCTGCCCTCGGTGGCGCGGGCCGAGCCGGTGACGGTGGATGTGGGTTATGTGCCGTTCGTGGCCATCGCCCAGTTGTTCGTCATGGAATCCGAAGGCTGGGCCAAGGAGGCCGGGATCGAGTTGAAGCTGACCCGCTTCAATGCCGGTCCCGCCTTGGTTCAGGCCCTGGCCTCGGGCAAGTTCGACGCCACCTATATGGCGGTCTCGCCGGTGGTGGTGGCGCGGGCCGGCGGCATCGACCTGAAGATCGTCGCCACCAACGGCATCGAATCGGTATCCTTCGTCGGCACCGGCGCCCTGGCCGAGGCCTATGCCAAGACCGCCACGCCCGCCGAGGCCTTTGCCCGATTCCGCAAGGAGACCGGGCGGCCGGCCAAGATCGCGGCCCTGCCCAAGGGCACCATTCCCGACACCGCCATCCGCTATTACCTCGCCGCCAACAAGGTCGCCGACGAGGATGTGCAGATTCTCGGCCAGGGCGAGGAGCAGGTGCGGCAGGCCGTCCTGGCCAAGGCCGCCGACGGCGCCGCCATGCCGGAACCGGTGATCACCATCGTCTTGCAGAAGGACCCCACGGCCAAGGTCCTGGCCAACGGCAAGCAATTGATGCCCGGCCATCCTGGCTTCGTGCTGTCGCTGCGCGAGTCCTTCATCAAGGCCCACCCGGACACCGCCCGCAAGCTGGTGGAACTGAACGCCCGGGCCACGGAGCTGATCCGCAAGGACCCCAAGCGGGCGGCCAAGGATGTGCTCCAGCACATGGGCAAGGGCCTGATCGAGGAAGACGTGATGGTCGCCGCCCTGTCGTCGCCCTACAACCCCATCACCGACGACCCCAACCTGATCCTGTCCAGCACCGAGACCTTGCAGGACTTCCAGTTGCAGATCGGCGCCCAGGCCAAGAAGGTGCCCAATGCCGAGCTGTTCGATCTCGGCTTCTATAATTCGCTCAAGGCGGGGCGTTGATGGCGTCGCCGGTCACCGCCAGCCGATCCCGGCGCCCGGCGATGTTCGCCGGGATCGCCGTCTTTCTCGGCCTCTGGGAGGCGGCGGCGCGGACGGGGCTGATTCCCGCCATTCTGGTTCCGCCGCCCAGCAGCGTGGTCGCCGCCTTCCAGAAGGAGGCCGGTAGTGGCATGTGGCTGACCTATGTGGTGGCCAGTCTGGGACATTATTCGGCGGGCGTGCTGATCGGCAGCGTCCTGGGCATCACCCTGGGGGTGGCCTCGGCCCTGTGGCCGCTGGTCGAGGCCTCGCAGGAGGGCATCGCCCGGCTGCTGCGCCCCATTCCGCCCATCGCCTGGATTCCCTTCGCCATCATCTGGTTCGGGGTCACCGAGGGTGCGGCGGCCTTCATCATCGCCATCGGCGTGTTCTGGCTGAACTATTTCGCCGCCAACACCGCCGTCAAGGGCGTGGACAGGGGGCTGATCGAGCTGGCCCACGCCTTCGGCCAGGGCAGCCTGGTCAAGCGCCTGCTCAAGGTCGTCCTGCCCGGTGCCGCGCCGGGACTCTTTTCCGGTCTGCGGGCCGGGTTGGGCATGGGCTGGATCGCGGTGCTGGCCGCCGAACTGTTCGGCATCTCCGGCATCGGCCAGCGGATGATGGAGGCCTCGGGCGTGCTGGCCACCGACATCGTGCTGCTCTACATGGCCACCATCGCCCTGCTTTACGCCATCTTCGACGGGGCGGTGATCTGGGTCGCCGAAAGGACCTTGCGATGGACGCACTAGCCCCCGTTAGCCCCCCGGTCATTCGCCTGGAGGGGCTGGCCTTCGGCTATCCCGGCGACCGCAGCCACGCGATCGTTCTCCAGGATCTTGACCTGGAGGTGCGGCACGGCGACTTCATCGCCCTGGTCGGGCAGTCGGGAGCGGGGAAATCCACCCTGCTGCGCGTCATCGCCGGATTGGTGCCGGCGGTCCTCGGGCAGGTATATGTGGAGCCGCCCAAGGAGCCGGACTCCCGCCAGATCGGCATGGTCTTCCAGGATGCCCGCCTGCTGCCCTGGCGCCGGGTGCTGGCCAATGTGGAATACGGCCTCGAGGGGCTGGTCAAGTCGCGCCACGAACGGCGGCGGCGCGCCTTGGCGGCCCTCGACCTGGTCGGGCTGACCGAGTTCGCCGACCGCTGGCCGCACCACCTGTCCGGCGGGCAGCGCCAGCGGGTGGGCCTGGCCCGCGCCCTGGCCGTGCGTCCCGCCCTGCTGCTGATGGACGAGCCGTTCGGGGCGCTGGACCCCGCCACCCGCCACGGCCTGCAGGACCAGTTGCTGTCCATCTGGCAGGCGACCGGCACCTCCATCATCTTCGTCACCCACGACATCGACGAGGCCACCTACCTGGCCGACCGGGTGATCGTCCTGGGGGGCTCGCCCGCCCGCATCCTGCGCCAGTTGGACGTCGAGGCGCCGCGTCCGCGCTGCCGCAACGATCTGGCCGACGACCCGACCGCCACCGCGCTGCGCAGCCAGCTTTACGAAACCTTCTTCTACAAGGATGGAATCTAGCATGACCACCAGCGCCAAGCCCGGCTTCCGCCTGGGCGTCTACGTCTGCAAGGATGTGGAGATCGTCGATTTCGCCTCGCCCTACGGCGTGTTCTCGGTGGCGCGCCGCCTGGACCCGGAGATCGACGTGTTCCTGATCGCCGACGCCTTGCGTCCCGTGCAGGCGGTGTCGGGCTTCACCGTCCTGCCCAATTACAGCTTCGCCGACCGTCCCGCCCTGGACGCCCTGCTGATCCCCGGCGGCCCCGGCCTGAAGCAGGAACAGCACAACCGCCGTCTCCACGACTATGTCCGCGAACTGCCTGAAAGCTGCCTGCTGACCTCCGTCTGCACCGGGTCGTGGGTCTATGCCCGCATGGGGCTGTTGGACGGCTTGGCAGCCACCAACCGCAAGAACCCCGACCGGCTGGAGGCCCAGGGCATCGGCCAGCTTCCCATCGACCGGCTGGCCCAACTGGCGCCTACCTGCCGGATCAGCCGGGCCCGGATCGTCGATGCCGGGCGCATGGTCACCGCCGGCGGCATCGCGTCCGGCATGGAACTGGGATTCCACCTTCTCCGTCGGGCTGGTTATGCCGAGGATTGGGTGGCCGAGGTGGCGCGGCTGATGGAGTACGAGGCCGGCTACGCCACCTATCGCGACGACGTCGAAATCGCGGGCAATTAGTTGCTCAACGGCGGGGTGGGCGGTCGGGCGAGGCGGGCTCAAGACCCGCTCTCGTCAAAGGACCGCCCCTGCCGCAGACTGAAATCCGAACCCGTCAGGTGGAGACCGATATCCTGGCGATCGGCGGCGGCACCGCCGGCCCCTGGCCGCCATCAAGGCCAACGTCAAGCGGGCCGGCGCCATCGCCGAGGGCATGGACAGCGTCAACAAAGCCGTCATCAAGGGCCACGCCACGCCCGAGCAATACGTCAAGGAAATCACCATCGCCAAGGACGGCTTCCTTCCGCGCTCCTCCCTCAGGCCACGTTGCGGCGACGTTGACGGGTTTGGCCGCTCAGGTAGTCGTCCATGATGGTGGCCAGCTCCCTCGACTTGTGGCCAATGTCGCGGGCCTTGCCATCGATGGAGACCAGGTGGGCGTCATAGCGCTCCAGCCCGGTTTCGATGCGTTTCATGACTTTGCCGATCTGCTCGGCGTTGCTGGCCAGCTGCCGGCTGTTGGCGGCGATTTCCCGGCAGTTCCTGTCGATCTCGCCAAAGGCGCGGTCCAGGCGGGCGATGGTGTCCTGCGTTCTGGCCCGGATGGCGGCCATTCGTTCGCTGACGTGCATGGGAAAGTCCTTTCGAATGGAGGGGCGGGTCAGGCGCAGCGCACGTTGGAGAGGAAGGTCTCCACCTCGGAGTGAATGGCGGCGGCGTGGCGGGTCAGGCTGGCCGCCTCGCCGCGCACCCGGCCCGACGCGCTGCCGGTCTGGCTGGCCTCCTCGGTCACCCCGTGGATGTGGCGATTGACCTCTTCGGTGCCGCCGGCCGCCTGATTGGCGTTGCGGGCGATCTCCGAGGTGGCGGCGCTTTGCTGCTCCACCGCGGCGGCGATGGCGCTGCTGATCTCGTCCAGGCGGGCGATGATGCCGGTGATGTCCTGAAGCGCCCCGGCGGTATGGGCGCCGGCGCCCTGGACTTCGGCGACATAGGTGGTGATCTCGCCGGTGGCCCGGGCGGTCTGCTGCGCCAGCTTCTTCACCTCGGACGCGACCACGGCGAAGCCCTTGCCGCTTTCCCCGGCGCGGGCGGCCTCGACGGTGGCGTTCATGGCCAGCAGGCTGGTCTGGGCGGCGATGTCGGTGATCAGCCCGACCACCTGGCCGATGCGGTCGGTGCTGCTAGTCAGCCCGCCCACCAGGGAATTGGTCCGCCGGGCCATGTCCACCGCCTGGGCGGTGATGCGGGTGGAGTCCGAGACGCGCCGGCTGATTTCGGTCACCGAGGCGGACAGCTCCTCGGCGGCGGCGGCCACCGTCTGCACGTTGCAGGTAGCTTGAGTCGAGGCGGCGGCCACGGCGGCGGCCCGCTCGGAGGTCTTGGTGGCGATGCCGGCCATGGAGGTGGAGGTGTTGTCCAGCCGGCCCACCGCCTGGCCCAGATCGCTGACCACCTTCAAGACATTGGCTTCGAACTGGCGAGCCGAGGCCTCGATATGGCTGGCCCGGGCCAGCTGGGCGAGGCGGGCCTGCTCCTGCTCGGCGGCCAGGGTTTCGGCCCGGACCATGCTGTCGCGGAACACCTGGACGGCGCTGGCCATGGCGCCGATCTCGTCCTGGCGCCCGACGCCGGGGATCGAGACGGTGTGGTCGCCTTTGGCCAGGTGGGACATGGCGTCGGTCATGCCGGTCAGGGGAACCGCCACGCCGCGGGCCAGGATCACCGAGAACAGCATGCCGCCGCCGACCGCCGCCAGGGAGGCCAGGGCCAGGGCCATGGTAAAGGTGGCGGCGCGGCGGTTGCTGCTCTGGCTGACCTCGGTGACGGCGGCCTTTTGCAGGTTGCGCACGCCGGCCGCCAAGGCCGCGAACTTCTCGCCGGTGGCCGGCATGTCCACCTCCACCACCCGGCGGGTCGAGATCATCGCGGTGGCCGTCTGGCGCATGGCGTCGCGGAAGGCGGCGACGGTGCTCCGCGCCTCGGCCAGTCCCTCGCGGTCGGCGGCGCTGCCGGTGCGGGCGTCCAGGGTGGCGGCGATGCCGTCGAAAGCATTCAGATGGCCTTCGGCGCGCTCGATGAAGGCGGGATCTCCCATGGAGATGAAGCGGGCGACGCTGAGCCGCGCCAGGGAAAGCTTTTCCTGGGCCTGGGACGCATGGGCGACGAAATCGACCCGGCCGGCGGCCAGGGCGTCGGCCAGCAGCCTGCTCATGGTCTGGGTGGCTTTTTCCGCCGCGCCCTGCTGCAGCTTGATGCTTTCGTCGCGGCGCTGGCGGCTGGCCACCACCTGCTCGAACAAGGCGCGATAGCTGCCGACCAGGTCGCGCATCTCCACCAGGATGGCCCGGCGCTCGGCGTTGCGATGGGTGGCGACCGACTCTTCCAGTTGGCTGGCCAGGGTGGTCAGCAGCTCATTGGCCCGATCACGCATGCGGACATCGCCGGAATTGGCGAAGCCCAGGACGTTGCGGCGGGCGGCGGCGATGTCCCGGTCGATTTCCACCACCCGCTGGGCGTTGGCCGAGATGCGCCCGACCTCGCCGAGGTCGGCCATGACATTGCTGAGGGAGACATAGCCGAGAGCCGCCAGACCGGCGGCCAGGGCGCACAGTCCCCCGGCCAGAGCGTAGATGCGGGTCCGGATGGAGAAGCGGTCGAGCAGGGTGGACTTGGCGGTCATGTCTTGGATCTCCCGGTGATCGGGGTGGAAGGGCGAGACAGGTTCAGGATGGGGCAGAAAGCGGCGCTTGCCATTCCGGCACAGGTATTTCGCGGGGCGCCGGAGGTATAGCGGCCGCGACGCGGCGCTAGACCTCCGTCTATCGGGTTGGCGAGCCGCACGCGGCCAGGACCTGCGCCGTGGCCTCCCTGAGGGCCTGACGGGTGAATGGCTTGGCCAGGATGGCTTGCGCTCCGGCCGATTTCATGGCGTCGACGGACGGGTGGGACAGTCCGCCCATGCCGCCGGTCATGGCGATCACCGGCAATCGGGGCTGCCGGCTGCGGATGGCCGCCATCAGCGACATTCCGTCGCCGCCGGGCATGAAGACGTCGGTGACCACCAGGTCGATGGTTCCGCTGTCGATCAGCGTCAGGCACTCCCGGCCGTTGGCGGCGACCTCCACCCAGTGGCCGTCGCGTTCCAGCATGGTGGCGACCACCTCGCGCAGATCGGAATCATCGTCGGCAACGGCGATGCGGATCATGGCGTTCCTCATCAAGCGGCCCGGCGGGCGCGGCCGGGAAACCGGCCGGCGAGGTAATCGTCCATGATGGAGGCGAGGCGGCGGGACTTGTCGCCCAACTCGCAGATGCCGGCATGAATGCCGCTCAGTTCATCGTCGTAGCGCCGCAGGTTGGTCTCGATGCGCTTGATCGTGACGCCGAGCGCCGCGGTGTTGTCCGCCAGCCGGCGATTTTCGCGCGAGATGGTGCCGTAGGCGGCCTCCATCTCGCGGCAGGATTGCTGCATGCTGGCGATGCTGCGGGCCAGGCTTTCCCGGCAGCGGCTCATGCGGTGGTCGATGGTCATGGCGGGCTCCTCCCCCGGTGTCGAACGGGAGGAAGCATGGCGCGAGCCCGGGCCGGGCGCATTCCGGCAGACGTATTCCGGCGGGCGGCGGAGGTCTAGCGGGCGCCGCCAAGGGTATGGGGGATGGCTACTGGACCGCGTCCGCCACCAGGCCGCCGCGCACCGCCGTGACGGCGGCGTGGGAACGGTTCTTCACCCCCAGCTTCTGAAAGATGCGGGTGAGGTGGAGCTTGATGGTGACCTCCTGAAGGTCCAATTGCCGGGCGATCTCCTTGTTGGAGGCGCCGGCGACGATCAGGGCCAGGACTTCCATCTCGCGCGAGGTGAAGAGCGACGGGTCCAGGGTGGGAGTGGCGGGAGCGGCGGGTTTGGACGGCAGGGCGGCGAACTCGGCGGGCACATAGGTGCCGCCCGCGCCCACGAGGCCCACGGCCTGGATGAATACCCTGCTTTCCAGGGTCTTGGGCAGGAAGCCCCTGGCCCCCGCCGCGATGCAGGCGCGCACGGCGTCGTCGTCGGCCACCCCGGACATGATCGCCACGGGCGTGCCCCTGGCGGCGGCGATGGCGGTGGGAATCCCCTCCACCCCGTTCATGCCCGGCATGGAATAATCGAGCATGACCAGATCCACGCTTTCCCGCTCGAGCAGGGCCAGCGTGTCGGCCAGATTGCGGGCGGTATGGAAGCTTCCCGCAGGGAACGCCTTCTCCAACTGGCCCAGCACCGCCTCCAGATAGAGCGGATGGTCGTCGGCGATGATGATTCTCATCTTGGCGCACCCCTGGAAAAACAACTGGAAGGTTCTACCCCGCCACTAGACGGAAGTCTATCGGGCGCTGTACCGATGCCGGTAGAGCTGCCACCATTAGCGCTCCGCTTTCAACACGGCCGGGGGTAAATTCGCCGGGGCATGAAAGACACCGATTCGCATCCGACAAAGGCTCGCCGGTGGCGGCTTCCCTGGCACGGCGCCGCTGTGGCCGCCGACGTCCCGGAAATGGGCGACGTCCCGGAAACGGGCGGCGGCCCCGCCGTGGCCGCGGCGGATTGCCTGTGGAGCGTGGACGCCCGGGGAAGGCTGATCGCCCTGTCGGCGCCCCTGGGCGTCTCCTTGCCGCTGCCGTGGTGGCGGGTGGTTCGCCTGGAGCGGACGGACCGCCGTGCCCTGGCCATCAGCCTGAAGAGCGGACAGCCGTTCAGCGGCCTGCGGGCCAGTCTTCGACGGGGACCCCTGGCGGGAACCGGGCTGGACCTGTCGGGGCGCGGGCGTCATGGCGGCTGGAGCGGCGCGGCGCTGGTGCGCGATGATCCGCCGCTTCCCGACTTCGGCACGGATGGCCGGCGCGGTGCCGACCTGATCCAGGCGGTGCTGGAGCAGACGGCGACGGCCCTGGCCGTCGGCACCGTCTTCGTCGCCCGGCGCGAGCGCGACGGCACCTTGATTCCGGAATTCGCCGCCGCCGACCCGGCGGTGGGCGGCGACATCGTCGGCCACCCCTATCGCAGCCTGGGCACCGCCTGCGGAGACGTGCTGTCCACCGGACGTCCCCTGGTGGTCGCCGCCGGCCTTGACGAGCGCTATCCCCTGCTTGGGCGGTTCCGCCGCCTGGGCGTCACCGCCTATGCCGGAGCGCCGCTGTTCGATGGCTCCGAGGCTCCCGGCGGTGTGCTGGTCGCCTTGGGGACGTCGCCCTTCGACGACCCGTCCAGGGTCGAGGCGATTCTTGCCGCCGCCGCCCGGTGCGTCGCCCCCCATTTCCGCGCCGCCCTGGAAGAGCGCCGCCTGTCGCATGCGGCCGCGCGCTTCTCCTCCCTGCTGGATAATCTGCCCGGCATGGCCTACCGCGTCCGCATGTCCCCCGACGGCCGGCGGCGAATGCTTTACGCCAGCCAGGGCGCCGAGCGGCTGATCGGCATCACTCCGGCCGAGATGTGCCGCCTGCCCTCCGATCGCCTGCTGGAACTGCGCCATCCCGACGACCGCGAGCGCACCCTGGCCGATACCATCGACCGGCTGGGCCGGCAGGACGAGGTCTCTCTGCGGTGGCGGCTGGCGCGGCCGAGCGGGACGGTCTCGTGGGTGCGGTCCAGCGAGCGGCTGGTCGGCCGCGACGGCGCCGACCTCCTGGTCGAAGGGTTGCTGCAGGATTGCGGTGCCGAGGTCGAGGTCGAGGACGAACTGGCCCGCCGGGTCCGCGAATTGAAGGCGGTGGCCGACTATGCTCCCGACTGGGAAAGCTGGCTGGACGAGGACGGCGGCCTGCGTTGGCTCAGTCCCGGCGTCGAGAAGGTCACCGGCTACACGGTCGAGGAATGCCGGGCCCTTGCCGGCTATCCGCGCAGCCTGGTCTGCGACGAGGATCTGGGTGTCTTCGACACCGCCATGGCCGCCGCCGGAGCGGGATCGGCCGTGGCCGACATCGACATCCGCATCCGCCGGCGCTGGGGCGAGGCGAGCTGGTGCTCGCTCTCCATCCAGCCGGTGATCGCCGATGGCCATCCCGCCGGCCTGCGCCTGTGCATCCGGCGTATCGACCGGCGCAAGGCGGCCGAGCAGATGCTGCACCAGCGCGAGGAGGAGATCGCCCGGGTTCTGGCCGCCCTCGATCTCGTGCGCGAGGCGGTGATCGTCAGCAATGCCGAGGGCACCATCTCCTATGCCAATGCCGCCGCCGCCCGGCTCCTGGGCTTCGAGGCCGCCGCCGCCCTGCGCGGCCATCCCTGGCGGACCCTGGGGCTGGCCGGATCCTCCTCGGCGCCCTTCCTGGACATCATCGAATCCTCCCTGGCCAGCCGGGGGGCCTGGAGCGGCGAACTGGTGCTGGGGCAGGGGGAGGGCGCCATCTATCTCGACACCCGCTTCGCCCGCATGCCCCAGGACGGATTCATCGCGGTGCTGACCGACATCGGGGCGCGCAAGCTGGCCGACGAGCAACTGCGCGAGAACCAGGAACGCTATCGCGCCCTGTTCGAGACGGCCGGCGACGCCATCTTCCTGATGGAAGGCGCCGGCATCATCGACTGCAATCCCCGGGCGGAAGCCGTCTTCGGCCACGGCCGCGGCGAACTTCAGGGGCACGGTCTGCACGATTTCGCTCCGCCCCGCCAGACCGATGGCCGCGAGTCCAAGGTGGTGGCGGCGGGATTGCTGGCCAAGGCGCTGGGCGGCCATCCCCAGGCCTATGAATGGCTGGGCCGCCACAAGGACGG
The DNA here is from genome assembly GCF_000009985.1 of Paramagnetospirillum magneticum AMB-1. Taxonomy (GTDB): domain Bacteria; phylum Pseudomonadota; class Alphaproteobacteria; order Rhodospirillales; family Magnetospirillaceae; genus Phaeospirillum; species Phaeospirillum magneticum. Next base: position 2,014,088 of record NC_007626.1, read on the forward strand.
TTCGCTGATCCATCTCGACGTGACCCTGACCTGCGTCCCCCGGCGAGGGCGGCCCTATCTGGTGGCGGTGGTTCGCGACGTTACCGAGCGGCGGCGGCGCGAGGACGAGCAAAGGCACCTGGAACAGCAACTGGCCCAGGCCCGCAAGCTCGAGGCCCTCGGCCAGCTGGCCGGCGGCGTGGCCCATGATTTCAACAACATCCTGGGGGCGATCCGCGGCTTCGCCGACCTGCTGAGCGACGAGGTTCCGGCCGGGTCGCCGGGCGAGCGCTATGTGCGCCGCATCCTGACCGCCAGCGACCGCGCCAAGGGCGTGGTCCGCCAGATTCTCGCCTTCTCCCGCCGCAGCGAGGTGTCGCACGGCACCGTTGATCTGGGGCGTCTGGCCGAGGAATGCCTGGGGCTGCTGCGGGCCAGCCTTCCCGCCACCACCGGCCTGACCTTCAACCACGGTGCGGGGGCTGCCGGCACCGTGGTCGACGGCGATCGCGACCAGTTGAGCCAGGTCATTCTTAACCTGGTGATCAATGCCAACGATGCCCTGGACGGGGTGCCGGGCGACATTCAGGTCATCGTGGCCCGGTCCGGCGACGGGGCGGAACTGCGCCGCCTGACCAGCCGCACCCGGCCCGAGCTGGCCCTGGCGGTGGAGGTGGAGACCGATGCCGGCGGCGGAGTCACGGCCTTCACCGGCCGTTTCGATCCCGACCGTCCCCATGTGACGCTCAGCATCATCGACAGCGGACCCGGCATTCCCCAGGCGGTGATCGCCCATGCCTTCGACCCGTTCTTCACCACCAAGGCGGCGCGCCAAGGCACCGGCCTCGGCCTGGCCGTGGTTCACAGTATCGTCCTGGCCCATCATGGCGCCATCGTGGTGCGCAGCCATCCCGACCGGGGATGCCGCTTCGACATCGTCCTGCCCATGGGCCAGGGTGATGCTGCCGCCGAGATGGCCGTGTCCGGCACGGAGGCGGCCTTGCCCCCCGGCACCCGGGTGCTGGTGGTGGATGACGACGCCGATTTCGGCGACATGATCCTGGCCATGCTGGAACATCGCGGCGTTGAGGCGGCGGTGGTGTCCTCGCCGCTGGATGCACTCGAGGTCCTGCGCGATCATCCCGACGCCTGGGATGTCATGGTGACCGACCAGACCATGCCGGGCATGCGGGGCATCGATCTGGTCAAGGCGGTCAAGGCCATCCGGCCCGATCTGCCCTGCCTGATCTGCACCGGCTATCCCGAGGCCCTGGACGAGGCCGCCCTGACCAAGGCCGGGGTCTTCGCCCTGCTGCACAAGCCGGTGGACTTCCCCCATTACTTCGCCCAGCTGGCCCGGGCCTTGGCGGTTGATTAGGTCCTTTCCGGCGACGGCAGGATTTCGCGGATGGTGGCGAACAGGGCGTTCACGTCCAGGGGCTTGGCCAGGTAGCGGACGCATCCGGCCTCCAGGGCCTGGCGGATGGTCCCGGCGGTGGCATCGGCCGACAGCGCCACCACGGGGATGGCGCTGATCTCAGGAATCGCCTTGAGACGGCGTAGCGCCTCGATCCCGCTCAGCCCCGGCAGGTTGATGTCGAGCAGGATCATGTCCGGATGGGCAACGGCGGCGATTTCCAGGCCGATCTCCGCGGTGGGGCTGGTCAACAAGGTGAAGTCGGATAATTCCGCCACCAGATCCTGCATCAGCTGCACATTGGCCGGGTTGTCCTCCACATAGAGAATGGTGCGGCCGCCCTCCACCCTGATATTGGCCGAGGACAGCTCCCTGCCGTCATGCCGGGCGGCGGCGGCCGGATGGCCGGCGGCGGCGGGAACCTCGACCCAGAAGGTGGTGCCTCGCCCGGTGGCGGTCTCGAAGCCGATGCGCCCGCCCATGGCCTCGACCAACTGCTTGGAGATGGTCAGTCCGATGCCGGTTCCCTCGATCTCGGTGGCTTCCGCCCCCAGCCGGTTGAAGGGCCGGAACAGCAGCGCCTGCTTTTCCGGAGCGATGCCCGGCCCCCGATCGGTCACCACGAAACGGACGCTGTCCGCCGCGCCCGGCTCCATGGTCAGGGTCACCGTCCCTCCCGACGCGCCGTATTTCACGGCGTTGGACGTCAGGTTGAGCAACACCTGCTTGAAGCGGGTGTAGTCCACCCGCAGATGACTGGCCGTGGCTCCCGGCACGCTGGCATCGACCATGGCCACCCTGCCGCCGGCATAGGCCCGCGTCAGGTCCATGACCTCGTCGAACAGTGGGCGGGCCTCGACCTCCTCCAGCGAGAGGGCCAGGTTGCCGGCCTCGATCCGGGCGAGGTCCAGCACCTCGTTGATCAGCTGCAACAGGTGCTGCCCGCCCTTGATGATGCACTGGGCCTGGCCTCGCTGCTTGTCGGTCAGGGGACTGGACCGGCTGGTCTCCAGCAATTGCGCGAAGCCGAGAATGGCGTTCAGGGGCGTGCGCAATTCGTGGCTCATGGAGGACAGGAAATCAGACTTGGCCTGATTGGCGCTGTCGGCGGCCTCCTTGGCCAGCCGCAATTCCTGCTGGTGGCGTTCCAGGTTGGTCAGGGCGTTGCGGAGCGATTCCTCGGCGTACTGACGCTCGTTGATTTCCTGCTGGAGGCTGGCGGTACGCTCGGCGACCCGAGCTTCCAACTGGTCGCGGGCGGCGGTCAGCTGGGCCTCGGCATGCTTGCGTTCCGCCACCTCGGCGGCCAGGGCGGCGTTAATGCGGGTCAGGTCCTCGCCCCGGCTTTGCAGTTCGGCATAGAGGATGGCGTTCTGCAGGAATCCGCTCACCTCGTTGGCCAGGGTCTCCATGAAGCTCATCCGCCGGTCCAACTCGCCGGAGGTGGCGATGGTGCCGAAGGCCAGAACGCCGAACACCTGATCGCCACGCCCAAGGGGAAGCGCCACCACCGTTCCCAGGCCGCTTTCTGCGCAGCGCATGCCGTCTTCGTCGGCCAGGGCGTTGGAGTAAATCGTTTCACCGATGCTGAAGGCGCGGTGGCACAGGCATTGATCGGCCTCGGTGCAGGCCGGCGACGGGCCGGGCTCTCCGCCGCGCCAGTGGATGGCCCGCAGCACCGGGGCTTCCCCGGCCTGGCGCAGGAACAGCATGGCCACGTCGGCGCCCACCACCGGCAGGGTCTCCTGGACGGTGATGGTCGCCAGATCCTCAAGGACGACGGTGGCCCCCAAGGTTTGGGCCAGGTGGTGCAGCGTGGCGATCTCGGCGGTGCGCCGGCGCTCTTGCGCCTCGGCCTTTCGCAGTTCGGTGACGTCGCGCAGGCTGATGACTGAAAGCCGCTCGTCACCGATGCCGACCGCGAAGAGATTGGCTTCGGCCAGCAACGGGCGGCCGTCGCCCCGCTGGCCGGCGATATCTCTCCGCTCGCCGGCGGCGGCCAGGCCGGGGGCCAGTCCGTCCATCAAGCGCCCTTGCAGTGGCGCGGGCAGCGGGGTGTCGTCCAGGCGGCGGTCGGCCACCTGGGCCGCAGGCACGGCCAGCATCTCCTCGGCGGCGGGGTTGAAGGCGACCACCGTCCGGTCGGCCCCGATGGCGACGAAGGCGTCCATGGAGCCCTGGATGATGGCCCTTTGCCGGGCCTCGCTCTCGGCCAATTGGGCGCGCGACCGGTCGAGGCGGCGGTAAGGCGCCCGCACCACCGCCACGAACAGCCCCTGGTACAGCAGGTAGAACCCCGCCACCTTGTAGCTGTGCCCCATGACGTTGAAGATATCGGTGGTCCGCTGCCAGGCGGTGAAATACAGCTCGGACAGCACCATCACCCAGGCGGCGCTCACCAGCCAATGGCGGTTGGCCAGGTCGCGCTTTCGCCACAGCAGGGGAATGGCCGCCAGCAGCATGATGATGACAGCCCACTCCACCCCGATCTTGAAGGGGGTGAGCCCCTGGCCCCGCACATAGGTGGCGGGCAGGGAATCGAGGTGATAGATGGCCGCCCAGGCCACCACCACCACCGCCGCCATGATCGAGCCCAGCAGCAGCGGCCGGGACCATGGGCTGGCGAAGGGGCGCCACGGCAGGATGGCGATGGTCAGCATGGCGCCCGCGGCCAGAAGGCGCGCCGCCAGCCAGAAGACCAGCCCCTTCTGGACGTCGCTGGGTGTGATGAAATCCGGCATCCCGTCATAGGACAGGGTATGGAGCATGTCGAACACCGCCACGCCGAAGAAGCAGGCGGCCAGGATCGAAAGGTTGCGGGGGCGTTCGCGGTCGTGGGTATGCCAGCCCACGGCGAAGACCAGCACCGCGACCACGCTGGAAAAGCCTTCGGTCACCTGGTGAAAGGCCAGAAAGACGTCACGCTCGTCGAAGAGGTTGTGAAAGGGAATCAGGGGGGCCAGGGCGAACAGCATGGTGAATGCCGCCGCGATCCACAGCGCCGTTCGCCCCTCTCCCTCGTCGCCGGCCATATGCGACTGCGGCCTGTCCTCGGCGTCTCCCAGCATGTCCCCCGGTCCCGACCGGCCCCCATCAGCCCCCAAAACGAGCATCAGTGAAGCATGGCTGACGCCGTCTGACCAGGGGAATGGCGTTGCCTTTTCAGGGCTTATGGCGCCATCGGGTCACCTTCCGTCGGCGCTGTCGTCCCAGCCGCCTCCCGCCGCGGCGTAGATGGCGATCAGATTCCGGCGGAGGCTGGTATCGGAGGCGGCCTGGGCCGCTTCGGCGTCCAGCAGGTCGCGTTCCGCCACCAGGACGTCGAGCAGGCCGGTATAGCCGTTGGTAAACTGGGTATGCGCCAGCTCCGAAGCCCGGCGATTTTGGGCCACGCCGGTGGCGAGCGCGACATTGCGGCCGGCTTCGTGGCCATAGCGCGACAGGGCGTTTTCCATGTCTTCCAGCGCTTCCAGCACGCTGCGCTGATAGGCCAGGAAGGCTTGGCGCTGGCGGGCGTCGGCGGCGTCGATCTGGGATTCGATGCGGCCGAAATTAAGGATCGGCTGGACCAGGGTCAGGCCGATGCCCCAGGGCGTGGCATTCATCGGGGTGGCGGTCTGGGTGCCGAACAGAGCGGCCAGCGAGATATTGGGAAACAGTTCGGCGGTGGCGGCGTCCTTGGCCGACAGGCTGGCGGCGAAGCGGCGCTCGGCGGCGCGCACGTCGGGCCGTGCCGCCAGCACCTTGGCCGGGGCGGCGATGGCGACGCTCGGATTGAGGGGCTTGGCCTGCGGCAGTTCGGCCAGCAGGGCGTCACGGCCGCCGGGCACGCGGCCCAACAGCACGGACAGCCGGTTCAAGGCCACGTCGCGGGCGGTCTCCAGGGACGGAATCAGGGCCTCGGTGGCCGAGACCCGGGCCCCGGCCCGCTGGACGTCGAAATCGCTGGCCAGGGCGCCCTGGCGCTGGGCGCGGATGATCTCCAGGGTGCGGCGCTGGGTTCCCAGGTTCTGGCGGGTCAATTCGATCTGGCGGATGGCGTCGCGCAGGTCGAAATAGGACCGCGCCACCTCGGCCAGCAGCGCCACCCGCACGCCCTGGCGGGTGGCTTCCTCCGATTGCAGCAGGGCGTTGGCCTCGGCCATGCGGGCTTGATTGCGGCCGAACAGGTCCAGCTCCCAGGTGGCCTTGAGGTCGATCTCGGCCACGCCCACCGCCTTGTCGCCGGTGGCGTAGCCCTGATTGGCGCGCTGGGCCGAGCCGGCGGCGGAGATGTCGGGCAGCAGACGCGAGCGGGCGAGGCCGCGCGCCGCCTGGGCCTCCTCGACCCGAGCCTTGGCCATGGCCAGGGTCTGGTTGCCGGCCAGGGCGTCGGCCACCAGGGTGTCGAGGGTGGGATCGCCGAAGCGTCGCCACCAGGTCTGCTCGACCTCAGCATCGGGGCCCAGGACCAGCGGCGCGGTGGGGTCGGCCTTGGCCGGCGCGCTTCCGGTCAGGCGGCTCCACAGGGACGGGGTCTCGATCCCGGAATCTTGCGGCCCGGCCGGGCTGGTGCAGGCGGCGAGCAGCAGCCCGGTCAGCACCAGGGCGGAGGGAGCGATCTTGCGCTTAGACATGGTGGTGCACCTTTTCGGTTCCGGTGACGCGCTTTTCCAGCGCGCGCATGAGGACGTAGAAGACGGGGGTGAGGAACAGGCCGAAGAACGTGACGCCCAGCATGCCGAAGAACACGGCGACACCCATGGCGTGGCGCATCTCGGCGCCCGCCCCCGAGGACAGCACCAGCGGCACCACCCCCATGATGAAGGCGAAGGAGGTCATCAGGATCGGGCGCAGCCGCAGATGCGCCGCCTCGACGGCGGCCTCGACGGTGCCCTTGCCGGCGATCTCCAGTTCGCGGGCGAACTCGACGATCAGGATGGCGTTCTTGCAGGCCAGGCCGATCAGCACGAACAGGCCGATCTGGGTGAACATGTTGTTGTCGCCGCCGGTCAGCCAGACGCCGGTGATGGCCGACAGCAGGCACATGGGCACGATCAGGATGATGGCGGCGGGCAGGAACAGGCTTTCGTACTGGGCCGCCAGCACCAGGAAAACCAGCAGCACGCAGATGGGAAACACCAGCATGGCGGTGTTGCCGGCCAGGATCTGCTGGTAGGTCAGCTCGGTCCACTCGTAGCCCATGCCCTTGGGCAGGGTCTCGTCCAGGATGCGGGTCATGGCCGCCTGGGCCTGACCGGTGGAATAGCCCGGCGCCGGGCCGCCGTTGACGTCGGCGGAACGGAAGGCGTTGTAGCGCATGGCGCTGTCGGGACCGGTGGTCTCCGTCACCCGGACGATGGAGCCCAGCGGCACCATGCGGCCCTCGAAATTGCGGGTCTGCAGCTTCAAGATGTCGTCGGGCTTGGACCGGAATTGGCGGTCGGCCTGGGCGATGACCTGATAGGTGCGGCCGAACTTGTTGAAGTCGTTGACGTAGAGCGAGCCCAGATAGATCTGCATGGCGCTGAACACGTCCTGGACGTCGACGCCCAACTGGGCGGCCTTGGTGCGGTCCAGCTCGGTATAGAGCTGGGGCATGCCGATCTTGTAGCTGGAGAAGACGCGGGCCAGTTCCGGGGTCTGGGCGGCCTTGGCCTGCACCGCCTTCATGGTCTGGTCCAGCGCCTCGTAGCCCTGGTCGGTGCGGTCCTCCACCTGCAGCTTGAAGCCGCCGATGGTGCCCAGCCCCTGGACGGGCGGCGGTGGGAAGATGGCGATGAAGGCGTCCTTCACCCCCAGATACTTCATCTGGAGCTTCTGGGAGATGGCGAAGCCCGACAGCTCGGCCGAGCGGCGCTCCTCGAACGGCTTCAGGGTGACGAAGACGATGCCGGCCGAGGGGCTGTTGATGAAGCCGTTGATGGACAGGCCGGGGAAGGCCACGGCGCTTTCGACGCCCGGTTCCTTCAGCGCGATGTCGGACATGGCGCGGATGACGCTCTCCGTGCGCTCCAGGGTGGCGCCGTCGGGCAGCTGGGCGAAGCTGACCAGGTATTGCTTGTCCTGGGTGGGCACGAAGCCGGGCGGCACCGCCTGGAATCCCACATAGGTGGCGCCCAGCAGCAGCAGGTAGATCAGCATGGCCGCCGATTTGCGCCCCAGGATGCCGGTGACGCCCCGTCCATAGGCGTGCGAGCCGCCGTGGAACACCCGGTTGAAGCCGGCGAAGAAGCGGCCGAACACCCGGTCCATGCCCCGGGTCAGGGCATCCTTGGGGGCGCCGTGGCCCTTCAGCAGGGTGACGGCCAGGGCCGGCGACAGGGTCAGGGAGTTGAAGGCGGAAATCACCGTGGAAAAGGCGATGGTCAGGGCGAACTGGCGATAGAACTGACCGGTCAGTCCACTGATGAAGGCGATGGGCACGAACACCGCGCACAGCACCAGGGCGATGGCGATGATCGGGCCGGTGACCTCGCCCATGGCCTTGATGGTGGCGTCGCGGGGGGAAAGGCCGTTCTCGATGTTGCGCTCGACGTTCTCGACCACCACGATGGCGTCGTCGACGACGATGCCGATGGCCAGCACCAGCCCGAACAGGGACAGGGCGTTGATGGAAAAGCCGAAGATGTGCATCACCGCGAAGGTGCCGACGATGGAGATGGGCACCGCCAGCAGCGGGATGATGGAGGCCCGCCAGGTCTGGAGGAACAGGATCACCACCAGCACCACCAGGGCCACCGCCTCCAGCAGGGTATGGACCACCGCCTCGATGGAGCCGCGCACGAACACGGTGGGGTCGTAGACGATGGCGTAATCCAGGCCTTCGGGGAAATTCTTCTTCAGCTCGGCCATGGCGGCGCGGACCTGATTGGAAATCTCGATGGCATTGGAGCCGGGGGACTGGAACACCGGGATGGCGACGGCGGGCTTGTTGTCCAGAAGCGAGCGCAGGCCGTACTGGGCGGCGTCGATCTCGACCCGCGCCACGTCCTTCAGGCGGGTGACCACGCCGCTATCGCGCTTGATGATGATCTCGGCGAATTGGTCGGCATCGGTGAGCCGGCCCTGGGCGTTGATGGGCAATTGCAGTTCGACGCCGCTGCCATAGGGCGGCCCGCCGATCACGCCGGCGGCGACCTGGACGTTCTGGCGGCGGATGGCGGCGACCACCTCGTCGGCGGTCATGCTCCGTTCGGCCACCTTCTCGGGGTCGAGCCAGATGCGCATGGCGTAATCGCCCGAGCCGAACAGCTGGACGCTGCCCACGCCCTGGATCTTGGCCAGCTGATCCTTGACGTTGAGCAGGGCGTAATTGCGCAGATAGAGCATGTCATAGCGTTCGTTGGGCGAGGTCAGGTGCACCACCATGGTCAGATCGGGCGAGCTTTTGACCGTGGTGACGCCCAGCGACCGGGTGACCTCGGGCAGCCTCGGCAGGGCCTGGTTGACCCGGTTCTGCACCAGCTGGGTGGCGAGGTCGGGATCGGTGCCGATCTTGAAGCTGACGGTGAGCGTCATGGTGCCGTCGCTGGCGGCCTGGGAGAACATGTAGAGCATGTTCTCGACGCCGTTGATCTGCTCCTCCAGCGGCGTCGCCACGGTCTGGGCGATGACCTTGGGATTGGCGCCGGGGAACTGGGCCTTGACGATCACCGAGGGCGGCACGACCTCGGGGTATTCCGAGATGGGCAGCAGGAGCATGGAGATCAGCCCCGCCAGCAGGATCACGGTGGAGATCACCCCGGCGAAGATGGGGCGGTCGATGAAGAATTTGGACAAAGTCATGGCGTGGCCTTCTCAAGGGCGAGGGCGGCAAAAGCGGAAAAGGAGGATGCGGCGCCTAGTTGGCGGCGATATCGTGTCTGAGGGTGCCCAGCGAGGCCTCCTGAACGGTGACCGCCATGTTGGGGCGGACGTGCTGCAGCCCGTCGACGATCACCTTCTCGCCGGCCTTGAGTCCGGCCAGGACGATGCGGCTTCCGTCCACCTGCGGCCCCAGCCCGACCTCGCGATAGGCCACCTTGCCGTCGTCGCCGACCACATAGACGAACTTCTTGCTCTGGTCGCTGCCGATGGCGCGTTCCTGCACCAGCAGGGCCGGCTCGTCGCCGCCGCTGGCCACCTTGACCGAGACGAACATGCCCGGCATCAGGGCGCCGTCCCCGTTGTCGAAGCGGGCCCGGGCGCGGATGGTCCCCGATGCGGTGTCGATGCGGTTGTCGAAGCTCTGAATGGTGCCGAGATAGGGGTGGGCCTCGTCGCCGCGCACGGTGATCTGCACCGGGATGCGGCGTTCCTTGTCGCGGGAGCCGTCCTGGGTGCGGATGCCCTTCATGTAGGTCTGCTCGTCCACCTCGAAATCGGCGTAGATGCCGTCATTGGAGACGATGGAGGTCAGCAGCGGCGCGCCGGGGCCGGCCTGCACCACGTTGCCCAGGGTGATTTCGGCGCGGCTGACCCGGCCGGCGATGGGCGCCTTGACATAGGCATGATCCAGGTTGATGTGCGCCTGCTTCAGTTCAGCCTCGGCGGCCAGCACCGCGGAATGGGACACCTTGTCGGCATTGGCGCGCTCGTCATAGAGGCGCTGGGCGATGGCCTCGGTCTTGATCAGGTTGACGGCCCGGTCAAGTTCGGTGCGGGCGAAGACGGCGTTGGTCCGGGCGGTGGCCAGATTGGCCTCGGCCTTGGCCAGCGCCGCCTCGAAGGGGGCGGGGTCGATCACGAACAGCACATCGCCGGCCTTGACCGTCTGGCCGTCATTGATGCGCACCTGGGTGAGGCGGCCGCTGACCTCGGGCCGGATCTCGGCGAAGTCCACCGCCCGCATGCGGCCCGAGAACGAGGACCAGACCTGGACGTTGCGGAGCGCCATGGTCTGCACGGTGACGGGAGCCGCCTGGGCGGCGGCGGCCTGGGCCGGCTGGCCGGGAGCGCCGCGGAGCAGCACCGCGCCGCCACCCAGGGCGGCCAGGGCGACGGTGGCGAGAAGGAGGGCCCTACCTTTGCTGAAGACGGGGCCTTTGCTGAAGATGGGGGCCTTGGCGAAGCGGGGGGAAGCGGTCATGGGAAAGCTCCTTCGATGTCTATGACCGGCAGGCCAGGGGGCATAATACCCTAGTATTTGACCGGTCAGTCTAGTCAATGATCCAAAAAATACCGCCCTTGGGCGGCATAGGGCGCGGCGGCCCCCTTTCCAACTTGTCCGGGCGGCAGGGCGCCCGGTCGGCAAAGCAATGGCAAAATAGTGCGCTAGGCGGCCGAACCGGCCTTGTCCTGGAGCCCCAGAAGTCCCAACAATCCCGGCCTCAGATCACGTTTGAGCAGGTTCAGGTCGTTCTGAATCCGGGCCAGGGTCATCTGCCCCAGAAGATAGGCGAAAATCTCGTGGGCCTTGGCCTTCACATCGGTGTCGGGGGGGAGAGTCCCCTCGGCCACCATGTCGCGCAGGGCGTTTTCGTAGTAGCGCTTCTTGCGGCTCGCCAATTCCTCGAACTTGACGCGGATGCGCTCCTCCAGCCCGGCCATCTCGCAGCCCAGCGAGGTGTCGGAACAGCCGCAGACCCGGCCGTATTTTTCCAGGGTCTCGGTCTGCTTCTCGATCACCACCTCCATCATGCGCTCGAACCGCTTCAGGGGCGGGGTGTCGGGCGAGAAGATGGTGTCGTAGAGCGGCTTGACCTCATGATACGAGTGTTCCATGGCCGCCACCGCCAAATCCACCTTGGAGGGGAAGAAGTGGTAGAAGCTGCCCTTCTTGACCCCGGCGGCCTTGCAGATGTCGTCGACGCTGACCGAGCCATAGCTGCTCATCCAGATCAGTGCCAGTGCGGTATCGATCAAAATCTGCTTGGTGTCGGGCGACGGGCGGCCCATGGAGAAACGTCCCAGAAAATCACATCTCGGGCAGAATAGTGTGCTCTTGACTGATCGGTCAAGAGCTTTTCGCTGGCCGGGATGAGGCGCCCGGGCGCGGCTTGGCTTCACGCAGAAACGGCTTCGGCCGACGCTGCCGCACAGTGCGGGGGGGGGGGGCCTTGATTGAACGGTCCCTGATTTTCGAGACACCTCCGGCAATCACATTTTCTGCCGTCGCTTGACCTCGACGATGGCCGGTTACAGACCGGTGTCGCCGCTCTGTGAGCCGTCAGAGAATGTGGCGGAACCTCGGATTTGAATTGTGAAACAGGCCTGCGGCTTACTGGAATCGTCAAAAAACAACTAAAAATACGCATTTTTGCTACACTTCTCCATGGGGGTGTGGTGAGGCCCTGTATTGGGAAAACTCCTCCAGATCAATGGGTTGATGGTGACACAGGGCGGCAGACGATGCGCCGCGTGGTGACAAGCTGAAACAATTCATCTTTAAGTATGTATAAGCGATGCAATTAGAATCTCAGGTAATTATAAAATGTTAGAATAACTACCTTGACGCGTTTATAGCTGCCGCTTATCGTTCCAATGCGTCAACCAAAGCATGCATACCGAACGCACTATTGACGGTTTTTGCTTGTGTGGCATTGGCTATAACACCTTAGGTTGCTTAAATATAATAAATTAGCAATTAAAGGCGTTGTTATGCTACATGATAACCCTCATCAAGTGGTGCTTCCGCTGCATTCGATGTTAGGAGAGGCAAGAAATGAGCGATCTGGTGGTGTTCTCTTATAAGTTCATGCAGATTTCCGTCGCAAATCTGACGGCCGGAAACAACGTGCAGGTGAACTTGTCGTCGGACGATACCGGCGGTGTGATTTCCTGGTCCAGCGGCGATCCTAACAACCAGCGGGCTGGTATCCGCCTGAACTCCCTGTCGGGCATGCTGCCGCTGAGCACCGCGTCGATCACCAACAACGCCCTGAATTTCCAGACCAGTTCGTCGGGCGGCGGTTCGGGCGCGCTCCAGTTCGAGTTCGACGGCTACCTGGCTGCTGCCGGCGTTCAGTATTTCAACCTGTGGTGCATTCGCGATCCGTCCATCACGGTGATGGGCTGCTTCAACAATGGCCCGTGGGTGGCGATCAATCAGTCCCCCACGCCGTTCAAGTGGAATGCGTGATCTGATCTGACGGAGGAGCCGGCGGCACTGCCGCCGCCGGCTCTGTTCCGCTCATCAGCTTTTCCGCCCTCGACCCAAACTCTCGAATCGGGTGGGGTGGTCGGCAAGAGGGAGTTGTGCCCATGGACTCGTTTCACGTCGCGTTTCACTTCATCTTGCAGAACTCAAGCCAGCCGCTGTCCGTGACCCTGACGGTGGACGGTCCCAATCAGTTCCTGTCCGGCGGCAGCTACACCCAGCAGGTGATGCCGTATTTGACGCAGGCGACTCCGCCGCTGGTGTCGGTCTCCCTGACCGAGACGCAGTTCTACGTGCAGTCGGCCAGTCCGGGGGCGGCCGCCGCCATGCAGGGGTTGGAGCTGGTCACCTATGTTTCCGCCGAGGGCGACTCTCTGGTCATCAATGTGGCGATGAATGGCGACGTCTCGGGCGGCTATTCCTTCCTGGGGGGGACGGGCGGCGCCGGTGTGTTGAAGCCTGGACTCAACACCATTCCTTTTCCCTCCTCCCTCTGATCCCTTTCCGAGCAAACGACGGGGGCCGGCCTCATGAGCACCAAGGGTACCGACGACAAGAACAGCAAGGATACTCCCAGGGGATCCTGGGCCGCGGTCGAGGAACCGTCGCCCGCAGCGGCGCCCCACGCGGTTTCGGTGCACGCCACCGCGCCGCAGGATCTGGTCGCCTCCGAGCGCGCGCCGCTGATGGAGCAAAAGCCGGTGGTGCCGCCCCAGCCCGCGACCCACGGGCCGTTCGATCCATTTCACCCGTTGACCATCACCCTGAGCAATCTTCCGGCCAATTCCAAGGCGTTCATCACCATTCGCGATGACCAGAACGCGATCTGGAGCGATGGCTCCGGCACCGGTCTGGTGGGGTTGAGCATCGAAGCCACCAAGGACGCCATGCTCTTCGTGGACAGTTTCCTGGTCAACGCGCGCGAGCTGTACCTGCAGACCAATGCCGTCAGCCAGGAGATCCAGATCCGGCTGTATGTCAACACGCTCCAGCACGATCTGCGTGGGCGTGTCGATCTTCCGCCCAATGCCAGCGTAACGCTGACCTCCACGATCGACCGAACCAGCCTGATCGGGCTCAGCTCATTCGTGGTGGAACTCTGACCGCAGACGGAATCAAGATCATGCCGACAAAGACCATTCCGGCGGTACTGCTGTTCAGCAACGTCGCCCCCAATTCCAACCTGAACATCACCTTCACGTCGCCGGGCGTGCAGTGGAGTCTGGGCTCTCTGTACGGCGACAGCCTGGGCTTTTCCTACAACGTGGTGGCCGACGGCATGGCCGGATCGGCCTCGTGCATCCAGGCCATCTCGTTCAACGATGCGCTGCTCAGCATCCGCATCGCGGCCAGCGCTCCGTCCTCGTGCAGCTTCACCCTGACCCTGTCCCTGACCATCGAGGAGGGGATCGATTACCTTCAGGGCTACTGCACCATGAACAGCGAGGCGACCGTTCAGGCCTTTTTCGGCAATGATGCGCCGGTCCGCTGGTACAACGGCCGCATCAGCGCCGTCTTCGCCAAGGCGCGGCGCCCCAGCTGCGGGGTGTTGCTCACCGTCAAGGGGTGCAAGCCGGGGGCGGCGGTGGAGATCGAGGTGGGCGGCGACGGCCGCGGACCGGTGGTGTGGACCCTGGGACCCGATACCGGCGACACCATGGGGCTGACCCTGTACAGCGCCGCGGCGGCTCTTCCGCTCTCGTCGTTCAGCTACTGCAACAATCGCTTGTCGGTGGTCACCGCCAGTGGCGGAACCTCCGGCACCGATTTCGGCCTGGTGGCCTTTCTGACCTGGGTCAACGTTGATCAGCGCTTCATCACCCTGAAGGCCCTGTGCGATCCGGCGGTCACCATCCACGCCCAGGTGGGCAACCGTCAGCCGCAATATGTCGGCCAGACTCAGACCCTGTTCACGCTGTAGCGCATGGCAGACCCGGACAATTCCATGGCAGCGGATGACGGACAGGTGATCTTGAAGATCAGCCAGTCGCTGGCCCGCCTGATCCGCGGCTCCATTCCGGAGCTGCAGGCGGAGTCCGCCGTGGTGTTCGATTCACCCGCCGAAATGGATGGGCACGAGCAAAATCGACTCAGTCTTTATCTGTACCAGATCGAGATCAATCCCTGGCTGCGCAACCAGCCCGGCACGTTGACCCGCCGTCCGGCCGGGGCCGGTCAGCCCGCCGGATTGGTCCGTCAGGCCCCGGCGCTGCCGGTGGATTTGATCTATATGATGGTGCCCTACGGCCGTTCCTCCGAGATCGAGCTGGTGCTGATCAACAAGCTGGTCCGCCTGTTCCACGATGTTCCCGCCCTGGAGGGACCGCTGCTGGACCCGGCGGTCCGGGCGTTGGGAAACCAGTCCATCGCCATCGTGCCCCAGGAGGAAAGCCAGCACCAGATGCGCGATCTGTGGGCGGGATTTCCCGGCAAGTCCTACAAGATCACCCGGCTCTACCGCCTGTCGCCGGTCCAGCTGCCCTCGACTCTGAGCGCGGGGGTGGAGATGGTCGAGCACGCAGATGCTCATTTGGCGTCGCGTCCCAGGGAGGAGGCCCGGCCATGACCGTCGTCCAGGCCAGCTTTTCCCTTCAGCTGAGCGCCGTGGTCCAACTGATCGATGGCTTCACCGGTCTGCCCGCCTGCGCGCCGGCCCTGTTCACCGTGGATGGCCTGGCGGCGCATCCCTTGCCGAAATCCCAAGGATTTCATGCCTTCACCGATCTGGCCGACGGCCCGCACCGGATCGAGGTGGTGGTGGACGGATTTTTTCCCCAGGCCTGCACCGTCACGGTGCCGCCGCCCGCCCCCTTGGCCGAGGCCATCGTCGTCTGCACCTTGGCCCCGGACCCGCTTTATCCCTATCCCGCCTGGATTCCGGTGATTCTGGGGCAGGTCACCGGTCCGCTGGGCACGCCGTTGGGGGACGTCGCGGTCGGCGCCGCCTATCCCAGCCGGTCCGGAGCCTCGCGGCGGCTGGAAACCCGCACCGATCGCGTCGGCGCCTATGACGGTCGCTATGCCCTGGGCCTGACCGGACGTCCCGATCCCAATGCCCTGGTGACCCTGTCCTTCGACAAGCCAGGTTACGCCAGTCAGACAAGTACCGTAGTCATTTCGTCTGCCGCCACCCACTTCGTCGACGTGGCCCTGGCCCCAGAGTAAGGAGACGCAGCGTGGTCAATTATCTCCATCCCGGTGTATTCATCCAGGAGGTGCCTAGCGCGCGGAGCATCCAGGGCGTGTCGACCTCGGTGGCCGCTTTCGTCGGGCTGACCGAGAAGGGGCCGACCAATGTGCCGACCCTGCTGACCAGTTGGAATGCCTATGTCCGCCAGTTCGGCTCCTTCGCCTGGTCCAGCTTCGTCTCGTGGGCGGTCTACGAGTTCTTCCTGGAGGGGGGGACCGCCTGCTACGTGGTGCGCAGCGACCCCGGCAACGGCAAGGCCGCCACCACCACCCTGGGCGGCACCCAGATCAATGCCGCCAGCCCCGGCACCTGGGGCAACGGCATCTGCGTGTCCATCACCAACGGCAGTTCCACCTCCGGCACCGCGCCGACCCCGGTCTTCACCTTGCAGGTGGTGGTGGATTCGTCGACGGTCAGTACGTCCTCGACCACGCTGTCCGGTCAGATGATGGCGAATTTCGTCATCCAGAACGGCCTGACCCCGGTGGCCATTCCCTCGACCGGCACCAAGACCTATTACGTGCTGGAAACCTTCAGCGGCTTCACGCTGGCCAATGCCAGCTTCGCCGACCGGATCAATTCCAACTCCATGTTCCTGCGGGTGGGGGCGGTGGACGGCGCCCGTCCCAGCAATACCGGCTCTCCCAAGCCGCTGACCGGCGGCGTCGGCTGGGACAACACGCTGCCGGCCGCCCTCAATACCTTGAAGACGGTCCAGGGGCTGAGCCTGCTGGCGGTTCCCGACACCGCGGGACTGGTCACGGGGGCCGGCATCAGCGATACGGCCACTCAAGCCGCCCAGATCAATACCGGCCTGCAGTTGTGCGAGACGCTGCAAAGCCTGTTCTACGTCATCGATCCCCCGGGGGGGATGAGTGTGCAAGACATCGTCTCCTTCAAGTCGGGAACCTTGGCCACCAACAGTCCCGCCATCAATTCCAGCTATGGCGCCATGTACTATCCGTGGGTCTGGATCACCAATCCGCTGGTCAACCTCCGGGTTCCCATTCCGGCCTCGGGTCCGGTGCTCGGCCGCTATGCCCACACCGACGGCAATGTCGGCGTGTTCAAGTCGCCGGCCGGCGTCAATGACGGCGCCATGCTGTCGGTGGTGTCGGTGGCTCAGACGCTGTCTGATTCCGATCAGGACCAGCTCAATCCCAACGGCATCGACGCGGTCCGCAACCTGATCAATTACGGCAACGTCATCTGGGGCGCGCGCACGGTCAGCCAGGACACCCAGTGGACCTATGTCAGCGTGCGGCGGCTGTTCATCTATGTGGAACAGAGCCTGAAGAACAGCCTGCAGTGGGTGGTTTTCGAATCCAACGACCAGGCCCTGTGGTCATCGGTCAGCCGCGACATCAGCGCCTTCCTGACCACGCTGTGGCAGCAGGGCGGCTTGTTCGGTGCCAGCGCCGCCGAGGCCTTCTTCGTCATCTGCGACGCCTCCAACAATCCGGCAGCCACCCGATCCCAAGGCTATCTCTACATCGATATCGGGCTCGCTCCGGTCTATCCGGCGGAATTCGTCGTCATCCGCATCAGCCAGAAGACCGCCGGGCCGGATTCGGGGAACTAGGATAGGAAAGGCTTGAACGACCATGGCACCTTTGACCGATCCCTATCGCGGGTTTCGATTTCGGATTGAAATCTCCGGCATCCAGATCGCCGCCTTCGCCGAGGCCACTATTCCCGATATCACCATCGACAGCGTGGATTATCGGGAAGGGACCGATCCCATTTACAAGCGCCCGCTGTCGGGCCTGTCCAGCTATGGCCGGCTGTCCCTGAAAAGGGGGCTGACCGACAGCACGGATCTCTATGACTGGCAGCAATTGGTTCTGAAGCAGGGGTCCGACGGCAAGGGCTCGCAGAAGAACGTCTCGCTGATTCTGATGGGGACGGACGGCTCCGACAAGAGCCGCTGGAACGTCATCAGCGCCTGGCCGACCAAGTACGAAACCGCCGGGCTGAACGCTTCCAGCAGCGACGTGGTGGTCGAGACCCTGGAACTGGCCATGGATTACATGGTCCGCGTGAAGTAGCTCACCCGCTCAAGGATGATCTGGCATGTCAAGCATCAAGACCGAACTCCCCTTCACCCTGCCGGTCGGCTATGTGGATTCCGACGGCACCCTGCATAAGCAGGGGGTGATGCGTCTGGCCACCGCCGCCGACGAGATCCTGCCGCTCAAGGATCACCGCGTCCAATCCAACCCCGCCTATCTGAGCATCATCGTCTTGTCGCGGGTCGTGGTCAGCCTGGGCACCCTGGACATGATCAACACCAAGGTGATCGAGGACCTGTTCGCCCAGGATTTCGAATACCTTCAGAGGTTCTTTAACCAGATCAACGGTTCTGTTGAGGAGGGTCAGTCCGACGGCGTGCCGGGAAAGTAGTTGTATCCGAGGCATCTGAACAGCTTTATACTGAGATAGCCTTCATTGCATACCACTTTCACTGGTCATTAGATGATATTCTTGCTATTGAGCATGGTGACCGGCGACGGTGGTGCGAGCAGATCAGCCGAATCAACAAGGCGATGAGCCCCGACGATCATAAATCCGGCATCAACCTGGACGATTGACCCCACCATGGCACCGACCGGTCCCGCCCAAGATCCCTTTCGCACCTTCCGCTTCGTGGTGGAGGTGGAGGGAATCCAGGTGGGTGGCTTCAGTTCGGTCAACGGCCTGCAATCCAAGATCGAGTACCACACCCAGCGGCAGGGCGGGGTCAACACCACCGAATACCGCCTGGGCGGTCAGGTCACCTATTCCGAACTGACCCTGGAAGCGGGGCTGACCCTGCAAGATCCCATGTGGACCTGGTACGAAGCCGCCACCAAAGGGCAGATCAAGCGCAAGAACGGAACCATTTCGCTCCAGGATGCCCAGGGCCAGCTGGGAGCATCGTGGAACTTCTTCAACGCCTGGCCGGTGGAATGGCAGGGCCCCGCGTTGGATGCCGCCCAAAGCCTGGTGGCCACCCAGCGTTTCGTGTTGGTTCACGAGGGGATCACCAAAAGCGGGGGCGATCGATGATCGCCGGCCGGACACTCCTGGTCCCCCGCGCTCTGCTGGCGGCCTTGTCCGTTCGCGCCGGCGGGTTGGACCGGCTGGACGGGCAGGGCGCTCCCCCCCTGACCGTGGTCCAGCCGCCCGCGTTTTCTCCGGCCATGGGGCGGGACTACCGGCTGCAGTTGCAGCACACCATTCACATGATCCTGCGCGGCCAGCTGCAGAAGATCGCCGCTTCCAGGCCGGCTCCACGGCCAGCCCCGCCGTCGGCGGCGCCGCCGCGCACCGTGGTCGAATTGCGCATCCATCGCCCCGGCGCGGGAACCGGACAGGTCAGCACCACTCTGACCAGTCCGGTCGCGGCCGCGTCGCGCTGGCAAGGGGACGTCGTCCGGTTGCTGACCCGTCTGACCGAGGTCAACCGCGAGGTCATCCCGCGCCAATCCCGGCCTCATCGCCTTCATCCGCCGGTCGCGCCCGGGGTGCCGCGCTTGCCCTCGCCCTGGTCCCGGCCGCCGTCGCGCATGCCCGCTCCCCTGTGGTTTTCCACCATCCGCGATGTGGGGGATTATCTGCTGCAGCGCAGTCGAACCCTGGCGCCGCCGGCGGTCCAGCATCGGGCCGGTCTTCTCTCCGACCGCCAGTCCCAGACCCGGCCTTGGACACCGCCGGCCGCAGGGCCTGCCGCCCGTCAGGCCACCTATCTGGTCCTGGCCGTGCCCGGGCAAAATTCCCAGGCCAACCCCATGGCCATCGGCCTGTCGCTCTATCAGCCGCGCCAGGGCACGCTTCTGGCCTATCGGCGCGCCGCCCGCTCCACCGGCCCGGAAATCCAGCAGCAGATCCACAAGATCACCCGTCACGTCCAAAGCCGGATCATCCATGACGTCAACCAGAGCCTGCCCTGGCGCGGCGAGTTGCGCGAAGCGCTGCGCTCGCCCGATTTGCTCCGGCTGCTGACCGATCAGATTTCGCGGGCGATTCATCGCCGTGACGGCGTCGATCGCTACCGTCGGGGGCAGTGATGCTGGAAAAGGCCAAGATCGTGGTGGAGTCCAGCCGCGAGGAAATCCCGGTGATGTACAACCCCACCGAGCTGTCGCTGAATCGGACGGTGGTGGTTCAGGGTGAAGGGTCCAACATCCAGTTCCAGCGCAGCAATGCCGACGACCTGGTGGTCACGCTGTTCTTCGACTCGTTCGATCAGGCGACCGACGTGCGCAAGTCCACCGACCGCATCGCCGCCCTGACCCTGCCCACCTATGGCACCGGCGTGCGCAAGGAGCCGCCGGTGGTGATCTTCACCTGGGCCGGCCCCCTGTTCACCGGGATCATCACCCGGCTGGAACAGAAATTCACCATGTTCCTGCCCTCGGGCATTCCGGTGCGGGCCGAGCTGACCGTCACCTTCAAGAACGTGCTGACCGAGCAGCAGGATCTGGAGGCGCGGGGATATTTCAATTGCCGCCAGCTGTGGACCGTGGCGGAAAACGACCGGCTGTATCTGATCGCCCAGACCACCTTGGGCGATTCCTCCCTCTGGCGGCTGATCGCCGCCGAGAACGACATCTATGATCCCCTGAACTTCCCTCGCCGCACCGATATCGGCCGGACCCTGGTGATCGTCGACACCCATGCCGATGATTTCGATCCCGCCGGTCCGGTCTACCGTCAGGCCAAGCGTTTCGGCGCCGAGGGAGGGGGCAATGCCTAAGGTTCAGACCGGGGGGATGACGATCCTGCGCGAGAAATCGCCCCTGCCCATGGCGCTGGTGGCCTCGATCGTGACCGTCGAGGTCCAGCACGAGATCAACCTGCCCGCCATGTTCAACTTCACCATGAACATGGTTTCGCCCTCCGGCAACTGGCAGGGGGCCAATCTGGACTATTTCAAGCCCGGCGACGAGATCACCATCAAGATGGGCATCGAGCGGCTGCAGACCTTGATCGTCGGCGAGATCACCGCCATCGAACCGCGCTTCGGCGAGTATTCCACCGCCACCATCCGTGGCTTCGACCGCATGCATCGCCTGCAATTCGGCACCAGTACCAAGGTGTTCGAAAATCTGTCCGACAACGACATCGTCATCCAGGTCGCCCGCTCTGCCGGCCTCTCCGTCAATGCCCAGGGCAGCGGGACCGAGATCAACGTCTATGTCCAGCAGCGCCAGCAGAACAACTACCAGTTTCTGCTGAAGCGGGCGGCGCAGATCAACCACGAGCTGCTGATGGACGGCACCACCTTGATCTTCCGCCCATCGGGCGAGGGCAAAAGCCCGGTCAAGACCCTGACCTTTCCCCGTGACCTGGACAGCATCGACCTGGATCTGCGCATCCCCACCCAAGGCAGCAGCGTCACGGTGCACAGTTTCGATCCCGCCACCAACAAGCCCATCAGCGCCACCTCGCGGTCCGGCAGCGTGCAGGAGCGCATGGGGGGCCGGGAAAACGGCTATCAGATGGCCGGTGATTTCCCGGATTCAGCCGTCTCGATCGAACAGCTGAGCATCACCAGCGTCGAGGCGTTGCAGGTGGTCGCCGATGCGCAATACCAGGCCAACCTGAACCGCTTCATCGAGGGCAGCGCCAGTCTGGTGGGCGATCCCGACCTGGTGGCCGGGTCCAATGTCAAGCTGAGCGGCCTCAGCCAGCGCTTCGACGGGATCTATTACATCGTCTCCAGCACCCACACCTACGGCGACACCCAGGGCTATGCCACCGATGTCCGTCTGAGGAGAAGCGGCGCATGAACACTCCCGCCATCGACCGCCCCCGGCTTCAGGACCTGGCCCTGGGCGTGACCGTCGCCCAAGTGTCCGCCACCAACGATCCCAAGGGCATGGGCCGTATCCGCGTCCGTTTCGTGGTCAGCGGCCAGACGATCGAATCCGATTGGCTCCAGATCATGAGCTTTTGCGCCGGCCCCGATTATGGCGCGTTCTTCCTGCCCCAGAATGGCGACAGCGCCCTGGTCGCCTTTGGCGACGGCAACCCCGACCAGCCCTATGTGCTGGGATTTCTGTGGAACGGGGTGCTGAAACCGCCGGTTCCCGACAAGCAGCAGCAGGACGTGCGCGAGATCAAGACCAAGAAGGGCAAGCTGCTGCTCTTCGACGATTCGTCCAGCGGTCAGCTCACCCTGATCGATGAAAAGCAGAACAAGGTCCAGATCGACACCGCCAACAACGCCATTACCGTCGACAGCCAGGGGGCCGTGACCATCAAGGCCAAGGGCAAGGTCACCATCACCGGCGAGTCCGTATCCATCGCCACCACATCCGGGTCGGTCAAGCTGGACATGAGCAGCGCCACCATGAAGCTCACCGGCGGCCAGAGCCTGAAGCTGTCCGCCACCATGATCGATCTGAACTGAGCCGCACCGCCAAGGGGAACGAACATGGGACTTCCTGCCGCCAAGCTGGGTGACAGCATCGTCAACGCCGCCGACATCCACATCGTCCTGGTGCCGTCTCCGGGGGGGCCGGTCCCCACGCCCCAACCCTTTCCCTTCAATGGCAAGATCACCATGAACACCAGCCCCACCGTGCGCATCAACAGCCGCCCCGCGGCCACCGTGGGGTCCATGGCCACCAATCTGCCGCCGCATATTCCCACCTCCGGCATGTTCCAGGTTCCTCCCACCAATCTGGGGCGGGTGGTGATGGGAAGCTTCACGGTGAAGATCAACGGCAAGGCCGCGGCACGGGCCACCGATTTCTGCGAGACCTGCCACGATATTCCTCCCGCCGGCCCCCAGGCTCCGCCGCCGCAGGTGGTGGTGACCGGTCTGGCCACCGTCCGGATCGGGTAGGGAGCCATGGCCGCTCCTCCGTCCACCACCGTCTCGGGAGGCGACTTTCTCGGCCGCGGCTGGGCCTTTCCGGTCATTCCGGTGGCCGGGACGCTTCCGTTCGCCGCCGATGACGTCGACATCCGTCAGGCGATCCTGATCATTTTGCAGACCGCGCCGGGAGAACGGGTGATGCGGCCCCAGTTCGGCTGTCGCATCAACGAACTGCTGTTCGCCGCCGGCAACGCCGCCACCAGCAGTCTGGCCCAGCTTTACGTCCGCCAGGCGCTGGAGCAATGGGAGCCGCGCATCCAAGTGGTGACGGTGACCGCCACCATCCCGCCGTCCGACCGCCAGTGCCTGAACATCTCGGTCGACTACCTGATCCGGGACCGCAACCGGCCGGACAACCTGGTCTATCCCTTCTTTCTTAAATAGGAGCCATCCCCATGACCGACACCAAGCCATCGCTTCGGGAGACGCTCGAGCGCCGCCTCGAGGAACTGAGACGCGAATACCGCACCGGTCAGGAGCAGATGACGGCGCTGGAACAGCGCCGCCGCGATCTGGAGGCCACCATGCTGCGTCTGGCCGGAGCGATCCAGGTGCTCGAGGAAACGGTCGCGCAGGAAGAGTGAGATGGCCGATCCGGTCCTGGATTTTCGGGATTTCGATACCTTCTACGACCAGTCGGTAACCCTGGCCAAAAGCTATTGCCAGGACTGGAGCCGCTACTGGCCCGAAAACCTGGATGCCACCGTCCCCCTGGATCCGGGACTGGTGATGCTGAAGCTGTTCTCCCTGATGGCCGGATACATGGCCGGCATGGAGAACGGCGTTCCCCATCAGCGCCGGCTGGCGCTGTACCAGTTTCTGGCCCAGCCGCTGCGCAGCCCGGTCCAGGCCCGCGCCGTGCTGTCCTTCGCCCTGCGCCAGGGCCAGCCGCCCCGGCTGGTCCCGGCCGAAAGCGCCGTGGTCAATTCCCCCGGTCAAAGCATCCGCTTCCAGACCGATCGCGATCTGATGGTGATTCCGGCCCAAATCATCGCCGTCCTGGCTCTGCTTCCGCCCCAGGATCAGTTCGTGGACGTCCTGGGGCTGTTGGGAGCGGGCCAGACCGCGCCCCTGTTCGTGGCCACCGAGACCGATCCGGCGGAACAGCCCCTGCCGCATTGGTTCCTGATGGGCGATTCCCTGCTGTTCAAACCCGACAGCGCGCTGCAGGGGCTGTCGGTGACCCTGACCGGTGCCCAGCTCTACCCGGAATTCTTCCAGCAATGGACCGACGGCGCGCTGACGCCGCTGAAATCCACCTGTGAGAGCAATTCCGAGTTCACCCGCCTGACCATCACCCTGACCGAGTTGCCCGCGGCCGCGCCGCGCTCTTTGGCCGAGGTGCAGGCAGAGCTTTACGGTGCCGGCGGACTGCCCCCCGGACAGCAGGATGCGCCTCCCGACGATGAACGGGGGTCGCCGCTCTATTGGCTGATGGTTCATCCCGGGCCGTTGATGCGCGTGGTCAAGGCGCTGTCGCGCCAGTTGCCGGTGATCACCGGAGCCACCTGCCGGCTGACCGGCGATGGAATCGGCGTGGACATGGCCGCCGATGGCACCCAGCAACTGGATATCGCCAACGGCGCCTATCCCTTCGGGCAGAGTCCGGCCCTCAATGACGCCTTCTATCTGCGCAGCGATTCCATCTTTGCCCGCCAGGGGGCGATGATCACCCTGACGCTGACGCTGCAGCCGGTCACCATCGACTACCCCGTCCAACTGCTGTGGCAGTACTGGGGCGATGGCCAATGGCAAAGCTTCAACGCGTCGCCGACCGATTGCAGCCAGCACCAGTTCCGCGACGACACCAACCAGCTGCGCGGCCAGTCCGGCCAGCCGGTGGGCACGGTTCAGTTCCTGTGCCCGACCATGACTCCCACCACCGTGGCCGGCGAGCAGGGGCTGTGGATTCGCGTGGTGATCGCCGAGGGGGGCTATGGCGCCATGGGCACCATCGTCACCCAGCCGGTGTCGGTGGTCATCAACGCGGTGCCCGACGAAATTCTTCTCCCCGAGCAGAAAGCGGCGGTCAGCACCTACCTCAACACCGTCGAGGGCGTGAATTTCTCCTATACCTACACGCCGTCCACCTATGATCCGCCCTTCATCGTCCGCGCCAGCCTGGGCTACGAGTACATAGCCCGTCCCAGCCAGTTCTGGACCTACAACAACTTCACCCTGACGCGCTTCCTGTTCCGGCCCTACAAGCCGGTGGACCTGAATTGCGCCAGCGTGTTGCTGGGGTTCGATCCGGCCGATTTCGCCCAGTCCTGCCTGGGGCGGACCTTGACCCTGTTTTTCGACATCGCCCAGGAGACCACGGCCACCGGGCCGGTCCCCACCTGGTGGAGCCATGACGGAGAGGCATGGCAACCGCTGTCGGTGGATGACGGAACCGATGGCCTGACCCGGTCGGGGATCGTCAGCTTCACCCTGCCGACCACCATGTCGGCCACCGTTCTGTTTTCGCAGACGGCCTTCTGGCTGCGCATCGACAACAGCCATCCATGGCGGACGGTGCGGATTGCCGCCCTGGCGCCCAACAGCGTCAGCGCGGGAAACCGCACCCATGTGATCGACGACGTCTTGGGGTCGAGCACCGAGCGCCCGTCGCAGAGTTTCCAGTTCTCCTACAGCCCGGTGCTGGCCGGACAGGTGGTGACGGTGACCGAGCCGCGCAGCCTGGCCCCGGTGGATCAGAGCGCGGCGGTGGCCGAACGGTCCCAGGCCCTGTTTGCCGCCTCCAGCCTGGCCGAGGACGACAGCGCCCAGGGCGCCAGCGACGCCCAGCCGGTAACCCGGGTCTGGACCATGGTCGAGACCTTCGCCTATTGCGGCCCGGGCGACCGGGCTTACATCCTCGACAGCGCCAACGGACTGATCACCTTCGGCGATGGCCGCAACGGCATGATTCCGCCGGGCGGCCACAACAATATCGTCGCCACCTACGACACCACCCAGGGACTGGCCGGAAATGTCCCGGCCGGGACGCTGACGGTGCTCAAGCCCTCCATCGCCGACATCTCGGCGGTGACCAATCCGGCGCCCGCCCGGGGAGGGGTGGATGGCGACACCGTGGATCATGTGGATCGGACCGGCCCCGCCGTGCTGAAGGCCAACAACCGGGTGGTGCAGCTGTCTGATTTCGGCCCCCTGGCCGCCGAGGCCTCGCCCCAGGTGTGCCGGGCTCGGGCGACCGACAGCCCCGGCCACGGAATTCGGCTGAGCGTTCTGGCGCAGGCGGCCACGCCGCAGCCCTATGCCGATCCGGCCTTGCTCACCCTGGTGCAGACCTATGTGCGCCAGCGCTGTCTGGCGCCCCTGGCCGGCGGCATCGAGGCGACCAATCCCGATTACCGCACCGTGGACGTGATGGCCCAGGTCAAGAGCACCTGCCCCTCGGACCAGCGCAATGCGGTGCAGGACCAGCTGGTCCAACTGCTGACCGATTTTCTGCAGCCGGTTCTGGGGGGGACGGACGGGGAGGGCTGGGCCTTTGGAGAAGCGGTCACGGCCGCCGCCATCGATCGCGCCCTGCGTCGCAGTCCTCTGGTGGAGAGTGTCCTGGCCCTGACCGTCGACGGCCGCGACAACGGCAGCGTGGTCATGACTCCGACCCAGGTGGCGGCGGCGGGCGCCATCAGCGTGCTGGTCTACGGAGCCTAGACCGGACATGGCCTTCGAACTGCCCAACCTCGACACCGTCTCCGCCCAGCAGCTGCTGGCCGAGCTGATGCGGCGCATCCCCATGTTCACGCCGCTCTGGACCGATTTCAACGAATCCGATCCCGGCATCACCGTGCTGGAGATGCTGTGCTGGGTGGGCGAATCCCTCCTGTACCAGACCAACGCCATTCCGCTCGAGACCTGGCAGAACATGCTGCGGCTGTGCCTGGGGCTGGCCAACAGTACCGACACCACCGACTATTCCGTCGCGGCGGTGAAGCAGAACGATTTCGCCTTTCTGGCGCTGCAGGCCGTGCTGGCCCGGATGGAGCAGGGCGCGCCCCTGGATCGCGAGGCGCTGCAGGCGGCGGTGCTGACCTTTCGGCGCGCGCCCTATCTGGCCCTGACCGGCCCGGACGTGGAGCAACTGGCCATGGAAACCAACCAGGTCATCGCCCAGCAGCCCCCGGTCAAGCCACCTCCGGCGCTGGTGCGGCGGGCCGATGCCCTGGTCGATGACCAGCAGACCGTCGTCCATATTCTGGACGATGCCACGCCCGTCTATCAGCGCCCATCCTGCGCCAATCCCAAGGCTCCCGACGCCCAGGGCGGCCTGCGCAACCTGCTGATGCTGCAGCCGGCCGGTGCCTCCGCCACGGCGGCGCTGACCAAGCTGCTGGCGACGGTCACCACCTATCTGGCGCCCCGGGTGCTGCTGGGAAACCGGGTCAGCGTGGTGGGAGCGACCTTGACCCCCATCACCATGACGGTCCGGGTGGTGTGCCAGCCCCATGCCCGGGCCAGCGTGGTGCTGGCGGCCCTGTCCTCGGCCCTGTTCGACTTCTTTCAACCCGGAGCCGACTGGGTTTACGACCAGCCGCCCTCCGTGGCCAACCTGCGCCATCTGATCGCCGCCATTCCCGGAGTGCAGACCCTGGCCCGGATGGATTTGAGCTATGCCCCCACGGCGATCTTGTCGAAGACGGCGCAACTGGGCGCCACCACCCTGATCGCCGATCTGCCTCAGACTCCTCCGGCGATGATCTATGCCGGGCTGCCCTTGCTGCGTTGTCTTGATCTGTTCGCCCAGGAAGTCGGATCATGAGCCTGGGACCGGGCCAGTTCCTGCGCTACCTGCCGGCGATCTACAATCGTCAGAACGACCCCTTCATGGGGCAGTTCGTCAGCATCTTTCAGAAGATTCTGACCGGGCTGGATGACAGCCAGCTGTCGGGGCGCAAGGGGATCCAGCAACTGCTGGCGGCCGAGGTGGTGGGCAATCTGTTCTATCCGCGTTTCAGCTTTCTGTTCCCCGGCGACCAGACCACCTTCATTCCCCCCATTTCCGGCGCCACCGCCGCGGTGCGGACAGCGCTCCTGACCGAGTTCAACAGCTATATCGACGTCCCGGTGGTGACCGCGCCGGTCAATGCCGCCACCAGTCCCGCGCCCCCTCCGCCGGACGCGTTGAGCGCGTTCCAGGACTGGCTGAACCGGTTTCTGGCGTGGCTGGGGGCGATGGTCGACCTGACCGTCGAGGAAACCTGGGATATCGACAAGCGCCGCACGGTCATCGCCCGGATCATGGCGCTCTATCGGCTGCGGGGGACGCCGCAGGGACTGGGCTTTCTGGTCAATCTGCTGCTGGATCTTCCCCTGACGGTGACCTACGTGACCATGGACCGCGACGGCGGCACCGTTACCCACACCGGCCAGGTCACGGTCACCGTGCTCAATCCCCAGCCGCCCGGGGTGAGCGTGACCGACACCGTGAAGCCCGGCGCCACCTTCATGGTGCAGGACACCGCCACCCAGGTCATGCCGCTGGTTTCGGGCTACGCGCCCTGGCGGTTCGACGTGACGGTGGTTCTGCCCACCGCCGCCGATCCGGCCTTCGTTCTGACCGCCCAGGCGATCCAGACCGTCCTGGTGCTGATCGGAAAGCTGCGCCTGCTGTTGGACGCGGCCAAGCCGGCCGGCACCTTCTACCGTCTGACGGTCCACCCCGGCATCGAACTCAATGACCAGGCGCCACCGCTCCTGGGCCAAAACACCCTTCTCGGCAGCTAGGATGCGCCCATGGTAACGCCCGTCATTCCCAACACCTTCGCCTGTCGCCCCATCTATTCCGACGGCATGTTCCTGACCAGCGGGATCATGGCCGAGGAGCAGAACTACTTCATCAACTGGATCACCCTGCAGACCCAGCTGCTCTATACCGGCGGCATCCTGACCGGGCTGACCTGCAGCGCCGTCGGCGGCAACACCATCATGGTGGCCACCGGGGCGGGCCTGGACGAGGCCGGCAATTTCCTGATCGTGCCCAGCGGCGGGATCACTTACACGGTTCCCGTCACGCAAGCCTCGCCCAGCTACATCTATCTGTTCATGCCGTCGCCGCCCGCGCCCTCGCCGTCGGTCACCACCTTCAACGCCGCGGCCCAGGTGGGTCTGACCACCGGAACGCCGTTGGCCGGACTGGTGGTGGGGCAGGTCACCCTGGACAACAACGGCGTCGTCACCTCGGTCGTCAGCATCCCTTCGCCGGTGCGCAGCCGCCTGGCCGGAGGAACTCCCTCCACCCCGACCCTGATGACCGATTCCATGACCGCGGGAGTATCCGCCAACAGCTTGCCGTTGGAAGGAAACGTCTCGGTTCCCGGTTCCGCGCTGGCCAAGGCCGGTCAATCCATCACCCAGACGGTGTCCTTCCGTCCCGATGGAATTCCGGCCTTCACCGGACCGCCCCGCGTGTTCATCACCGCCTTGGGGTCACGGCCCCTGGCCACGTCGGTGGCGGCCATCACCACCAGCCAGTTCGCCCTGACCGTGGCCGCCGTCACCGCGGCCACGGATGCGGAAAAAGCCGAGGCGGTCTCGCTTCATTGGCTGGCATTGTTGTGAACGGAAGCCCACTCATGACCGATCGCCCCCCTGTCGCCCGCCCCAATTATTTCGCGGGGGAAGCCCTGCTGACCGACGATTTCCAGTGCGAGCAGCGCTATCACATGGAAATGCTGGCCGTCCTCAATCGGGGTTTGCACACCTATGGCATCGCCAGCGGTCTGCAGGTCTATTGGCAGACCGGCAGCCAGTCGCGCCAGGTCAGGGTCGGAGCCGGCATGGCCATCAATGGGCTGGGGCAGGAGATCGTCCTGACCGAGCCCCAGGTGGTGGTGATGGAGGATGCCGAGCCGGGCGCCATGTATTTCCTGACGATCGCCTATTACGACGCCTACGCCGATTTCACCACGACGGGCGGCGTTCCCGGCTTCAAGCGTATCGTTCAGCAGCCCTTGCTGGCCTATTCGCGCACCATGACCGACGAGGCGCTGAACATTTTGCTGGCGGTGGTCAATTTCTCGTCGCAGGGAACCATCAATACCCTCAGCTACAAGGCGGGGCGGTACGAGCGGCGCTATGTCTCGGGGCGCTTCGGAACCCTTGACCTGGTGACCGAGGGCAGCGGCATCGGAGCCACTTTGCTGCCCCTGGGCGACCGCAGCGTCGTCGACGTCACCACCGTGTCGCTGAGCGCCCGTCGCGAGACCGACGGCAACGGCAATTACCTGGAGGTCGAGGCGGACCGCGCCCAATTCCAGGGGCAGCTGACGACCAGGGGCAATCTGGGCATCGGCCTCGATCATCCGCAGGCCAATCTCCAGGTGTCGTCGATCATGTTCGAGGGCAAGGGGACCTTGACCTCCAATGGAACCCTGCTGACCCTGAGCGATCCCATCTCGCCGCCGCTTCAGCCCGGGGACGCCATTGCTCCGACCATTTCCCTGAGCGCCAAGCAACCGGTGCCGCCCATCGTCAGAATTGCGGCGCTGACCGATAATCCCAACCAATACCAGCTGGACACGCCCTTCACGCCCAATCTGACCACGCCTCATTCTTATTCCTATGTGCGCTGGGCTCTGGCCCGTTTCTCCTCGCCCTTGGGGCTGGATCTGTCCCAGAGCGTCGACCTGCTGAAGATCGATCGCGACGGCTCCATCGGCCTGGGGGTTCCGTCCCAGCCCAAAGGCACGACGACACAGGGACTGAATGCCCTGACCATCTCCAGGGACCGTCGCGTCGGCATCGGCCTTGCCGACAAGTTCCTGAGCCAGGCCAGCCTGGAAGTCGCGGGAGAGATTCAGGCCGGCTCGCTGACGGTCGAGGGGCAGGTCGTGGCCGGGGGAACGGTCAAGGCCCAATCGTTCGAAGGCAATGGGTCGAAGCTGGCGAACCTGCCCATTCTCAGCTACTGGACCAAGGTCGACGTGGCCGCCGCCAACAGCGCGATCTATTACGCCGCGGGCAATGTGGGCATCAAACAGCAATCGCCCAGCGCCTCCCTGACCGTGGGCAGCGGTTCCGCCTTCGTCGGCTACGGCCTGGTCACCCTCAAATCCGCGGCGGGAGGGACCGGAGGCACCGGCACGCCCGCCGCGACGACCACCTATACGCTGAGCGGCTCCCAGACCCAGTTCCTGTCGCAGGTCAACAAGGGTGACTTCATCACCGTCGGCATCCTGGATCACATGTACTGCCAGGTCGTCCAGGTCATCAGCGACACCGAGCTGGTCCTCGACAAGCAATTGCCCCAGCGCGTCATCGACAGCGACTATCAGGTCAACGTCAACCCCACTGACACCGGCGCTACTCCTCCCTCCGGGACGGGCACCATCACCAGCAACGGCACCCGAATCCAGGGGGCCAAGACCAAATTCCTGACCGAGGCCAAGCAGGGAAGTTACCTGGGCATTCCCCAGGTGAACCCCATCAAGGGCGCCGAAATTGGCTGCCGGGTCCAGTCGGTGGACTCTCAGGCCCAGGTGACCCTGGTGGCGGCCTCGGACATGGGCAAGTACAAGGCCAACCTGTCGGCCTATATGGTTCGGCCCAGTCTGATCGGACAGTTTGTGGACACCAGCGGCATGGTGTCCGACGACAAGGCCACGGCGATGCTGGTGGTCGCCAACGGCCCGCAGCCGATAGGCAGCGCCGATTGCATCAACACCGTGGCGATCAATACGCCCCTAAGCGCAGTCAGCAGCCAATACGCGCTGCAGGTCACCGGGGCCACCAATTTCTCCGGCGAAGCGCATTTCGATCAATTGTCGGTCGACACCCTGACGGTTTCCGAAACCGCGACCATCGGCGGCAGCCAGACTCCCGCCAACACACCGGCATTGCAGATTGCCGGCGGTCCGCTCCAGGTGGAGACCGACGCGACGGTGACCGGGGCGGTCACGGCCGGCGCCCTGGCGGCGGATCAGATGACGGTGCCCGGCCTTGCCACCAGCAATCAGGGGCTGGTGACCTTGACCGGAATGGTGCAGGCCCTGGGCGCGCCCACCCCATACTCCCAGGCCGACATGACGGCCCACGACACCAAGGACGAATATATCCGGATCTTCAGCCAATCCACCCCGGTCTCCACGGACGGGGTGGTGATCGCCAATATCGGCATCTTCCAGCAGCAGGTGCCGCAATATGCCGGTCTGCTGGAAGGCACCACGTCGGGCGGCGTCACCTTGTATGCCACCTCGGCGACGGTTCGCTACACCATCGCTTCCAGCAAGAAAGGGGGCGACGTCACCGTCACCCTGCCGGTCTTGGGGACGCTGGTCCTGCCGGTCCGCAAGGGGGAGACCTGGACCCTGACGCTGATGGGGGCTCCGCCGGTGCCGTTGGCCAATGTCACCTTCTACTGGTGGCCGCTGGGAGGGCAGGCGGCGGCGGCGGCTCCGGCGCTATACGACGCCTCCGCCGCGCCCCCCCATCCTTTCCAGAGCAATCTGGCCGGCATGATGTCGGGTCTGTCCGGCACCTATTCCATCCAGGCGGCGGAGCAGGCGATCCGGTCGCGGGTGGAGGATCTGACCCAGGTTCTGGGCGACGCCACCAAGATGAGCGCCGACGCCCGGGATCGTCAGACCTTCGTCGATCAATTGCAAAAAATCGTCTGCTCGGCCCAGCCTCCCGGCACGCCGGTGGACAACAGCGTGGAGGATGGCGATCTCGACGCCCTGATCGCCACCTTCGCCAAGACCACGGGCAAGACCTTCGATGATGCCCAGAAGAAGATGCTCGAGGATGGCGTTCGCGCCCTGATCGCTATCAATGCCACCCCGGGCAGCCGCCGCGATCTGAGCCTGATCGACAAGAACATCCAGACGTTTCTCGGCAATATGGAAACGGTGCTGGGACAGCCGTTCACCGCCAAGCAGAACCGCGTGCTCAAGAAGGCCCTGTCGCGGCTGGTGGGGGATGGCACCCAGGAGGTGGGCGGCGAGACCGACACTCGGGAGGCGACCTGAGCATGGAGGTCACCCGTCTGCCCCTGTTGAGCGACCAGGCCTGCCTCGACTGGAGCTGCCGGGTGCTGCTGCTGCGCCGCCATTGGACCCGGCGTCATCCGGTGGTGCCGTTCTTCACCTTGGGGCGGGCGGCCTATCTGGACCGGAACAAGGGGAGCCATGACAGCCAAGACGCCAACCGGCTGCTGCGCCGCCATTTCGGCGATCTGCTCGAAGCGGCGCGTGCGGGTCTCGCCCGCCACCTGGGCCAGCCGACCGAACTGGTCGACACCCAGGCGGCTCTGCCCGGCTTTCATATCTACCAGCCTCATCCGGCGTTCGGTTTGCCGGTCGCCAGCCTGCATTGCGATCTGCAGCATCGTGATGCCTTTCCCCAATACCTGGACCCGGTGCCGCCGCTGCTGACCTTCACCCTGCCCATCAGCCTGCCTCCCGAGGCTGGGCTGACGGTGATGGAGGGAGAGGATGCCCGTTTCCTGCCCTACCGTGAGGGCGAGATGGTGATTCACGATGGCCAGAGTCCCCATCGGGCGGTGCTGGCCTGCACCGGCATGTGCGACGAGCGCATCACCCTCCAGGGGCACGGCCTGTTCGTCGACCACCGCTGGCTGCTGTATTGGTGAGGGAGGGGCTCGTGATGTCTCCGGCACCCGCTCAACTGCCCCACTGCGCGGTTCTCAGCGGCCACTTTCCGCAGATTCTGGCGGAATGTCGGGCCTTGCCCGACGATGACTTCGTCCCCTGGCCGGAAACGGCGCTTTATACCCGCGGCTGGGTGGTGCATGGACTGGTGGTCCAGGGACGGGAGGTTCTCGAGAACTGCCTGTTCTGCCCCCGAACCACCATGATGTTGCGGACCCTGCCGGGGCTGGTCAATGCCGGGTTTTCGCGTCTGCTGCCGGGGACGCGTATTCTTCCCCACCAGGGCTATACCGACCAGGTGTGGCGGGTGCATCTGGGACTGGAGGTTCCGCCGGGCTGCGGCCTTAAGGTCGGCGGCGACACCCTGTCGTGGCAGGCCGGGCAGTGCCTGGCTTTCGACGATACGGTGATGCACGAAGCCTGGAACCTTGGCAGCCAGCCCCGCACCGTGCTGCTGGTGGACATTTCGAAATCGGCCTGTCCGTCCGGGGATGCCTTGCCATGAGCGATCCGGAAGCGTTTTCCGAGGTGGAGGAGTTTCTGGGCGCGCTTGCCGCCTGGGGCAATCTGGTGCTGGAGCAGGCCCTCAGAGCCGTGACCGAGACCGGAGGCAACGATCCGCTGGAGCGTCTGGCCCGGGCCGCCGGCCCATCCGATCAGGACCTGACCGAGCGGATCGAAGCGGGATGGACCTCGTTGCGCCGACGCTCGGCGGCAACCATGGAGGCCGGGCACTTCATTCCCTGGATTCATCTGTCGTCGCTGTTTCAGTTGGATCGGGCGGAGCAGACCATCTTGCTGCTGGCCCTGCTGCCGTCGCTGGATCAGCGGTACGGCGCCGTTCTGGCTCAGCTGGGGGGAGCTGAGAATGCGGGCTACCTGCCCTTGCGGACCTTCGCCGCCGTCGTGGGGCGGCCGGTGGCCCATCGGGCCTTGGCCGCCGACGCGCCGCTGCGCCAGTGGGAGTTTCTCGAGAGCGCGCCGGATGCGGCCGCCCATTCCGTCACGCCCTTCGCGCCGGATCTGCGCCTGTCGCCGTTGATCGCGGCCTATCTGCGGGCCGAGGCCGCGCCCCAGCCGCACCTCGACCATCCCTTGGAGACATTGGCTCCGGCGCCTGCCCTGGACCAGTTGCCGCTGATGACCGCTACGCGCTCCGCCATGGAGCGCCTGCTGTCCCTGTGGCAGGCCCCCGATTCCCATCCTCGGGGTTTTGTCCTGCTGGCCCAGGGACAGGACAAGGTCCTGCTGGAACAGCTCTGTTCCGCCAGCCTGGCCGAAGTGGGGCTGACCGGGCTGCGCGTGGATGGGCGCGAATTGCTGCGCATGGCCCAGGACGGCCGCCCGCTCGACGCGGTGCTGGGCCGTCTGCGGGTCTTGTGCCGTGACGCCTTGCTGTGCAACCACGCCCTGGTGCTGGACAACAGCCAGTGGCTGATCCGCGAGCAGGATGACGAGTCGCTGTTGCAGGCGGTGCTGCAGACCATTCTGGCCAGTCAGCGTCAGACCGCGGTGATCAACGGCCCGGTGTCACGGCTGACGGCGCAGATCCTGGGCTTTGCCGCCCATCCGGTGCTGCCGGCGGTGATCCGGCTCGAGCCGCCCGATGCCGCGCTGCGTCTGGCGGTCTGGCAGGCCCACTGCGCCGCCCAGGGCTTGACGGTGGCTTCCGAGGTAGTGGATCGGCTGGCGGAGACGGCGCCCCTGTCGGCGCACCAGATCGAGATGGCGGTCCGGGACGCCGCCAGCCGGGCGGTCCTGACCGACCAGCCGGTGGACACCCTGCTGGCCCAGGCCGCCCACGATCAGGGCCAGTCCAGCGGACTGAGCGTGGCCCAGGAGGTGAGGAGCCGCTATCGTTTCGACGACATCGTCCTGGCCGCCACCACCCGCCAGGCCCTCGACCTGATCCTGGTCCAGGTGCGCCAACGCCATCGGGTGATCGATCAATGGGGGTTCGACGCCCTGACCGACAATCCCCTGGGCCTGTGCGTCCTGTTCCATGGTCCCTCGGGGACCGGCAAGACCATGGCCGCTTCGGTCATCGCCAACGAGCTGGGGCTCAGCCTTTACAAGGTCGATCTGTCCAGCGTGCTCAGCAAATATATCGGCGAGACCGAGAAGCATCTGGCCCAGCTGTTCGATCAGGCCGAGGCCATGAACGTGGTGCTGTTCTTCGACGAGGCGGAAAGCCTGTTCGCCCGGCGCACCGAAACCAAGGACTCTCACGATCGCTACGCCAATCTGCAGACCGGCTACCTGCTGCAGCGGGTCGAGCGCTATGCCGGGACGGTGATCCTGTCGACCAATCTTCTCAAGAACCTCGACCAGGCGTTCACGCGGCGCTTCCGCTTCATCATCGAGTTTCCCTTTCCCGGTCCCGAGGAACGGCTGCGGCTGTGGCAAAAGGCCTTTCCGGCGGCGGCACCCATGGATCCCGGGGTGGTTCTGGCGCCACTGGCCGAGGCCCTGGCCCTCAGCGGCGGCAACATCAAGAGTGTCGCCCTGGCCGCCGCCTTCCAGGCCGCCAGCCAGGATCAGCCCATCACTATGGACCATATCCGGTACGCCTGCGAATGCGAATACGAGAAAATAGGGAAAATTTTCCCCGGTTTCGAGCTTATCGGTGATGATTAGCAAGCAAATTATGCATGGACTCAGTCATAGTATTGACTAATAATTGTCAGATACCGCCGGGGGGCCGCCGATGTTCGCCTATGCCACCAGATCGCCGGTTTCGGCCGCGCCGCCCGCGGTTTCCGCCGCGCCGCCCGCGGTTTCGGCCGCGCCGGGTGCCACCGCCATGGGAAGCTATCGCTACTCCGGCGCATCGGTCATCCAGCGGGTTGCCGTCAAGAAGAAGACCAGGAAGAGCGCGGCCAAGGTCAACAAGCACCGGGCGGGCCGCTGGTTTTCCGAGTATGACCCGTTTACCGTCCATGCCACCCAGGCGGGGGCCACGGCCTACCACAAGACCTTCGCGGGCAAGGGGCTCCCCAAGCGGTATTCGCGGGTTCCCACCTTCTACACCTACACCCACACCAAGCCGGGCAATCAGTTGACGCGGGCCAAGCAGGGGCCGCACACGGTGGCCCACCGCGTGACCATGGCCGCCCTGATCAAGGCCAAGGCCAAGGCTGATGCCCAGGCCCTGTTCAACAGCCAAGTCCCGGCACCGGGGACCCTCAAGACCCTGATCGCCGCCGAGGCGCCGCCGACGGGCTATTCGACGCAAATCGCGGCTAGAATCGCCCGGCTCGAGGCCGATTACGCCGCCGATTACGCTTATGTTCAGATCGAACTCCTCAAGGCCTTGCCGGACATGATCGGGGTTCGCGACGCCATCAACAGGCTGATGAACATGCACCCGTTCGCCACATCGGGGTGGAAGAGCACGGGGAGCGCTTCCGGGGGCAAGCTGGCCGGGAAGGGGGAGGGCAAGCCCAATCCCACCTTCAAGGATCTGGTCGATCCCCCCAGCACCGCATTCAGGGGGGCGGCTGACTACAACGCCTTCATCGGCGATCGCCAGACCCTGTTCAACCAGGTCAAGACCTTTCTCTGACCCGTCCCGCCGGAGATCGCCATGCCTATTGCCCCCGCCGTCCACGCGCTCCCCCAGGCTCCACTGCAACGCCGGACCGCAACGAGTGAGACCGGCGTCGGCGCGGTTGCCTTCGGCGATTACCGCTATGACGCCGCGCCGATTCAGCGCAAGACGGTGATCCAGTACGGCAAGCTGCAGGACTTCACCTTTGCCTGGGGCAACAAGACCAAGGCGGAGCGGGCCAGCGGCGAGGTCGCCACCAGCATGCATGCCGAGCTGGACCCGCTTGATCCGGCCGTGGGAACCGATACCGGCGGCTCCGATGCTTTCGACACCCTGTTCCAGGCCCTGCAGGCGCATACCTCGACCACCTGGGTGCGGGGCCATCTGCTCAATCACGACCTGGGTGGCCGGGCCATCTACAACAATCTGTTCCCCATCACCACGGCCGCCAATGGCGAGCACTATCAGGAGGTGGAGAAGAACGTCAAACACTGGGTCGGCGAGGGCTGCTCGGTCACCTATGACGTCGATGCGGTCCAATCCGATGTCGGCGTGGGCAATCCCGACGGCGCCTTCGTCTGCGAGGCGGAAGTGACCAAGGATCCGCTCGCCAGCGGGCTGTCGGGAGAAAAAATCCGCAAGGTGATCGTCTCCCACGGCACCAACAAGGCCTCGACGGTGCGGACCTTCGAGAACAAGAACGACATGGACGTCGAGAAATATTCCGGGGTGCTTCACGGCAAGGGAAATACGGTCATGCGCGACGCCTATGGCTCTCTGAGCAAGGACCCCGCTTGGGAGCATGACAGCGGAAGCTCCGGCGTCAACAACGTCTATATCACCAAGCCAAAGGATCTTGGTCGCATCAATTACGATAATTGGAGCATGGGCAAGGGCAAGAGCATTGCCGGACTTGATTACGACTATAACTTCAGCGTCCCGCAGTTTAAGAAATACTTCTAGGCGTCACCACATGGTTTCGGCTTTCGCCTCGCCCCTCTGCCCCTCCCGCACCGCCCCCGGGCCGGCGTGGCCGGTTCCCGCCGCCCCGGCCCTTGGCCTGACGCGGGGCTTTGGCGGCTACCGCTATGGCGCGGCGCCCATACAACGGGTCACTACCATCCAGTATGGTCCGTTGCAGAATTTTACCTACAGATGGAGCCCGGCGCTGGCCGACAGCGTGACCGCGCAGGTGGGGTCGCGGATGCATGCCGAACTGGACCCCGCCAATCCCCCGCCCCAGGGGAGCGACACCAACAGCTCGACCGCCTTTGACCCCCTGTTCCGGGCTTTGAAGGACCATCCCACCCCGGGAACCGGAACCACCAACTGGGTTCGCGGACATCTGCTCAACCACGATCTGGGCGGGACGGCCAATTTCAGCAACCTGTTCCCCCTCACCGGCAACGCCAACGGCGAACACAAGGACGAGGTGGAACTGCCGATCAAGCACTGGATCGACCAGGGGGCGGAGGTCACCTATGACGTCCAGGCGGTTCAGGAGCAGCCGGCCACCGGCAGTCCCGACGGCGCCTTCATCTGCTCGGCCAATGTCACCCAGGCCAATGGGTCGGGGCTGGGGGGCAAGGCCATCCGCAAGGTGATCTATTCCCACGGCAAGGACCGGGCCAATACCACCCGAGAGTTCAATGGCGCCCCGGATCAGGCCCCGAATCTCTACAGTGGCGTCCAGATCGGCGCGGGCAACAATACCTTTCGAAATGATCCTCATGGCCATGGGTGGGGCCATCGGCACGGCAACATGGCCGACAATGCCGCAATCGCCGCCACCGCCCTGGCCGACATCGATACCAGCACCTGGGACAATGGCGGCAATCAGGTCGTCGGCAGCGGCCTGACCTATGGCGCCAATTTCGGCCAGGCTCAACTGGATGCCTTCCGTGGCATCGGAGGCCAGGCTCAACCGAATGGCGGGGGAGGGATGAGCACCGCCATGAAGATCCTTCTGGCCCTGATCACCGTCCTGGGAGCCGGCGCCGTGTTCCTGCTGTTGAAGAGCCTCGGCGGCTCTGGAGACGCCGAGGCGGGGAACCTCGATCTATGACCCTGAAACACGCCCCCGGCCCCGATCGTTCCGCCGAAGCGCAGCTCCAGGCCTCCGCGTCTCCAGCCCCCGCTCTGGCGGTTCCCTTCTCGCCGCGCCTGCACTACGCGTCCAGTCCGCTGCAGCGCCGCGCCGACCGCAATGGCATCTCGGCGCGGGAGAATGCCGCCATCCACCATCTGTCCGGCGGCCAGGTGAATCTGCATGCCATGGGAGCCAGCATCCAGCGGGTCTCGGGCGACGATCCCCGGCTGACCGCCGTCGGGGCCAGGTCCTACGCCCAGGGCAGCCACGCCCTGATCAGCAGCGACCGTGACCGTGGACATGAATTGTGGCACATGGCTCAGCAGGCCATGGGACAGGTGACGGCGAACGCCTCGGTGGGCGGGCAGCCCCTCAACACCCAGGACCATCTGGAGCGCGATGCCGACCGCATGAGCGCGCACATCGCCGCATTCAGCGGAGCTGATTGACCGTCGGTAACCCGCCGCATCAGGGCTAGGTTCTTCTCCGTCTCGCCCTGATTCCTGCGCTTCGACATCTCTGATCTCCTCGTCGTTGGGGATCAGCAAACATAAGTTCGTAGCTTCCACCAGTGTCCGATTTCCGGGGAGTAGCTCAGAGTGATTTGGCTCCTGACCCGCCTCAGCCCCCTGAAGCGCTTGCCGCACATAAGCGTTTCATAAACGTCTTTCCCAGAACTCCGTCTCGAATTTTGATGGCCTTCGGCGCGATGGTTGGATCAGTCAATCCCTCCCTCGCTCCGGAGACCGGTCATGGTCGAGTTCCTGTTCATCGCCGCCAATCTGTCCATGTTCGGGGTGCTGCACCTGCTGGTGCGGGCCTGCGAGCGCATGTGACGGAGGCATCCATGCACGGCAACGACCTTCTAGGCTATCTTATCGGTGTCGTCATGGTGTTCGGCCTGGCCGGCTACCTGGCCTATGTGCTGACTCGTCCCGACAAGTTCTAGGATTTTCGGCCATGGATGCGCACGGCGTTCTCCAGTTCCTGCTGTTTCTCGCCCTGGTTTTGGCGTTGACGCCGATCCTGGGCCGTTTCATGACTTGGCTGTTCCAGGCGCCCGTGGGGCGGGTTGAGGACGGCTTCTACCGCCTGCTCGGCATCGACCCCACCCGGGAGCAGGGCTGGGCGGCCTATGCCGTGTCGCTGCTGATCTTCCATTTGCTGGCAGTCTTCGGCCTCTACGCCCTCCAGCGCTTCCAGGGAATGCTGCCGCTCAATCCCGCCGGCCAGGGGGCGGTGCCGCCGGACCTAGCTTTCAATACCGCCATCAGCTTCGCCACCAACACCAACTGGCAGAATTACGGTGGCGAGAGCACTATGAGCCATCTCACCCAGATGGCCGGGCTGACCGTCCACAACTTCCTGTCAGCGGCGGCGGGTATCGCGGTGGCGGTGGCGCTGATGCGCGGCTTCGCTCGCCACTCCACCCGCACTGTGGGTAATTTCTACGTGGACATCACCCGGGTCACCCTCGGTCTGCTGCTGCCTCTTTGCCTGGTGGGCGCCCTGGTGCTGGTGGGCCAAGGCGTGCCGCAGAACTTCGACGCCCCGGTGACCGTTACCACCCTGGAAGGCGTTTCCCAGGTCATCGCCCAGGGGCCGGTGGCCAGCCAGATGATGATCAAGCACCTGGGCACCAATGGCGGCGGCTTCTTCAACGCCAACGCCGCGCATCCCTACGAGAACCCCAACGCCTTGGTGAATCTGATCCACATGCTGGCGATCTTCGCCATCGGCGCGGCGCTGACCAACACCTTCGGCCGCATGGCCGGCGACCGGCGCCAGGGCTGGGCGCTGCTGGGCGCCATGGCGGCGCTGTTCCTGGCCGGGCTGGGGGCCGCCTGGTGGGCCGAGGCCCAGGGCAATCCGGTGCTGGGCGGCATTGCCAACATGGAAGGCAAGGAGGTGCGGTTGGGCGTTGCCGCCTCGATGCTGTTTGCCGTCGTCACAACCGTCACCTCGTGCGGCGCGGTCAACGCCATGCACGATTCGCTGCTGCCGCTGGCCGGTATGATCCCCATGGTGAACATGCTGCTGGGCGAGGTGGTTGTGGGCGGCGTCGGTTCAGGCCTCTACGGCATGGTGGTGTTCGCCCTGCTCACCGTCTTCATCGCCGGATTGATGGTCGGGCGGACCCCGGAATACCTGGGCAAGAAGATCGAAGCCCGCGAGATCAAGCTGGCGGTGATCGCCATCCTGGCGACGCCGGTGGCAGTGCTGGGGATCGGCGGGTTGGCCATCACCCTGCCCATGGGCCAGGCGGGCATCGCCGCCGCCGGGCCCCACGGGCTGTCGGAAGTGCTCTACGCCTTCGCCTCGGCCGGCAACAACAACGGCTCGGCCTTCGGCGGGCTGTCGGGCAACACGATCTTCTACAACGCCACCATGGCCGCTGCCATGATGATCGGGCGCTTCGTCGTCATGATCCCGGTGCTGGCCATTGCCGGCGCACTGGCCGCCAAGATGGCGGTGCCCGCCTCGGCCGGCACCTTTCCCACCCATGGGTGGCTGTTTGTCGTCCTGCTGGTCGGCATCGTCCTGGTGGTGGGCGGGCTGACCTACTTCCCCGTCCTCGTCCTCGGCCCGGTGGTCGAGCATCTGGCGCTTAGCGCCGGTATCCTGTTCTAGAGGCCCTCATGAGCATCCATCGTCCGCAAGCGCTGTCACTGTTCGACGGCCCCATCCTGGCCCAGGCGGCCAGGGGGGCCCTGGTCAAGCTGGACCCGCGCCGGCTGGTGCGCAACCCCATCATGTTCACCACCGCTCTGGTTTCGCTGGCCGCCACCGTGCTGACGCTGCGCGACATCGCCGTCGGAGCCTCGGCGGGGATTACCGTCCAAATCTGCGTCTGGCTGTGGTTTACCGTGCTATTCGCCAATTTCGCCGAGGCCATCGCCGAGGGGCGCGGTAAGGCCCAGGCGGCCAGCCTGCGGCGGAGCAAGTCCGAGGCGGTGGCCCGTAGGGTGGCCGACCTCGCCGGGACTAGCCCGGCCACCGTCCCCGCTGCCAGCCTGAGGGCCGGCGATCTGGTCCTGTGCGAGGCGGGCGACGTCATTCCCGGCGACGGCGATGTCGAAGCCGGCATCGCCACCGTGGACGAAAGCGCCATCACCGGCGAATCCGCCCCGGTGATTCGGGAATCGGGTGGCGATCGCTCGGCGGTGACGGGCGGCACCCGCGTGGTATCCGACCGCATCATGGTGCGTATCACCGCCAATCCGGGCGAAACCTTCCTGGACCGCATGATCGCTCTGGTCGAGGGCGCCAAGCGGCAGAAGACCCCCAACGAGATCGCCCTTTCCATTCTGCTGGTGGGTATGACGCTGATCTTCCTGGTGGTGGTGGCCAGCCTACCGGCCTGGGCCTCGTGGTCGGGGACGGCGATTCCCATGGTGTTCCTGATCGCCCTGTTCATCACGCTCATTCCCACCACCATCGGCGGCCTGCTGTCGGCCATTGGCATCGCCGGCATGGACCGGCTGGTAAAGTTCAACGTCATCGCCAAGTCGGGCCGTGCCGTCGAGGCTGCGGGCGACATCGACGTGCTGCTGCTGGACAAGACCGGCACCATCACCCTGGGGGCGCGGCAAGCGTCCGAGTTCCTGCCGCTTGCCGGTACTTCCGAGCGCGACCTGGCCGAAGCTGCCTTCCTGTCCTCGCTGGCCGACGACACCCCCGAGGGCAAGTCCATCGTCGCCCTGGCCCGGATGCGCTTCGGCTTCAATGATCCCGTCGCCGCCATGAAGTTCGTGCCCTTCTCGGCCCAGACCCGCATGAGCGGGGTGGACGCGGGGGGAGACAGCATCCGCAAGGGGGCCTCCGACGCCATTCTCCGCCATGTGGCCGACGCCGCCCCGCGCGAACTGATGCCTGTGGTAGAGAAGGTGGCCAAGGCCGGCGGCACGCCCCTGGTGGTGGCCAGGAACGGCCGGGCGCTCGGCGTCATCCATTTGAAGGACATCGTCAAGCCGGGCATCCGCGAACGTTTCGCCACGCTCCGCGCCATGGGCATCCGCACGGTGATGATCACCGGCGACAATCCGCTGACCGCGGCGGCCATCGCCGCCGAGGCCGGAGTGGACGACTTTCTGGCCGAGGCGACGCCCGAGCGCAAGCTGGAGCTGATCCGCGACTACCAGCGGGGCGGGCGTCTGGTGGCCATGTGCGGCGACGGCTCCAACGACGCTCCCGCCTTGGCCCAGGCCGATGTGGGCGTGGCCATGAACACCGGTACCCAGGCGGCGCGCGAGGCCGGCAACATGGTCGATCTGGAAAGCGATCCCACTAAGCTGATCGAGATCGTCATGATCGGCAAGCAACTGCTGATGAGCCGGGGAGCGCTCACCACCTTTTCCATCGCCAACGACGTGGCCAAGTACTTCGCCATTATCCCGGCGCTGTTCCTGGTCTCCTATCCCCAGCTTCAGGCGCTGAATGTCATGGGACTGGCCAGTCCGCAAAGCGCCATCCTGTCGGCCATCATCTTCAACGCCTTGATCATCGTTACCCTGATTCCCCTGGCGCTCAGGGGCGTTCAGTACCGTCCCGCCGACGCCGGGACGCTGTTGAAGCGCAACTTGGCTGTCTATGGCCTGGGCGGCCTCTTGGCCCCCTTTGCCGGGATCAAGCTGATCGACATGGCGGTGGCCGCCTTAGGCCTCGCCTGACGGAGTGAAATCCATGTGGAAAGACCTGCGTTCCTCCCTTGCCCTGCTG
The DNA here is from genome assembly GCF_000009985.1 of Paramagnetospirillum magneticum AMB-1. GTDB lineage: Bacteria > Pseudomonadota > Alphaproteobacteria > Rhodospirillales > Magnetospirillaceae > Phaeospirillum > Phaeospirillum magneticum. Next base: position 2,057,578 of record NC_007626.1, read on the forward strand.
GCGGTGTTGACCGCCATCACCGGCTTCGCCTATCCCGGCGCGGTCACCGCCCTGGCCCATCTTGCCTTCCCCTGGCAGGCGCAGGGAAGCCTGATCGAGAAGGACGGCAAGGTAGTCGGCTCAGCGCTGATCGGCCAGAGCTTCACCTCGGCGGGCTATTTCTGGGGACGGCCTTCGGCCACCCCGAAGCAGCCTTACGACGCCGCCAATTCCGGGGCCAGCAACCTCGCCCCCAGTGCCAAGGCCTTGGCCGATTCGGTGGCCGAGCGCAAGGCGGCGCTGCTGGATGCACATCCCGGACAGGCAGATCCGGTGCCGGCCGACCTGCTGACCGCCTCGGCTTCGGGGCTCGACCCCCACATCACTCCGGCGGCGGCGGCCTGGCAGGTGAAAAGGGTGGCCAATGCCCGCCGCGCCCCCCAGGAGGAGGTCCGTGCCCTGGTCTCGCGCTTCACCGAAGACCGCGAGGCCGGAATCCTGGGAGAGCCCCGCATCAATGTGCTGAAACTGAACATGGCCCTGGACGAGCGCTGGCCCATGAAGTGAAGTGATCGGCATGAGCGAGCCGCAACGCCCCTCGCCCGACGCCCTTCTCGCCCAGGCCCGGCGGGAGGGGCGGGGGCGCTTGAAGATCTTCCTCGGCGCCGCCCCCGGCGTGGGGAAGACCTATGCCATGCTGTGTGCCGCCCACGAACGCCTGAAGGATGGCGTCGACGTGGTGGCGGGCGTGGTCGAGACCCATGGCCGCAAGGAGACCGAGGCCCTGGTCAAGGGCCTCGACGTGTTGCCGGCCCGTCTGGTCGAGTACCGGGGGCGCGAGTTCCGTGAGATGGACCTGGACGCGCTGATCAGCCGGCGCCCCGCCATCGCCCTGGTGGACGAACTGGCCCACGCCAACGTTCCGGGCTCGCGCCACCTCAAGCGCTGGCAGGACGTGGAGGAGGTGTTGGCCGCCGGCATCAACGTCTACGCCACTTTGAACATCCAGCACCTGGAAAGCCTGAACGACGTGGTCGAGCGGATTTCCGGCGTTAAGGTGCGCGAAACACTGCCCGACGGCGTGCTGGCTGGGGCCGACGAGATCGAGCTGATCGACTTGCCGCCCGCCGACCTGATCAAGCGGTTGAACGAGGGCAAGGTCTACGTCCCCGAGCAGGCGCGCCGCGCCGTCGGCCACTTCTTCTCGCCCGGCAACCTGACGGCGCTGCGCGAGATGGCGCTGCGCCATGCCGCCGAGCGGGTGGACGCCCAGATGGTCGATTACATGCGCTCCAACGCCATCGCCGGTCCTTGGCCGGCGCGCGAGCGCATCATGGTCTGCATCGACGAGCGGGCGGATTCCGACCGGCTGGTGCGCGTCGCCAAGCGGGCTGCCGACCGCCGGGGCGCCGCCTGGGTGGCGGTGACGGTGGAGACCTCGCACACCCTGACTCTGCCTGAGGCCGACAAGGACCGCGTCGCCGCCGCCATGCGGCTTGCCGCCCAACTGGGTGGCGAGACGGCCCACCTGCAGGGCGACGACGTGGTGGCCGTCGTCCTGGCCTGCGCCGCCGAGCGCAACGCCACCCAGATCGTGGTCGGACGCCCCCGGCGGCTGCGGCTGCTCGACCACTTCGCCGCCACTGTCACCGACCGGTTGGTCGAGCGGGGCGGCGCGTTCAACGTCCTGGTGGTCGGTGACGATTCCGAGGATGCCCGCAAGGTGCCGAAACCGACGGCGGTCCAGCCCGAACCCCAAGACTGGCCGGGACTCGCCCTTGCCCTGGCGGCGGCGGGGGCGGCCACTGGACTGGGATTCGCCATCGATTTGTGGTTGTCGGTGGCCAGCATTTCGGTGGCCTACCTGCTGGCTGTGATGGTGGTGGCCATGTGGATCGGGCTTCGGCCCGGCATCCTGGCCTCGGTGGCGAGCTTTCTCGCCTTCAACTTCTTTTTCACCGAGCCGCGCTTCACCTTCGCCGTCTCGGACGTGCAGAACCTGCTAACCCTGGCCTTCTTCCTGATCGCCGCCTTCATCGTTTCGGGCATGGCGAGCCGATTGCGGGCCCAGGTCCAGGCCAGCCGCGAAAGTGCTCGGCGCACCGTCAACCTCTACGAATTCGGCCGCAAGGTGACGGGGGCGGCGACCCAGGACGACGTGCTGTGGGCGGTGGTCCACCACGTGGCCGACACCATCCGGGGCCGTTCGCTGGTGCTGATGCCGGTCGAGGGTCGGCTTTCGGTGATGGCCGGCTATCCGCCCGAGGACCATCTGGACGATAAGTCGGCCGCCGCCGCCGAGTGGGCCTGGAGCCACGGCAAGCCGGCGGGGCGTGGTTCGGCGACCCTTCCCGCCGCCCTATGGCTGTTCCTGCCGTTGCGCACCGGGCGCAGCGCCGTGGGCGTGCTGGGGGTACAGATGAGCGAGGACGCCGACCTGCCCAGCCCGGCTCAAATGCGCCTGCTGGAAACCCTGGCCGACCAAGCGGCGGTGGCTATCGAGCGCACCACCCTGGTTTCCGACATTGAGGCGGCGCGGGTGGCGACCGAGCGCGAGCGTTTGCGCTCGGCCCTGCTGTCGTCGCTTTCCCACGACCTCAGGACGCCGCTGGTCTCCATCATGGGGGCGGCCAGCAGCCTGATCAGCTATGACGACATCCTGGGCCCGGCCGATCGCCGCGATCTGGCCCAGACCGTCCAGGACGAGGCCGAGCGCCTTAACCGCTTCGTCCAGAACCTGCTGGACATGACCCGGCTGGGCAGCGGCACGCTCAAGCCCCGCATCGACTGGGCCGACCTGTCCGACATCGTCGGTGGCGCGGTGGAGCGGGCGGCCCGCCTGACCCGTTCCCACGCCGTCAAGGTGGACATCGATCCCGACATGCCTTTGCTTTGTGTCGATGCGGTGCTTCTGGGCCAAGTGTTCTTCAACCTGCTGGATAACGCCTGCAAGTATTCGCCCCCCGGCACCGGCATCAAGGTCTGGGCCAGGAGGGCCGCCGACCATATCTCCATCGAAGTGGCCGACCAGGGGCCGGGCATCCCCGAGGCCGACCGCGAGAAGGTGTTCGACATGTTCTACCGGGTCGGCCTGACTGACAGTCAGCCGGCGGGAACCGGCCTGGGGCTGGCCATCTGCCGCGGCATCGTCGAGGCCCATGGCGGCACCATCCGTGCCGAAGCGGGCTTGCATGGATCGGGGACCGCCATCATCATCCGTCTGCCGTTGCCGCCGTCCCCGGACGTGGCCGGCGAGGAGGCGTGATGAGCCGTATCTTGGTCGTCGACGACGAACCGCAAATCCGCAAGTTCCTGCGCATTTCGCTGGCCGCCAACGGCTACGAGGTCGCCGAAGCGGAATCCGGCGCTGCCGGTCTCCAGGCCTTCCGCGCCGCTTGCCCCGATCTGCTGATCCTCGACCTCGGCCTGCCCGACATGGATGGGCAGGAGATCATCTCCGCCGTACGCCAGGATTGCGATATTCCCATCATTGTGCTGTCGGTGCGCGCCCAGGAGTTGGACAAGGTCGAGGCCCTGGACCGCGGTGCCAACGACTATGTGACCAAGCCGTTCGGCGTCGCCGAACTGATGGCCCGCGTGCGCGCCGTGCTGCGTCCCCACCTTCCCAAGGAGGGCGGGCAGGTGGTGGAGAGCGGCTCGCTTAAGATCGATCTCGACCGTCTGGTGGTCCGCAAGGCCGGTTCTGAAATCCATCTGTCGCGCAAGGAATGGGACCTGCTGGCTTTCTTCGCCCGCCATCCCGACCATGTTCTGACCCACAAGCACATCCTCAAGGGGGTCTGGGGGCCGGCCCATGTGGACGACACCGCCTACCTGCGGGTCTATGTCAACCAGTTGCGCCAGAAGCTGGAGGACGATCCCGCCCGGCCCAGGCTGATCGTCACCGATCCGGGGGTGGGCTATCGGCTCCGTTCGGACCCGCAGCCCTGACGGCTGTTAACTGGAGCCGTCCGATTTAGTGAACGGTACAGACCGTGGAGGCGTGGGATTGTGCTTGATTGTGTATTGATTTCAATGGGGTGGTCAAAATTTGTTGCGGTTGGAGACGTTGCGACACGGCGTCTTCCGCCTCAATGAAATCAGATGGTTAGGGGATGGTTTTGGACGAAGTTACCGCAACCCCAGCCGCGTCATCATCTTCAGCAACCCTACCCGCGACAGGCCGAGGCGGCAGGCGGCGGCGCTGTGGTTGTTGCCGGTGGCGGCAAGCGCCGTGATGATCAGACGGCGCTCGAGATCGGCCACGGTCTCGGCCAGGGTGGCGGGCGCGGCCTGGGGGAGGGTGGCGGGATCGCCGCTGCGGGCGAAGGCGAGATCAGCCAGCGTGAGGACGCTTCCTTCGGCCAGGGCGGCGGCGGAGGTCACTACCGCCTTGAGTTCACGGACATTGCCCGGCCAGTCCTGCTCGGCCAACCACGCCAGGGCTTCCGCCGTCAGATGCAGCCGTCGGCGCTTGGCGGCATCGGCCAGGAAGCGGGCGGCCAAGGGGGCAATGTCCTCGCGGCGTTCGGCCAGCGGCGGGCTGCGCAGGATCAGGCCCTTGAGACGGTAATAGAAGTCTTCGCGGAACGAGCCCTCGACCGCCATGGCCTCGATATCACGGTGGGTGGCCGAGACCACCCGCACATCGGCGGTCAGGGGCTGGCGTCCGCCCACCGGGCTATAGGTGTCTTCCTGCAGGAAGCGCAGCAGCTTGACCTGCATGGATGGTGGCATCTCGCCCACCTCATCGGGGAACAGGGTGCCGCCATGAGCCGCCGCTACCAGCCCCTGGCGATCCTGATGGGCGCCGGTGAAGCTGTCCTTCAGGTGGCCGAACAACTCGCTTTCCAGCAGTTCCGCCGGAATGGCACCGCAATGAACGGCGACGAAGGGACCAGAGCGGCGCGGACTGGCGGCATGAAGGGCATGGGCCACCAGTTCCTTGCCGGTGCCGCTGGGTCCCAGCACCATCACCGGCAGGTCGGCGGGAGCGATACGGCGGATCATCTCCTTGAGGCGCAGGATGACCGGACTGGAACCGAAGATGCCGTCCTCGGTCGGCTGGGCGGCGCGCAAGGACGCCACTTCCTGCTCCAGGCCGCGCTTGAGCAAGGCCAGCTCGACCACGAAACGCAGCAGGTCTGGTTCCACCGGCTTGGCCAGGAAATCCCAGGCCCCCGCCGCCACCGCCCGCAACGCCAGGTCATGATCGGCATGGGCGGTCAGCACCACCACCGGTACGGCGGCGAAGTCCGGTATCCGCGCCAGTCCCGCTTCCGGCGTGCGCTCGGGCGGCATCACCAGATCGAGCAGCACCAGATCGGGGCGCTCGCGGAGAAAGGCTTCACGGGCTCGGGCGCCATCGGCGGCGGTCTCCACACTGTGCCCCTGCTTTTCCAGCCAAGCGGCAGCGAGGCGAAGAAAGGCGGGCTCGTCATCGACCAGGAGGAGCTTGCTCATGCCGGGAACCTCAAGCTGAAACAGGTGGACCAACTGGGACGTTCGCTCAAGAGCACCGAACCATTATGGGCCGCCATCACCTTGGCGACGATGGCCAACCCCAGGCCGGTGCCGCCGGGGCTGCGCGAGATGAAGGGCTGGAACAGCGAGGCACGGATGTCGTCGGGAATGCCGGGACCATCGTCGCAGACGTGGACCATGACACTATCGGGCTCGCGTTCGGCAACCACCAGCACCCGCCCGCCAGCCGCCCTGGCATTGTCCAGCAGGTTGACCAGGGCTTGGCGCAGGCGGAGGGGATCGGCGGTCAGGGTCAGCCCCGGCGGGAGTTCACGCTCCACCGCGCCGTCGGCTTAGGCGATGGCGGCGGCAAGATCGATCTCGGCTTTCTCGATCCGCCAGGGCTTGGCGTAGTCGAGCAGATCGCGGACCAGGGCCTCCATGCGCGCCAGTTGGGTCTTGACCTCGCCCTTGGTGTCGACGCCGGGCCTTTTGGATAATGTGGCCGCATCCGGTTCCGCCGGGGCCATTCTTCAGCGGTCAGTCTTTTTCGCGTGCGGCGGCATCATCTTCGCCCTGCTGGTCATGGGGCGGGCGGTATGGCGGTCCATCGGCCGTTCCAATCCCGCCCCGGTCTTGCCGGAAAGCCAGGAGCCCGCATCATGACGCGGGTCCTGATCATCGGCGGCATCGGCTTCATCGGCCATTATTATGCCGCCGCTCTCGCCGCCGCCGGTCACCGGGTGACGGCCCTGGGGCGGAGCGGCATCGATCTGGTCCGAGACGGCGAGGCCGTCCTGGCGGCCCACCTCACCGGCCATGACGTGGTGGTCAATGCCGCCGGTCTGGTCCGGGGCCGTGGCTCTAACACCATGGCGGCCGTCCACGCGCAAGGAACCGAACGGCTGGTGCGGGCCTGTCTGGCTGCCGGGGTGTCTCGGCTGATCCATCTGTCGGCGTTGGGGGCGTCCTCCCATGGCGGAACCCTGTACCAGCAGACCAAGGGCCTCGGCGAGGATGTGCTGAAAGCCGCTTCCGGGCTGGAGTGCAGTGTGCTGCGGCCCTCAGTGGTGATCGGTCGAGGCGGTGCCAGCACGGCCGTATTGACCGCCCTGGCCGCTCTCCCCTGGCCGCCGCACATTGGTCCCGGTACCTGGAGAGTACAGCCGGTTCATGTGGACGACTTGGCCGAACTGGTGGTGCGGTTGGTGGAGACGAAGGAGCATCTGCCGGGCTCGCTCGACGTGGTCGGGCCAGCCGCCATGACCACCGACGAGCTGACCATGGCCTTGCGCGTTTGGTTGGGGCTGCCGTCCCGGAGCTTTCTACCGGTGCCCGAAGCCCTCCTTGGTGTGATTGCGTCAGTGGGCGAACGGCTGATGAGTGGCCCCATCAGCCGCGATATCGTCGCCATGCTGAAGGTGGGCAATACCGCCGATCCAAAGCCCTTCACCGCCATCCTGGGACGGGCACCGCGTCATTTGCCCGAGGCGCTGGCCATGCATCCAGCCTGCGAGGCCACCCCCGGCAACCAATCCCTCGCCAGAGATGTAATCAGATTCCGGCAGGCACAGCATGTAGACGGCGGCCGCCGCCTCTTCGGGCGTGCCACTTCGCCGATCGTTCGCGCTACGTCGTTCAGGCGCTCAACAACATTGTGTCTGAGGACAATTTTCAGCACTTTTCGTCGGTAAGATCACCGACCAGGGCTTCGAACTGGTCTACCGGCATGGGTTTGGCGAAGAGATAGCCCTGGCCGAAATCGCAGCCGGCCGCCGCCAGCAGGGCGTATTGCTCCTCGGTCTCGATTCCTTCCGCCACCACTTTCATGCCCAGCCGGTGGGCCATGGCGATAATGGCTTCGGCGATAGCGCGATCGCTGGAATCGACGGTCATGTCTCGGACGAAGGACTGGTCGATCTTGATGTAGTCGATGTCGAAGCGCTTCAGATAGGACATGGCGGAATAGCCGGTGCCGAAATCGTCCAGGGCGATCTGCATGCCGGCGGCGCGGAACTTGGTCAGGCGCTCCATCACTTCCGCATGTTGGCCCAGCAGCAGGCCCTCGGTGACCTCGATGGAGATGCATTGGGGCGAGATGTTCAGCTCCCGCAGATGTTCCGCCCACTCCAGGTGGCTGAAGCCCGAGAAGAACTGGCGGGGCGACTTGTTGACGGCGATCTGGAAACGGCAGGGTGTCGACGGGCCGGCGATGTCGTCCTTGCGGCAGATGCCGCCAACGACATAGCGGCAGCTATCACACAGCCGCCTGGCCGTGGCGGCCGCCTGGCGGAACACCCAATTGCCGATATCGCAGATCAGGCCGGTTTCCTCGGCGATGGGAATGAAGATTGTGGGGCTGACGAATCCGCGCTCCGGATGGCGCCAGCGCAGCAAAGCCTCAGCCTTGACGATGGCTCGCGACGGCATGTCGATGATGGGCTGGTAGTAGACCTCGAATTGCCCTTCGGAAAGGGCCTCCCGGAGATCATTGGCCAACTGCAGTCTGGTCTGCCCCGCTTCCCGCATGGATTCGGTGAAGCAGCACGAACGGTCGCGCCCGCCATTCTTGGCTTCGCGCACCGCCTGATCGACGTTGCGCAGCAATTCCTCCATATCGCCGCCATCGGTGGGATAGGCGGTGATGCCGATGCTGGCGGTCAGATGGAGGGTGTCGCTGCCCGAACGGAAGGGTTCGGCGATGACCATGCGGATCGCCGCGACGGCGGCCTCCAGACGGGTGGTGCTCAGGTCGTCGATCATAGAGACGATGAACTCGTCGGCTCCCAGATGGCCGATGACGTCCTTTTCCGACAGGCAGGACCTGATCCGGCGCGCCACCTCCAGCAGCAACTGGTCGCCGATGGCGTGTCCCAGGGTGTCGTTGACCTCCTTGAAGCGGTCGAGATCGATCAGGAGGACGCCCACCACCATGTCCGGAAGACTGTCGGCGCGTGCCAGATCCTTGCGCAGCAGGTCAAGGAAGCGGCGGCGATTGGGCAGGCCGGTCAGCAGGTCGTGGTTGGCCTGGTGCCAGATGATCTCCTCGGCCTTCTTCTGCTCCGTGATGTCCGAGGCGATGGCGACCCGGCGCTGAATCTGGCCCTTGGCATCGTAAATGGTCGAGATGGTCAGGCGTTCGGGATAGACCTCCCCGTTCTTGCGGCGGTTCCACACCTCGCCCGACCAGTTTCCCGTGGCGGTGATCGACCGCCACATCTCGGCATAGAAGTCGGAATCGTGGCGGCCGGATTTCAAGATGTTCGGATTCCGGCCAACCAGTTCCTCGAGTTCGTAGCCGGTCAGGCGGCAGAAGGGCTTGTTGACGCTGACGATCAGCCCCTCCGCATCGGTGATGGCGATGGCCTCGCTGGTGCCATCGAACACCGACGCCGCCAGTTGGAGCTGCTCGGCATTGTCCCGAAGAGATTGCTTCTGGGCCTTGATGCGCTCATGGAACTTGTTGAAGCTGTCCAGCATCTGGCGGATTTCCGGTCCGCCCTCGACCGGCAGGGGACTGAGGGGGCGGCTGCCCGTGGCCATGGCGTTGAGCATTCCGGCTGCATGTTCCAGCGGCCGCAACTGGCGCCGGACGAACAGCCACAGCAGCACGGCGATGATGACCGATGCCAGCGCGGCATCCTGGTAGATCTCGAATTCCAGGCGACGGATGGGGGCGAAAGCGACGGATGTCGGGATGGTGGCGATGACGGCCCATCCCGTGCTCTCGATCCGCCTAGAGGAGCTAAGGACTTCCATGCCCTCGGAATTGATGGAAAGCCCCGACCCCTCGTAACCTTCCACATAGCGGTCGAGCATGTGGTTGACGCCCGATGCCGGAAGGGGCTGGAGGATCCGGTCCTTCCGGGTGGAGGCGACATAAAGGCGGTCACGGGGGGAAACGATATGGAATTCCCCGTCCAGGCGGCTTTGCCGGGGGATGATCTCGGTGAAGAAGTCACTGTCCGAGACGGAGTTGGCCCCCACCAGGACGCCGATGACTTCGTTGGCTGCCCCCCGGATCGGGACGGCCAGCAGAACGACCGGGCGGTTGCTGAACCGCCCCAGCCGCGGGCGACCGATGGCGACCTCTTCGCCGGCCATGATCGCCGGGAAATAGTCTTCACCCGAGAAATCCGATCCGGCCCGGCCTTTCAGGGCGGGAAAGTCGACGAAGCCGATTCCCTGGCGGGAAACCACCGACAGCCCCAGATTGAACAGGCGGCCGATATGCTTGAACTCGGCCAGCTTCGCCCCCAGGCGTTCGCGGTCCCCCATCATTTCCGGGGAGATCAGCGATGCGACATCCTTAAGAGTGTTGATGCGGAGCTTGCTCTCTTCCTCGAGACTGTCGGTGATGTGCTCGACCAGGGCGGTCTGCTCGGCCGCAACCACGGCCTTCACGTCGTCGCGCACCTCCTCCGCCACGTCATGGGCGAGCAGCCAGATGGCAGCCACGAACAGGCCGACGCAGGCCGCAACGATCTTGGTCTTGAGGTCGAGATTCTGAAATACTGCCGACATGGCGTGGATCATCTGGCGCCGTTCAACGTGGCGGTTCATTAGCATCTTTTGACAAATGTCATTAGATCAACCGAAGTATAACTAAAATCAGATAATGGCCTACACCTTTCGGTCTGGGCGTCAGGTCAGCCGCTCCATTTCCCAGGCCCAGTCCTGATAATTCCGGCGATATTCGGCCCAGCTGGATTCTGTCCCGAGCCTGTGGGATGCCTCCGTCAGGGCCCCGATCTGCCGGGCGGCGATTCGGCTCCGATCCTCGTTCGGCAAATGCCGCAGGAGCGAGGCAAAGCTTACGGCGACATGCCCCCCGCCCGGCTTGAGGAGGGCCTTGGCGAGGCCGCTTGCCATGGCGGGAGCCGTCTCCATGAGCCGTTGGGCATAGGGCCTGATCAGGGGGGCCTGAGCCAACAATTCGGCCCGTTCGGCATCGAAATCGGTTCGGTCGACAATGGTCTTGCCGTCATAGACGGAAGGCGCCGATGGCGAGACGTCGCAGTCCCAACCGGGACGGGGAACCAGCAGGTCCGCCTGATGCCCCTCGTCCCGGTAGGGAAAGAACGGCATGGTCTTGCACCGCAGGGGCTTGGCCCCATGGATGGCGCACAGATTATCAGCGGTGAGCGCCGGACAGGCCATGGTGGGGGGGATGTAGGCGGTGGGGCAGACCCTGACCGCCACCGTCTTCTTGTCGGGAGTGCGGAAAGTAAAGCCCAGCCTTTCGGTGGCGGCAAAGTCCTTGGCGGCCTGGCGAACCGGCGTCCAGACCACGGCGAGGGGAAACCGGCCGGCATGGAGCAGGGCATCCTTGAGAGTCAGCGGCAGCCAGCCGACGCAACACTTCCCACAGGCGGTGCAACGGAAGTGCCGCATCGCATTCCTCCCCTTCCAACCTCAACCGCCGCAGCACTTCTTGAATTTGAGCCCCGAGCCACAAGGGCAAGGATCGTTGCGTCCCACCTTGGAGACTTGGCGGGGTTCGGCCTTGGGATTGATCCGGCCGTCGACATAGAGCCAACGCTCGTCTTCGCGCCGGAAGGTCGCGATCTCGTGATGAATCTGAACCTGATCCCGAATCTTGAACCGGGCGACATATTCGACCGAGCCGCGATCATCATCGATTCCGCCCCCATCGACGGCCCGGACGTCAAATCCCATCCCCCTGGCGTCGCGCGCCGAAAGCTCGACCTCGCGGAGATTGAACTCGCCCCGCTTCTCGGGGGCCAGGGTCTCCAGGAGGAAGTCGCCGATCCGGCGGGTCACGAAGGCGCTGTAGCGGGCCCGCATCAGCGCTTCGGCTGTGGGGGCGGGGGCGCCGTCGACAATCGGTCCGCAACAGGCGTCGAACGCCAGGCCGGAACCGCAGGGGCAGGCCGAGAGTGAGTCTGCGGTCAAGGATGTCTCCGTCTGCTGGTTCATCCGGGGGTGATGGGGGAATGCCCCGCTCGGCATGAATCACGCGGATTTGCGTCGGATCCGGGCCGGGGTGAGTGCTTCGCCCCACGTTACGCCACTGAACCTGAACCCAACATGAACCGCCGAGTCGGGGTCCGTTCAGGTGACGTGCGCTAGCCTATGGGGGAGTGGTGCCGACGAAAGCGGCAAACCGCCCTGTCACCGACTGTGGAGGCTGCAGCGAATGAGGCGCATCGGAACATTGGCGGCCGCCGGGGTAATGCTGGTGATTTCGGCATTCGGCGCGGTAGCCCAAATCCCACCCTCCGATGCCATGCCGCTGCAGGCCGTTCTGGAGAAACTGCACGACCAGCGCTTTGACGTGCGGGGCATCTCCTATAAGGCTCCATGGTGGGGCGTGGTGCTGCGAACCCCGCGGGGCGGAGCAATAACCACAGGCTTCGACGCCGTGACTGGCGAGATGCGCGACGACTTCCCCGTCGAGCGCCTGACCGCCCCCATCCCGGGCGACGTCATGACGGCATTGGAGGTGAGCCGGAAGCTATCCGATGCAGGAGGTGGGCGTATCACCGCCATCCGCTATCTGGAGGACCGCTATCACGTCGACATCGTGACCGGCGACAGCGCCCGGACCGTCGTCCTTGATGCCAAAACCGGCGAGCCTCGCCCCTGATTCGGAGACTCCCATGAAATACGATCTCCTGACCAAGATTCTCCACGCCAGCATCGCGCTCGGCGTCTCGCTGCAGATGATCACCAGCCTGGTGATGATCTATCCCAAGCCGGGACGTGTGCCCAATCAATGGTACGAAGTCCACGAATGGGTGGGGATCGCACTCCTGGGAATCGTTTCCATCCACTGGCTGTGGGCAGTGGGCCGGACGCTGATCCGGGGTGACGCACTGCTGCTGTTCCCGTGGTTCTCCGGCGCCCGGTTGGGCCAACTCGGCCGCGATATCGCCGAGACCGGGTGCGAAGCGCTGCGAGGGCGCCTGCCCGGTGGTGATGAACCCAGGGCTCTTCCGGCTGCGGTACAGGGACTGGGACTGCTGCTGGCGTTGGGCATGGCCGTCACCGGAACGGCCCTGTCCATGGGCATGGCGCCGGACGGAGGGCTTTCGCCGCTGTTACGGGTGGTGAAGGAGATCCACGAGTCCCTGGCGCCGGTGATGTGGGTCTATCTGCTCGTTCATCCGCTGCTCGGCGTACTTCACCAGATGGCCGGCCACCGGAGCCTGAGCCGCATGTTCGGCCCGCGCTGACCTTAATCAACTCCCTAAGTTCAACAAAAGGGTTATGTCATGCCACTGCTCGTATGCCCCAACTGCAACGTCGGAATGAGCAACATCCAGCGTTCCGGCGTGGAGATCGATATCTGCCCGCAATGCCGCGGTGTTTGGCTCGATCGCGGTGAATTGGAGAAACTGCTGGAACCGGTGCGGGAGTATGTGTCCAACGAAGCCTCTGTTCCCCCGGTCCGGCAGGGAGGCTTCGCCTCTGGAGGCGCTCTATCGGCCTGGGGCCATGCGGCCTCTGGTCCGGTGGCGGATCAATGGGGGCGTCCGCAGGCTGACGGAGACCATCACCGTGAGCATGGATACGACGTAAAACATGGGCATGGCGGGCACCATGGTCCTCACCGCAAGACCGGGATGCGTGGTCTCCTCGATATCTTCGACTGACTGTTGCCGGCAAGAAAATTGGCATGGTTAATCTCAATAACTGAATAGCCCCGGGTTCAGGTGACAAGGGCAAGGCTGACGTTGGGGCGTACAGGCTCTTCACGCCATTGCGCTGCGCGACTACCCCGCATGGCTGGCGCGGGCCATGGAACTGGCCCTGGTGAGCTACTCCCCGGAAATTGGACACTGACGGAAGCTACGATCTGATGTTTGCTGATCCCCAACTACGAGGAGATCAGAGATGTCGAAGCGCAGGAACCATGACGCGGCCTTCAAGGCGCGTGTCGCCCTTGAGGCGCTGAAGGGCGAGCGGACGGTATCGGAATTGGCGTCGGCCTATGGCGTCCATCCGACCATGATCCATCAATGGAAGAAGTCCCTGCTGGACGGGGCGGCGGAGATCTTCGAACGCGGGGCCAAGAAGAAGGCCGAGGTGGACGAGGATACGGTGCGATCCCTGCACGCCAAGATCGGGGAGCTGGCCGTGGCCAACGATTTTTTGTCTCGAAAGCTCAAGCCGTGGACCGGCAAGTGAGGCGGACCATGATCGAGCCCAAACACCCGGCGCTGTCGATCGGCGCCCAGTGCCACCTGCTGTCCATTGCGCGATCATCGTTCTATTACGAGCCCTTGGGCGAGACGGAGGCAAACCTGGAGCTGATGCGGTTGATCGACCGCCAATTCCTGGAAACGCCGTTCTATGGTGTCCGTCAGATGGCTTGGCATCTCCAGAACGAGGGCCACCCGGTCAACGTCAAGCGCGTCCGGCGGCTGATGCGGCTCATGGGCCTGATGCCGATCTACCAGAAGCCCAACACCAGCAAGCCCGCCAAGGGCCACAAGACCTATCCCTACCTGCTGCGGGGCCTGCGGATCGACCGGCCCAATCAGGTCTGGTGCGCCGACATCACCTATCTGCCCATGCGCCGGGGATTCCTTTATCTGATCGCCATCATGGACTGGGCCACCCGGAAAGTGCTGGCCTGGCGCATCTCCAACACGCTCGAGGCCGACTTCTGCGTCGAGGTGCTCAACGAGGCCATCCTGCGCTTCGGCCCGCCGGAGATCATGAACACCGACCAGGGCAGCCAGTTTACATCCTTCGCCTGGATCGACCGGCTGAAGCGGGCCGGAACCCGCATCTCCATGGACGGCAAGGGCCGTTGCATCGACAACGTCTTTATCGAGCGCCTGTGGCGGTCCCTAAAATACGAATGCGTCTATCTCCATGCCTGGGAAACCGGCTCGCAAGCAAGGGCCGGGATCGGACCCTGGATCACCTTCTACAACCACAAACGGCCCCACGCCGCCCATGGCGGAAGGACCCCCGCCGTGGTCTACTGGAACACCATCAACCAAACCGATCAGCAGGCCCGGAGAGTAGCTTAAACTTCCCCGAATTCTGTCCAACCAATGGGGAGTAGCTCATTAGTACCCCTGAGGTTCGAGACGAGTACAGTTTTTAACTAATGTTCTGTCTGGAGTTTGATGATGAAAAACGTTAAGGAATTTTTGAATTGCCATGCTGATGCATCTACTGTTCCGGTGCAATTGGATCAATTAGTGCGTGATGCGAATGAAGCTATATTGTCAACCATCATCAATCTTAAGAGGTTTAATGATATTGACTTTATTATCAGTAATTACGGTGACGAAATTAGCTTTTCGGATCTCGAATACTTAAAAGAAAAGTCAAATGATTTTTTCTTTACGTGGGACTCGTCTAGTACTGAGTTGATCTCTGCGGTTGGTGTTGATGTTGTGTTGAGATTGTTTAGGGCGTTTAAGCGGTTTGAGTATTTTACGTGGTCTTTTGAGTCTAAAAGACTGTTTAATAGCTATGCTTATGGCCGTTCTCATATCACGGTTTACCGCGGCGGCAATCCGTCAACTGTTGACGTTTCTCTGTCGTGGGCGAAGCGGAAGGATATGGCTAATGCTTATGCTAGTGTTGTCCCTTCAAATGTCGTCGTAACTGGTGATGTGAGTGTGTCGGATATTTTGTATGGTGGTGACGGTGAGGACGAGATCGTGGTTGAGCCTGGCTCTGTCAGTGTTGTAAGCGTAGAACCTACTTGGTAGCCGGTGCTTTGTGTGTGATAGATATTTTTTGTGCTACGTATTATTTGCGGTGATGACTTTTTGCATTATGTATTTATTTTGTGATTGATATTTTGTTGTCTCCAGTTCTAGGGGGTGTGCTGGGTGGCACGGCGGCGGAGCATTAAGCGCAGGGGATGGCCGGAAAATCTCTATGAGACACGCGGCTATTTCATCTGGCGGAATCCCATCGACGGTAAGAAGCATGGCCTTGGCCGCGATAAGGCTAGTGCCAGCCTTCAAGCCATCGAAGCTAATTTGCATATTGCCGGGATGCTGACCAAGTCGCGCCTGATCGACCGGGTTCTGGGCGGCGATGATCAGTCGGTGGCCGCTTGGTGTGGGCGCTACGCCAAGATTCTCGAAGACCGAACTCTGGCTGACGAGACCCGCCGTGAGTTCAGCAGGCGGATCGGTAAAATCAAGGAGACGCTTGGCAGCCATCAGGTTGACAAGGTGACCACCAAGCACATTGCGGATTTTCTTCGGCCGTGGACCGACGACGGGAAAAAGCGGATGGCCCAGGCCATGCGCTCCCTGATGCTGGACATGTTCCGTGAAGCTGTCGCCGCCGGTTGGGCAAAACAAAATCCGGTGGCGGTGACCAGGGCGCCGAGGGTGGCCGTTGCGCGCGCCCGCCTGACGCTCGACATGTTCGTCGCCATTCACGCGGTTGCCTTGCGCGATCAATCCCCTTGGGTGGGACGCAGCATGGAGTTGGCCCTGGTCACGGCCCAGAGACGCGAGGATGTTGCCCTGATGGGGCGCAAGGATATGCGTGAGGGACGGCTCTGGATCACCCAGGAAAAGACCGGCGCCAGGGTGTCCATTCCGGCCGATCTGCGGCTCCAGGCGGTCAACTGGTCGGTGGGGGATGTGATCCAGCGGTGCCACGACAAGATCTTGGCTCCCACCTTCGTGCATCACTCCGCCCACCCGTGCGTCTTGAACCCGGTTACGGTCGGAAGGGCGAGGGGGTATGAGATCGTCATTATCTGCCCCGGAATGCACGGGCGACGGAACCGCCACGCTGGGCCGCGTCGGTCACGGCGTTGATGGCGCGGCGCTCAATGGTCGCGTTCATGGTGGCGATACGCTGCTCGAGGCGGGCCATACCTTCCCGATCTGCGCCTCGGGCGTCGATAACGAAGTGCTGGTAAACGCCGCCATTGGCCGAATTGCTATTCGACGCGGTGACGTTGGGCACCGACGGCGCCGAGATCGACGGGAATTGGCCCGACGCCATCTTGGCCGAAACGTCAGTCGGGAAAACTTGCTCGCCGCCCTTGAAACGCACAATTTCGGGGCCGTTCTCGCCGACGAGGGCCCAGCCCGAGGGAGCGTTGGGCGTGCCGCCAGCGAAGGCACCGGCGAAATTTGACCAGAAGCCCGCATCCGTACCGGACGACAGGGCGGCCGTGTTGCTGGCGCCGTTGTAACCCTGGCCACCGCCACCGCCGAGCCAGTCGAGAACACCTCCGAACAGCCCGCCCATCGACCCGATTGTCGCGTTATTCTGGCCGAGAAGCGCGTTTTTCAGTGGATTGATGGCGGCCAGTTTCATGAGCTCTTGGGTAAGCTCGGAAATGACCGCCTTGCCGATGTTCCGCAGGCTGGAAAAGGCGTCGTTGCCTTCCATGGCCATCTGGGTCATGGCCGAACCGATGCGGCTGAACGCCTGGTCACCGAACTGGCCGAGCTCGTTGACCGTGTTCTTATATTGTGCCGTCTGGTTCTGCACATCGACCAGGGCGTTGGCGTTGGCCTTGATGGCCGCCACCTCTTCCGGGGAAAGGTTGATACCGGCCTTTTTGGCCTCGTTCACCTTCTCGATCACGATCTTTTGGCGGTTGTAGGCGTCTTCGCCGTCCTGCATCGCTGCATAAAGCTGCCGGGCTTTGTCGACCTCGTCGGCCGTGGCCTCGATCAACTTCTTGCGGGCGTCGGTCAGCTTGATGGCGTCGTCCCACGATTCCGCCTCGCGCTCGTTGAGCCGGTTTTGCACCTCGTCCGCGGCCTTCTTGGCGGCGGTCAGGTCATAGACGGCACCGGCCAGGCGGGCGATCTCCTCGCCCTCTTTGCTGGTGATCGACAGGCCGTTCGTCTGTAGCGCCGTATAGATCGCCTGTTCGCGGGCCGAGCGACCGAACTGGTCGGCCTGGAATTGCAGTTGCTGGGCTTGTTTGGCGATGGCGTCCGAGAGCTTTTCCGCCACACTCTGCGACTTTTTCGAGGCGTCCTCAAAATCCTTGAGGTATTCCTCGGCGTCCTTGATGGCCTCGGCGTTGATCTTGTTGTAAAGACCGCTGCCCGCCGGGGGCTTGAGGAGGTCTTGCCGCTGGCGTCCGAGCTCTTGGAGCCGGTTAAACGATTCCTGTAGCGCGGTGTCGGCCTGGTGGTATTCGCGGGACCAGTCGATATTTGGCCCGAGATCAGCCCGGTCGGCCTTGATCTTTGCCACCTTCTGGGAGAGGGTCGCAAACGCCGCCGTCTCCTCGAGGTGCAGCTTGCGGATTGTCTCAAGGGCGTTCTCGCGGTCGGCCGCCGTCTTGAGCTTGGTCAGATCGGTGGCGGTTTTCGTCAACTCGTTGACGCGGGCGATCGCCTCAGCATAGGTCTGCGCCGCCTTGGCGGCCTCGTCAGCGGCCTTGGCATCGTCGAAGAACTTGGCCGCCAGCGTTCCGGCGGCGACCGCAGCAAAACCCGCCGCAGCGCCCCAGGCGCCGAACATGCCGAGCAACTGGCCCATCTGCACGCCGATGGCCATGAAGGCGTTTTGCCCCATGCCGATCTGCGTGGCCATGTCGGTGAATTGATACCCGGCTTGCTGGGCCATGCCGCGCATGGCGCCCAACTGCCCGCCGGTCTTGCCAGCCTGGCCGCCAAGCGAGGCCATGAGCTTGGTGTGCTCGGCCTGGGATATGATCCCGAAATCCAGCGCCTTGTTAACCTCGATTTGCGTCTCCGACATCTTGCGCATTGCTGCGGCGGTCGGGTCGGCCTGGTCGAGCAGGCGTTGCATGGAGGCGCGTTGCGCGTCCAGGGTGCGGGATATGGCCGCGTCGATGCGCTTGGCCGTCGTCTCCGCCGTGCCAGCGGACGACATCATGGCGCGGTCGGCTTTGTCGAGCTCCGACCGCAACAGGGCGGTGTTCGCCTCGATGCGGACGAGAAGGGCGTCGACCTCGGCCATTAAACGCCCTCCTCTTTCGCTTTCAGCGCCTGATAAAGCGCCTGGGTGGCGCTGGCGATTTCCTCGTCGTCGGCCTCGTCAGCCGGCCGGTTGGCGGCCTGATAGCCTTCGATCGCGGCGAATAATTCATGGGGCGTTGCTGCCCAGAAAACCGGCGGGGTCCAGTGAAGAACCCCGCAGGCAATGCCCATCATCCGACGGAGGGGGAACTCTTCCCGTCCGCCGGCCCGGCTTCCCCCGACGGCTTGGCCTCCTGGCCGCCGTTGAGCGCCGCCAGGACAAACGCCTGTGCAGCCGGCAAAACCTTTAGGATGCCCGTCTCAAAGACCAGGCGGGGCACGTCGTCAAATTTGAGGGTGCTGCCTGCCCCCGTCAGGCCCGCCGCAATCACAAACGAGACATCGCGCAAGGCGGCGCCGTTGGGGTCGAGCAGGCGACGAGCGACGCCGACCAGGCCGAGGCCGGTCAGCGCCTCGATCATCGAGATTGCGTCGTGGGTGGGGCGCAAAAGGTGATCGGTGCCCGCCAGGGCAACGACCACCTCGCCGCGGGCGGCGTTTGCGACGATCATCAGGGCAGCGCCGTCAGAGCACCGGCGGGCATCAGGTCGATGTCGATCACGATCAAACCAGGGTCGGGGCAGTGTTCCTTGATCTCGGAAATCAGCCCTTGGATATTGGGGTCGCTGTCGAGCAGATTGACCGCGGTAGGCAGTACGAAGAACGGGGCGTCGTCGTGCTCGGGGCCGTCGAGGAAGTGCGCCTTGCGCCAGGCCATGATGCGCTTGGTCAGCCCGACCGCGCCCTCGGCCGCCACATAGATCACGTCGCGTTGGGTGACCTTGATGCCGTGCCACGGGATGCCGTAGGCGATGCAAAGCCCCCAATCCAGCGCCGCGAACGACTTGCCGCTGGACGAGGCGCCGCAAAGGCCCATCAACCCCGTGGCCAACAACACCCGCTTTACCACCCACGACTGGGTTGGGATTTCGCGCATGTCCTTGAGCCGAAGAAACTTCCGTTTCTTTGCCGTGCTGCCCGCCCGCTCGATAGGCACGTCTATCGCCTCGGCCTGGTCGGGCAGCGGCTCGAATTGCGTTTCGGCCGAGGCGCAACCGATCTGCTCGCGGGCGTACTTGTATGCATTGCCGACCTTGAGCTCGAGGTCTTCCGGCGACCAGGGCGGGCAGCACCGATCGTTCCAATGGTCGAGCAAGAGCTCGAGGGCCATTTCGCGGCTGACGCCATAATCACGAACATGACACGCCACGCTGAAAGCGGTGCTGTCGCCGCCATCGCCCTCGACGGCCTCGGGCGCCTCATGCTGGAGATACCACGTTGCCCGGTGCAGCGCCGCCGGCGTGTCCAGCGTCAAACCCTCGGGCGTCTCGGCGGTGTCGGGGCGCTCGACGACCTGGCGCTTGCACTTGTCGATGATCCAGTCGGGCGCATCCGGCAAATCGGCGACGCTGGCCGCCTCGGCCTGCCAACGATAGGGCACACCGTCGATCACGCTGCCGGCGCCGACGACGAAGCCATGCCACGATCGGGCGTCGATGCCCTTGCCCAGCGGGCTTTCGCGCTTGGCGCTGTCTGCGATATTGCCGACCGTCTCCGGGTTGATGCCCGCTGGCAGCTTGAAAAAATGATGCTGGCCGCCGGTAGGCGTAATGGTGACGGGATGGTCGGGCGTCCCGAAAATGGCGTCGTTGATCTCCCAATTCACCAGGCCGGGCTTGCCGCCCTTGGCGTCGGGGTCGGTCACCAACAATCCGCTGGTGCAAACGCCCACATTGTACGGCTTGGAACCGCCGGTCAGCGGGTCGGACCACCAGCCGCGTATCGTGGCGGCGTCGGTGGTCGCCCGGTCGGGCCAGCCCTCCCAGATCGGAAGCTTGCCATTGGGTTGGAGCGGGAAGACCTTGAACCCCTTGGCGGCGAGCGCCAGGGCGTGGTCGAGCATGTTGATCGTGTCGGTCATGGTCATTTCCGATACCTCGAACCGCGCCAGCCAGCCGCAGCCACCGGGAGCCCGGCGGCCCAAGCGGGCGTGTCGCACATGATTGATTTGAACTCGTCGACGCTGCCGACGCCCTTGCGGATCTCGGCCAGCGCCTCGTCGTGAACATGGATGACGACCGGATAGCCGGCCGCTTCCAGCTTGAGCAGGGCGTTTGCCAACAGATCGCGGGCAATCGCCTGGATTGCATTTTCCGCGAGCGAGCCGCCGTATGTCGTGCATCGTTCCCATTTCCGGGTGATGCTGTTCACCGACATGAACGTGATGGTGTCTTTGAGCTTGATCTCGTCCTGGCCAATGTTCCAGGCCGGGCGCCGCTTCTCGATGCGCGGGTGGGCGTATGCCAGCGGGCGGCCCGACGGGAGCACCATCCACAGGAACCCGCCCTTGACGACGTACTTAATCCGCCCGCCCGCGGTGCTGACCACCCGGCCAGGGTTGGAGATGGCGTTAAAGGCGGCGTCTTCCATGTTGCGCCAGAGGGCGACGACCCGAGGGTGCGCCTCGCGCCAGGCGACCTTGATCTGGTCGGCCTCCTCGTCGGTGACCTTCATGCCGTAGATGGCGGCCATGGACTGGAACGCCCCTACACCGCCCCCGAATCCGAGGGCGAGCTCGGGAACCTTACCATAGGGTGTACGCTCTTGACTATTCTCGTTTAAAGGGTGTGCATAGGGCACTTTGAGCAGGGTCAAAATCTTCTCGGCTCCGATCAGGTACAGATCGCGGCCGGTGCCGGCATCGAAGTCGCGGAAGGCTTGGATTTTCCATTCCTCGTTCGCCAGCCAAGCGGTGATGCGCCCCTCGATGTTGCTGAAATCGCTTTGGATGAAGTCGCAGCCCTCGGCCGGGATCAGGCACCCGCGCAGATTGGACGAGATGACATCCAAGGGCGGCCCGAACAGCATCGAAACGAGGTCGATGTCGCCGTCGATGATCAACGGGATGGCGAGGTCGGCTTTCTTGACCGAGCCCCTTGGCAGATTCTGCAATTGTATTAACCGCCCGGCCCAACGCCCGGTGCCCGCGCCATAAACAAGATGTAAACCGCGGGCTCGGCCGTCATCACAGGCGCACTTGACCATCGCGGTCAGTTTGGCGGTGCTGGCCTTGGCCGCCTCGGCTCGGATTTCGACGGCCTGGCGGGCGGCGCCCTCGATGTCACCGGCCAGCATTTGGCGCACGGCGGCCTTGGTGTGGGCAGCGGGGAGGCGCTTGCCGCTCTCGTACTCGTCGAACCGCTTGACCACTTCGACGGTGACGTCAACGGCCTTGGCGGTCCCGGCCTGGGTGGTGATGAAAATGGCCTGGGCTTTGTTGAGATAGTACTCGGTGGCTTCCTGCCCCCGGTTCACTGTCCGCATGGTGCGGACAGTGCCCAACGCTTCCAGGCTGGTTAGGTGGCGTTTGATCAGGTCACGGATCGTGACCGGGCGGGCGTATTCCAGCGCCTCGGCCAGAGCGAGGTCGTGGATACGGGGCTCATTTTCGACGGGAGTGATTGAAAGGTGCATGGCTGCTGGGGCTCCAAAACATATTCGGAGCCCCAACCGTAGCCAAGTGCGTTATAAAACGCAAGGTCGTTTAGTTATATTAAGCGTCCTTGGTTCCGACGATGACGTGGATTGCCGTTATTTCCGATCCGAATACCGCAAATTCCCGATCAACAGGGGCGTACTCGCGCAGAATGACCACGTCCTCGTCGTGGTCGAGCCCATAGCCGACAAATTCCTTGATAAGCACGGCGTTATCATAGCGCACGACGACCACACCCTGGCCGTTAACCGGGGGGCGGTGTGGGTCGACGAATACAAGCTGGCCGGGGCGATACCGCGGCACCATGCTCGTGCCGGCGACATACACGCCGTATGCGTCGACTCCCCGCAAAAACGCTGGCCGCTCTGTCCAGTCCACAGGGCCGTCGCCGATGAACGCCTCTTGCGCTGGGCCTGCACGCCCGACGGCCCGTATGGGTATCTGGGGCGACGGAGTGGTGGGCTGGTGCATCAGTTTGTGTATAAACTGCAATGGGTTGCCCGCTATGGCGGGGTCTACTGGCCTGTCTCGACGTTTGGCCGTTTCTTCTTTTCTGCGCGGGGCGCCCTGCCGGTATGTCTCGATGAGGGCGAGCTCTATCTCGTCCTCGGTGACATCCCACATTTTAGCCAAGATCGGTGTCCAGTCTTCCGGCGCCGAGCGCAGCCCCCTTTCGACCATGGCGTAGTGCGGCTGGCTGGTGCGTAGCTCCTCCGCGACATCTTGCTGCCGGAAGTCGGTCGTTCTGCGAATGTCGGCGAGCGTGGGCGTTTTGGGCGGCATGTCGGTCTACCTCGTAGATGCGCCAAGGCGCTGAAACTAAACATCTATAACACATAGTTATTAAGAATTTGAATAGCCCATGCGGATATGGGCTTGCGTTCTATAACGGTCGGCGTTATACGAACCTCTGTCGTTATAAAACACAGAGGCGCACGCTATGACGTTGGCAAGGTTCATGGAACTGGCGGGGATGACCGAAGAGGCGCTCGCGGCCCTGGTCGGCGTCACCCAGCCCGCCGTCAGCAAATGGAAGCATGGCCGCGCCATCCCGCGCCCTGCCCAGATGGCCAAGATCGTCGCCGCCACCGAGGGCGCCGTTACCCCGGCCGACTTTTTCCACGGCGAGGCCGCCTAAATGGTCGTCGTCGTCACCATCCCCGGCGAAGTCACCGGCAAGGGCCGCCCGCGCATCTGGAACGGCCGGGCCGTCACGCCCGCCAAGACCCGGAGCAAAGAGGGCGTGATCGCCTCGCTGGCCATGGACGCCATGGGCGGTTGCGACCCGCTCACCGGGCCGGTGCTGGTGACGATTGAGGCGGTGTTGCCCGTAGCCACGTCGTGGTCAAAAAAGCGCCGCGCCGCCGCTCTCGACGGGACCGAGCAGCCCACGAAAAAGCCCGACCTCGACAACGTGGTCAAGCTGGTACTCGACGCCGTCAACGGCATCGTCTTCGCCGACGACGCCCAGATCACCCACATCATCGCGTCGAAGCGTTACGGCGTCTTCGCCCAGACCACCTTGACCGTGGTGCCGTCATGACCGACCGCGCCGCCCATCTGGTCAAGCGGTTGACGATCCTCGATCGAACCAACCGGCTGCGTGTCTTCGCCGCCCTCAAGGCGTGGATGGAGGAATACGGCGAGTGCCCGACAGGCATGGAGATCGCCCGCGCCACCGGCCTCGCCCCGTCGACTGCGGTGCGGCACATGAAGGCGTTGAACGGTGCAAAGGGGCTGCCCTTGTCGGTCGCTATCCGTCCGTTCCATGCCAGCCGCCTCGGCGTCCGTCTCAACGACGACAAGCCCGTGCCCGTCGACGAATACGAGCCCGTTTGGGTCGAGGTGGCGGAATGACCACGCCCGGCAACAAACAGGCGCACGAAAAGCGCATGGCCGAGCTGGCCGCCAAGCGCCGCAAGCGCGACGAACGCCTCGCCGCCATGGCCCGCCAAGCCCATCAAGAGGAACTGGCCGCCCTGGCCACCAATCCGCTCGGCCGTTGCCTGCTTGGCTCGCTGGCCGATCTCGAGGAACTGCCGACCGAGGAATGGGCGCCCTACGTCGCCCGCCAGGATTGGCTATTCCATCCTGCCGTGCCCAACGCCTTTCGCACCAACGCCAAGGTCGAGATCAGCCGTCGCCTGGCCGAGCGCATCCGCGCCGAAGGCGGCGACCCCCTCAACGACCCGATGCCCGACGAGCCCGACGGCCCGTTCCAGTCCATCGCCCAAGTTTTCAACCGGGCAATGCCCGCCACACCCGCACCGACCACCAAGACCGAAAGGACAAAACCGATGATTTCGATCACGTTGAACATTTCCAGCCCGGCCGACATCGAGGCCGCCCGCGCCATGCTGCCGGGTATCCTGGGCGGCTTTGCTGCCACCCACGCCCCCGAGGCCACCGCGAGTGTTCCGCTCGCCCCCGATGTGCAGCCGGAACCGGCCAAGAAGACCCGCGCCCGCAAGGCGGCCGAGCCCGCCCCCGAGCCGACCGTCGACGCCGACTTTGCCCCGCTGCCCGATAAGGACATCGCGGCCGAGGCGCCCGTCGAGGCCCAGCCCGAGCCGGTGGCCGAAGCCCCCGCCGCCATTGACGGCCCGGCGGTGGTCGCCGCGTTGCAGGCGTTCGCCAAGGTCAAGGGGCCGCTGGCCGTCAAGGCGCTGCTGACCAAGTTTAACGCCTCGCGTCTGTCGGACATCAAGCCCGACCAGTACGCCGCCGTCATGGCCGAGGTGGCGTAATGAACGCCCCCTTGGTTCCGATCGACAAGTCGGGACACGTCGAGCACGGTTTCTCGTCGTATAGCCGCTATGCCGCGTGCCCTGGGTCAATCCGCGAGTGCCGCAAGGCCCCGCCGGAAAAGCCCAGCCCGTATGCGGAGGAGGGCACCGACGCGCACGAATGCGGCGAGATCGGCTTGCGCCAGGGTATCGACGCGATCGAGCTCATTGACCGCAAGGTCGGCGGGTCAATCGTCGACGAGGACATGGCCGCGGCCGTACAGGTTTACCTCGATTTCTGTCGCTCGCAGATCGAAGACGGCGACATCGTTTTCGTCGAACTGCCCGTCGACCTGGCACCCCTCAACCCGCCGGTGCCGCTGCGCAGCCGGTTGGATTTTGCTCGCTATCGTCCGAGCACCAAGGCCCTGTTGGTCACCGATTACAAGCACGGCCAGGGCGTCGCGGTCGAAGTCCACGGCAACGGCCAGCTCCGCGGATATGCCCTCGGCGCCTGCGTCGAGCTCGATAAGCTCGGCCACGTCGTCTCCGAAGTGCAGATCGCCATTGTGCAGCCGCGGGCCTACCACGAAGACGGCCCCATCCGCTTCGAGGTTATTTCGGCATTCGAGCTCTTTGAATGGTCGGTCGATCTGTTCGACGTGATCAATCGCACGCTCGAGCCCGACGCCCCATTGGTGGCGGGCGACCATTGCCGGTTCTGCAAGGCCAAGCCGGTGTGCCCCGAAATGGAACGCATGGCCCTGACCACGGCCGAGGCCCAATTCACTGACACCACGATCACCGTGCCCCCGGCGCCCTCGTCCATGACCCCGGCCCGGATCGGCCAGGTGCTTAACGCCGCCGAGATCATCGAGGGTTGGCTCAAGAGTGTGCGCGAGCACGCCCATGCCTCGCTCGAGCAGGGCGTCGAAATCCCCGGATGGAAGCTCGTTCCGAAGCGTGCCCAGCGCAAATGGGCCGACGATGACCTGGCGTCCGACGCCCTGCTCACGGCCGGGTTGCCCATCCTCGACATATACGCCCGCAAGATCATCTCGCCCGCCGCTGCTGAGAAGCTTCTCGGCAAGCAAAAGGACGCGATCAAGCACTTGGTCGTCGCCGAAAGCTCGGGAACGACCTTGGCCCCGGCTGGCGATAAGCGCCAGGCCGTCGCTGGCGGCGCTGCCGCCGACTTCACTTCGCTCGAATAGCCCAAAAGGAAACCGCCATCATGGCTGACAAGTACACCTATTCCGCCACCGCCAAGACGCCCCTCGTTCGCGCCGCCTTCTTTCGCGGCGTCGAGCCCGAGGTCCGCACCAACGACAAGGGCGTCACCGAAAAGACCTGGGGCCTGACCGCCATCGCCCCGGCTGGCTCCGATCTGACGGGCGTCAAGGCCGCCATCGTCGAGGCCGCCACCAAGATGTGGGGCAGCACCGCCGGCGACAAGCTCAAGCATCCCAAGTTCAAGTCGCCGCTCAAGGACGGCGCGACCCAGGTCGACAAGGAGGGCAAGCTCTACGCCGGTTTCGAGGCGGGGCAGACCACTTTCAAGCTGTCGACCAAGTCCCGCAAGCCGGGCCTCGTCGACCGCAAGGTGCGGGCCATCATCGACGAGCAGGGCACGACCCTGGTCGATAAGGCCAACGGCCTGCACGAGATCGTCGCCGAAAACGAGGTCTATTCCGGGTGCTGGTTCCTGGCCACGTTCTCGGCCATGGCCTATGACCGCGACGACGGTTTCGGCGTCTCGCTCAAGCTGGAAAATCTCCAGTTGGTCAAACAGGACGAGCGCCTGGGCGGCGGTGGTGCCCCGGCGGCCGAGGACCAGTTTGGTGCCCTGGCCGATGCTGGCGGTGACGACCTCGCCGACCTGTTGTCGTAAGGGGGCGCCGCCATGACCGACGACGCCACCGCTCTGGGCGGAAATGCCGCCGAAATCCTCCGGTCCTTCGCCGAGCGGATCAACCGTCTCGACGAGGAGGCCAAGGCCGCCCTCGAGGAACACGTCAAACCGATCAAGGACGCGATCAAGGACGTGTTCAGCGAGGCCGCGTCGGAAGGCTTCGACAAGGCGGTGCTGCGCGAAGCTCTGCGCCGCCAGCGTCTCGACGAAAGCTTTCGGGCCGAGGTCGAGACGTACGAGGCCGCCTTGCTCCGTGAATTGCTGTCTTAGACCCGACGGGGCCGGTTTCGGCCGGCCCCCTCAACCCACGGTGACCGCTATGCCCGAATTGACCGAAAACGACATCCTCGACATCGAATTGCGCAACCGCGGCAACGACGACGTGGCCGCCTTGCTGCGCCGCATCGAAGACATGGCCGACGAGATCGCCGAGGGCGAAAAGCTGCTCGACGCCATCCGCTCTTGTGAGCGTGACCTCGACGGCATCACCAACGACCCCGACTCCTATTCGGCGCCCCTCCGCGCCCTGGCCGAAACGCTGTTGGAGGCCGTGATATGAGCTCGCCTCTCGATCTGCTCCGCGACGCCCAACTCGTCATTACCGCTCGGCATCTCGAGTATGGCGATTTCCGCGACAGCTTCGACCGCCTGGCGGCCCTGTGGTCGGCCTATCTCGGCACCAAGATCAGCCCGCCCCAGGCCGCCGATCTGTTGATGCTGCTCAAGATCAATCGGTTGAGCTTCGACCCGTTGCATGCCGACAGCCGCCGCGATGTCCTCGGCTACGGCGCCATCGGCGGCGCCCTGGCCGCCCCCGACGAGGAGGTCTGAACCATGCCTCAGCATATCATTGACCGTTGGCGTCGCCACGCCCTCGACATCGTCAATATTCGCGTCCCGGCCACCAATAGCCGCATGGGCCGAGCAGGAGTATGGCGACGCCAAGCCGCACGCAAATACGCTCTACACCTGGGTCCGAGATGGCAAAATATACCCACCGGCCGAGAAGCACGGTCGGACCTATTTTGTGCGCCACGATGCGGTGTATAGTCCTTGCGGACGCCCCACCCCATCGTTGATCGAGCGCATCAATGCCCGGAAAGCGCCGTAATATGTCCCGCCGCGACTGGCCCGCAAATCTGCGCTGCCGGCGGGACGGATATTATTCGTGGGTGAACCCGACGGATGGCCGCGAATATGGCCTCGGCCGGGATAAGCGGGCGGCGTTCGCCCAGGCCGTCGAGGCCAACTTGCAGATTATGGCGCTTTGCGATAAGCCGCGCCTCGTCGACCGCCTCAACGGCACGACAGACACCACATTCGCCGATCTGGCGGCGCTGTACCGCCAAGAGATCGACAAGCGGCTCGAGCGAGCAAAGATCGTGAAGGCGACGGCCATGTCGATGCGACAGCGCCTCGCCACCATCGAAACCCGATGGGGGGCCACGAAGGTCGCCCAGATCACGACCAAAGACGCCGCCGATATGCTCCGAGAGTATGAAGACGCGGGCAAAGAGCGCATGGCGCAGTCTATGCGGTCTTTCATGCTGGATGTGTTTAACCACGCTGTTGCCATCGGCTGGCGCGAAACGAACCCCGTGGCGGTCACCAAGGCCGTGACGGTCGAGGTCGAGCGGTCACGACTGACCCTCGAGGATTTCCGCGCCATCCACGCTTATGCCGCGGCTAACATGGCGCCCCGCGTTGCCAGGGCCATGGAGCTCGCGTTGATCACGGGCCAGCGCCGAGACGATCTGCGGAATATGGGGCCGAAGGACATCAGCGACGGCTATTTATGGGTCGTCCAGTCCAAGGGCGGCGCCCGCGTTTCCATCCCGGTCGGCATTCGGCTGCAAGTGGTCAATTGGTCGCTGTCAGAGGTGGTTGCAAACTGCCGCGACGCCGTCTTGTCGAAGCACTTTCTGCACCACAACGCGATCGTGGGGAAGGCCCGACCTGGCGACCCGATCAGGGCTCAAACCATTTCCCTAGAGTTTGCCGAGGCCCGCGACAAAGCAGGCATCACGGGCAGCACCGGGAAGACACCGCCGACCTTTCACGAAATCCGATCGTTGGCCGCCAGGCTATGGACCGACGAGCGTGGCGAGGCTTTCGCCAAGGCGCTTCTCGGCCATAAATCGGCCGAGATGGCGGCGCTTTATCGGGACAAACGGGGCGACGATTGGGTGCGTGTTCCGGGCTGATTAGGGACGATTTCGGGACGCATTCGGGACGCGGTTCGGCAACACATTGATATTAAACGATAAAATTTCAATGCACCGTGCAGACCATGCAGGGGTCAAAGGAGCGGACGACGTGCTGGACGGCGACTGGGGTGGTTTCGCCGGGCAGGACGGGGGCTCCGGCTAGCGCGATTTCGAGGGCTCCTGGATTGCCTTGGGCATCGCGAGGGGAAAAGTTCCAGGTGGTCGGGGCGACAATCTGGTATTGGGCGATGCGGCCGTTGTGCAGGCCAAGCCAATGTCCCAGGGTCCCGCGGGCGGCCTCCACCAGGCCGACGGCGGCGCCTTCGCCGAGGGGGGAGGGGGGGGCGCAAAACGGCTCGGCCGGGCGGATGGCGCGGATCCAGCTTTCCATGGCCGGGATCAGCCGGGCCAGTTCCAGCAGCCGGGCCACCACCCGGTCGTGCACCGAGCCGCCGGGGCGGGCGGCGTTGAGGGCGCGGGCCAGGGGGTGGCCGTCTACCACCTGACGGGCCAAGGCTCCCACCTCGGCCACCTGTCCGTCCAGGCGGGGCGCTTTGCACCAGCTATAGCCTTCGGGCTTATCGGGGGCGGGAATGGTTTTGCCGACGGCCGGCGCGAGGATTGCGCCCTCCATCCACGAGTGGGCATGATCCTCGCTGACCTGGGCCGGGTCGAAGGGCGTCGACGCGCCTTGGGCCCACACCCCGGGGGCGAACAGGCCGAAGCTTCCCGACGAGATGAAGCGGCCGGGGCCGGCGCCCAATCCGGTGAAGTCCAGGTCGCGGGCGATGTGCAGGAACAGGCGGAAATCGCCGGCCTCGGGCGGGGCGGCATCGGCCCAGGCATCGAGCGCGGGGAGTCCGTCGAGGGCGGCGATGGCTTCCAGGCTGTCGGCGAACAGATGGGTCTCCAGCGCCTCGCGGAACTCGGCCAGGATGGAGAGCAGGCGGATCTTCTCGCCCGGATCGACGGCTTTGGTGACCCCGCCGGGCTGCAGCGCCAGCGAGTGCGGCCACTTGCCCGCCAGCAGGCCCATCAGATGCAGGAAGCGGGCTCGGGCCGGCAGCAGGGCTCGGGCGCATTCGCCATCGCCCGCCGCGAAACGCCGCCTGGCCGCGGCGAACCACGGCCGTCCGCCATAGCAGCTTCGCGCCAGATCGGGGGCGAAGAACAGCATGAAATGGGTGAGGTGATCGGCAGCGTTCTCGCAGGCCAGGATGAGATTGGTGGCCAGGGTGCCATTTTCCGGCATGGCGGCGGGACCCAAACCCGCCAGGGCGCGGGCCGAGGCCACCGATTGCGATACCGAGCAGATGCCGCAGATCCTGGGGGCGATCACCAGGGCGTCCGAGGGCGGACGTCCCAGCAGGATCTGCTCGAAGCCGCGATAGAGGGGGGCGTTGACCCGGGCTTCGGCCACCCGTCCGTCCTGGACGTCCAGGGTCACTTCCAGGTCGCCCTCGACCCGGTTGAAGGGGCCGACGATCAGGCGGGTGGAGCTTAGGGTCATGGCGACTTCAGGGGCTTGCGGGCGGGTGGGACGATGACGTGGTCGGCATGGGCATTGGTGCGCACCCGCTGCGGCGTCGCC
The DNA here is from genome assembly GCF_000009985.1 of Paramagnetospirillum magneticum AMB-1. Taxonomy (GTDB): domain Bacteria; phylum Pseudomonadota; class Alphaproteobacteria; order Rhodospirillales; family Magnetospirillaceae; genus Phaeospirillum; species Phaeospirillum magneticum. The sequence continues at coordinate 2,087,923 of NC_007626.1, forward strand.
GATTTGGACAAGGCGGCCAGGGCGACGAACCATGCCTTGGGCATGTCCACCGGCAGCCCCACGGGGATGCCGGCCACCTTGGCGGTCTCCTGGAAGGGACCCGACGGCGTCTCGAAGGCGGGGGATGTGCAGTTGATGCAGGCATAGCCGCCATCGGTGCACGAGCCATAGCCGTTCCAGCGGCGGATATTGCAATCGCCTGGCGCCTGGGTGGCGCGACAGCCGAGGTTTTCCATTAGACAGCCGCGATCGGACGGCCGTGCCGCGCTGGCCTTGAACTCATAGAACTCGTTGCGCCCGCAACCATGATGGGCCAGATGGTCGGCATAGGCGCGCGGACGGCCCAAGGCGTCCAGATGCTCGGCCGAGACATCGCCCAATGCCAGCGCCGCCAGGGTCTCGATCATCCAGCCCGGATGGGGGGCGCAGCCGGCGATGTTGACCACCGGCAGGCCCGAACCGGCGCGGAAGGCCTTGCCCAGCGCGCCGCCCGGGTCCCAGCCGGAATACTGCAGGCCGCGCGCGTCGGTGGGGTTGTGTCCGGCGGCCGGCATGCCGCCGAAGGCGGCGCAGCTTCCCACCGCCACCACGTGCCGGGCCTTGGGGGCCAATCGGGCGATCCAGTCCTTCATGGGGGCGCCGCTGCCCGACAGCATCTGGAAGCGCCCGCTGCCATTGGGGCCCAGTAACACCGATCCCTCGACGCACAGGCAGTCCAGGCGCAGCTTGCCCGTGGCGCAGTCCTCTAGCACGGCGAGCGCCTCGGCGCCGCTTTCCTCGGACAGCGAGGGATGCCACAGCAGCCGGATGCCGAACCGCGCCATCGAGCGCAGCAGCCCGGTATCATCGGCCGCCAGGGCTGCCATGGTGCAGCCGCCGCAACTGGCCGCCTGCAGCCACAGGACGTTATAGGTGTCGGGGGGAGGGGACGGCGCGACCATGCCGCCACATTAGAGGCTAGAGGGAGGCAGGTTCAAGCCTCTCCCGGTGGCTGGTCGCGGCCGATCAGGGCGCGGGCGGCCGGGGTGCGCCAGCCGAAGCGGACCGAGGCCACCCGCACCAGCACCGTCACCCCAATGCCGGCCAGGGCCGCCAGCTGGGCCGCCAGTCCCATGCCCAGCGCAAGGACGGCGAAGACCATTCCGCCGGCCAGGGAGGCGGCGGCGTAGAATTCTCCGGGGCGGAAGATCAGCGGGTCTTCCCGGCTCATCAGGTCGCGCAGCACGCCGCCGCCCACCGCGTTGATCACGCCGATCAGCAAGGCGGGAATCCAGCCCAGGCCGGCGTTCAGCGCCTTTTGCGCCCCAAAGACCGTATAGAGCCCCAACCCCAGGGCATCCACCAGCAGGAAGACCAGGGCCAGACGGTTGAGGCTCTGGCCGAACACCAGGCCGATTACCGTGGCCACGACCACCGCCAACAGGTAATGGGACCCCAGCACCGCGGGGACCTGCTGCAGGAACAGCCCGTCGCGCAGCAGACCGCCGCCGATTCCGGTGACCAGGGCCAGGAAGAACACGCCGACGAAGTCATAGCCCTTGCGCATGGCCGTCAGCGCCCCGGTGAGCGCGAACAGGAAGGTGGCGGCCAGATCGAAGGCGAGGGGCAAGGTGAACTGGCCGATCAGCATGGCGGGCGGTTCAGTATTCTATGCGGTTGCGGCCGTTGACCTTGGCACGATACAGCGCCGTGTCGGCCCGTGCCACCGTATCCTTGAAGGATTCCCCGTCCTGGTACTGGGCCACGCCGAACGAGGCCGACGAGGTGCCGATGCCGGGGAACTGCGCCGAGGCGATGGCGGCGCGCAGTTTTTCCGCCAGGGCGGTCGCGCCATCCAGGTCGGTGTTCGGGCAGATGATCAGGAATTCCTCGCCGCCCCAGCGCCCGACCACATCCAAGGCCCGCACGCCGTGGCGCAGCAGCCCGGCCATGGCTTGCAGCACCTCGTCGCCGACATGATGCCCGTGAATGTCGTTGACCGACTTGAAGTGGTCCACGTCGGAGATGATCAGGGAGACCGGTTCGGCATAGCGCTGGGCGCGGTCCAGTTCATGGGCGAAGGATTCGTCCAGGCGCCGACGGTTGAACAGCCCGGTCAGGGCATCGGTGATGGAGGCCTTTTCCAATTCGACGCTTTTCAGCGCCAACATGGCATAGGCCTCGGACAATTCGTTCTGGGCGTTCTTGAGGGCGCCGATATCCACGGCGACGGAATGCTTGACGCGGCGGCCGTCGAACCAGTCGATCAGGGTTTCGCTCAACTGGTACCAGCAATTGTCGCGGTCGTTGAAGTGTTCGAACACGATGGTCGATGGCGCCTGCCCGCCCAGCGCCGACAAGGCGCCGATCTGGCAGAAATGGCAGGGGGCGGGCTGGTCGTAAATGGCCTTATGACAGGTCTGCCCCGGCTCTGCCCCGGTCTTGCTGCGCATGGCGTGATTGAGACTCACCAGCTCGCGCGTCCCGGCATCGACCACGTAGATGGGAAACGGAATGACATCCATGGCACCGTCGCTGCAGGCGGCCTGCGCCGCATGCGCACGTTTGGACACAGCCGCCATCCGGCTCCCCTGACCCTTGCGGAAAAGTTCCATCAGGCCTTGAAGACCCGCGCGATCATTTCACGCAGCTTGTCCGCCTTGATGGGCTTGAGGACATAGCCCTTGGCGCCTGCCTTCACAGCCTTCATCACCATACCCTGTTGGCCATGGGAGGTCACCATGATGATGTTGGCGTCAGGGAATTCCTTCAAGATACCGGTGGTGGCTTCGATTCCGTCCATGTCGGGCATGGTGATGTCCATGGTGACGAGGTCGGGCTTGGCCTGACGATAGGCCTCCAGGGCCAGAGCCCCGCTTCCCGCCGTCTGGACCACCAGATGCCCAAGTTCCATCAGCATGCCGGTCAGCGTCCGGACGGTCAGGAGCGAGTCGTCAACAATCAGAACCTTAAGCGGGTGCATGTTCCCCCCTTGAACTTCTTCTTCGTTAATAAAGTTCAATCTACGGTCGAAAAGCTCGGACGGGCCGATGAAATTGATGTCGAGAGTACCATGGCTGGTTGTCATTTCGATGGTGGTGAAAATCGCCTTTTTGGGACGAAGAATGTTCTTTTCTTCGTCTAATACGGAAGGGGGGGACAAACGTATCACGTTGCCGCCCTCGGCCAGATCCGCAGTGGCGTGTCCGAGGATGAAGTTGACCGTCTCGCCGGCCGTTTCCCGCAGGAACAGTTCGCGCTCGGAGGGTAGGACGTTCAGGTCGGCGGTCATCACCTCGCGGAGGTGTTCGAGCAGGACCCGCTGGAAGCTGAAGGCGATCAGCAGCTTGACCGGACCATCGGTGCAGACGACGGCGGTGACATCGCGCAATTGTAATGCATCGACGTTACCGGTGCGCGGCTTCGCTCTAGAGACCTTGAGTCCGATCTCCTCTTGGAAGTAGTCGCGGGTGCGGGTCAGCACCGCCGCCATGGTCGGCGGAAACTTCAACATGTCGAAGGTCATTGGGCCCGCCCCTCCACCTGAGGGGGGAAGGGGATGTGGAACAGGAAGTGGGTGCCGTGGCCGGGCCGTGAATCAATGCGGATGCTGCCGCCCAGTTCCTCGACGCTGGCCTTCACGGCAGTCATGCCGACGCCCCGGCCGGACAGCTCGGTGGCCTCGGCGCGAATGCTGATGCCTTCGGCGAAGACCAGGTCGGCGATATCCCAGTCGCTGACATCGTCGCTGGTCAACTCGGCGGCCCGCCGGCGCAGGGTCTCCACATCGATGCCGGCGCCGTCATCGGCGATGTCGATGTCAAGCGCGCCATTGTTGCGGCGGATGGCGCAGGTGATGGTGCCGATCTCGCTTTTGCCGGTGGACAGGCGGGAATCCGGGTCCTCGATGCCGTGATCGATGGCGTTGCGGAACACATGGCCGAGCGACCGCAGGAACGGCCCGAACACCTCGGGATCGATGCGCACGTCGTCGCCTTCCACCACCAGGGGCGCCACTTCCTTTTCCAGGCGGGCCGAGATCTGGTGGATCATCTTGTCGAAATCGGCGATGGCCTGGCGCAGCGACACGGTGCGGATAGCGGCGATTTCCTCGAGAACGTTCGGGATATCGGTTTCCGACAGCAGGCCGCGGGCAAAGCGTTCGAAGCGCTTGGCCTGTTCCGGGGTGACGGTGACCACGCCGCGCCGGGCCATGAAATCGTCGCCCAGGGCCTCGCGGACGGTTTCAAGGTCGGCGTTGAGGACGGCTTGCCAGTCGCGGGCGAAGACCATGGTCGCCGCCTCGGCGGCATCGCCCCGGCGGCCGAGCCGCTGCAGCGAGGATTCCACGTCGTGCAACTGGGTGGGCAGGTGGTGGAAGCCCAACTGGTTGAAGGTGCCCTTGAAGGTGTGAATGGTCCGGTACAGCACCGCCCGGTCGCGGCCGCGCCACATTCCCGCGCCATCCTGGACGAAATTGGTGAACTCGGCGACGGCGTCGAAGAAGTCGTTGCCGTAGGTGACGGCCGACACGATCATCTCGAGGCGGGTCCGCTCGCGCGCCACCTGCGCGGCCAGGGCTTTCTCGCCGGTGATGTCGGTCAGCACCACCATGATCGAGCGGTTCAGCGGCTTGAACTCGGCCTTCAGGACGCGCCGGCCGATGGAGATCTCCTCGGGCAGCAGCGACAGATACAGCTCGGCGCGCGAGGTGTCGTGTTCCTTCAGGGCCTCCTCGATGCAGGCCCGGAGGGTGTCGCGGGCATGCTCGTTACCGGAGAACAGCAACTCGTCCACCGGCTTGCCGGCGGGCGAGCCGCCGAAGAAGGTCAGGCAGGGATGGCTGAATTCCGGCTCGACCACCAGATCGCCGCGGAAGGACAGGAAGCCCTGGCCGGAATTGTCCAGAAGCGCCGAGACCTGGTCGCCTTTGGTCTTGACCGCCGACAGGGATTCCGCCAGCTCGCGGGTGCGGTCGCGGACCCGTTCCTCCATTTCGGTGTAGAGCAGGGCGTTTTCCAGGGAGATGGAGGCCTGGGTGGCCAGCAGGTCCAGCACCGCCACCCGCTTGCGGGTAAAGGCCCCGGCCGCCAGCCGGTTTTCCAGGTAGAGCACCGCCGACAGCGCCCCATGGGTGACCACGGGCAGGCACATCACCGACTTGACGCCGCTGCGCGCCGCGTAGCCTTCGGTCATGTAGGTGTTGGGGCCGATGGCGTTGTCGATCACCACCCTTTCGCGGGTGCGGGCCACGTATTGGAAGACGGTCAGCGGCAGGTCGTCCGAGGTGGGCGGGGCGGCGCAGGTGGACACGGCGATCAGGTCGCCCTCCACAACCGCCTCGGCCTCGATGCGGAAGCTGTCGCCATGGCGCAGGATCAGCAGGCCGCGATCGGCCCCGGCGTGCTCGACCACGATGCGCAGCAGGGATTCCACCAGCTTGCCCAGCACGATCTCGCCGGACACCGCTTGCTGCGCCTTGATGACGGTCATCAGGTCCAGCCCGTCGGCGCTGCCGCTGAAGCTGGTCATGGCGCCGTCGGCCAGGGCGGCCTCGGCCAGCCGGGGGAAGTTCTGATCGAGCTGGGCGACCTTGGCCAGCGCCCCCCAGCGCGTATAGCAATAGCGGGCGTTGCGCAGATAGTTCTCGGCGATGCTGGGCAGGCCCTGCTCGAGGCAGAACTGGCCGGCGCGCTCGTTGGCGATGGCCTCGCAATGGAGCTGGCCATGTTCGCGGGCGGTCAGGATGGCCCTTTCGTAAAGGCGCATGACCTCATTGCCGCCGCCGGACAGGGCGGCCATTTCGGCATCGATCAGGGCGGCGCGGGCGGCGAAGGTCTCCGGGCAGTGCTCGGCCCACAGTGCCAGCTTGCGATGGTGCTCGGCCAGCCAGGGAGCCATTTCCTCCCGCCGCTCGGGTTCGGCGCTGGGATAGAGCGCGGTGATGGCCAGCGCTCCGTAGAAATGGTGGGAGGTCTCGATCACCGAAGACGAGATCTTCGGCACCAGGGCCGCCGTCTCGCGGGCAGCGCCCAGCGCTTCTTCGTAACGGCCCATCAGATAGGGGGTGACCTGCCGGACCACATGGTAGAAGGCGATGCCGTAGCCATGGGCCGTCGCCACCAGCGCCTCGTAGGAGTTCTCGGCGCTGTCCGCGCCGGCGATGCCCGGCTTGACGTCCAGCTCGACTCCCTGCAGCCCGGCGATGAACAGTTCCTGCAGCCGCAGCATCAGGATCGCGAAGGGAATGCGGGCATTGGCGGCGAAGGGCGTGTACTTGCGCATATGGGCCAGCACCACGTCCAGCGGCTCGCCCTTCTCGAACAGCATCCAGGCCGAGGCATAGGCCACATAGGCGGCATAGATCAGGTTGCCGGTATCCAGGCAGGTGCGGAAGGTCTCCTCCAGCACCGGCATGATGGAGGCGATGGGCTTGCTCCACGGCGTGACGAAATAGCCGTGGCGGAACAGCAAGGTCCCCTTCAGCGGGGCGCTGTCGAAGCGTTCGCCCAGTTTCAGCGCCAGTTCCGAGAATTCCAGCCCGGTGCGGAAATCCTCGAACCGGCCCACCAGGGACACGGAATAGCCCGAGAACGCCGCGCTGGAATCCTCGGTCACGCCGTGGTGCAGCGACAGGTTGATGGCCGTGAGGCCCAGAAAGGGATAGAGCAGGGGACGCACGTGATACACCGCCGGAATGGCGTCGGCGATCAGGCCGATCAGCGCCCGGACGGCGGGGACGTGGCATTCGGGCAGCCGGACCAGATCGGCCACGTGCCGCCCCTTGAGGAGCCCGGCCAGTTCCTGGCGCGCCGCCTGGACGGCGCTGGCGGTATCCTCTTCGGTCTCGGGGCAGGCGAGGCCGAAACGTTCGAGGGCCTTGACGGCGACGGCGACGGCGTCGCCAAAACGGCCCGAGACCATGAACATGCGAAAGCGCAGGCGCCAGACCTGGGCGCTCTGGTCATCGGTGGCCGCCTTGCCCAGCAAGAGCTCGAACAGCGCGTCCGCCTGGGCATGGTTGCCCACCAGGTATTCGCACTCGGACAGGTCCAGGAACAGGGCGAAGGTGTTGTCGTGGGCCACGTCCCAGCAATCGGCCCCCAGCAGATTGCGGGCCAGGGTGAAGTAGACCCGGGCCGAGGCATTGGCCGAGGACGCCTTGGCCTTGCGCCCCGCCTGGATGTTCAGCCCGGCCAGCAGGTCGCGTTCGGCCTGGCTGGTGATCATCTGGCGGCCGAGATTGAGGTGGTGGATCACGTCGAACAGCCGGTCGTCGACCTCCTCGGCGGACAGGCTTTCCAGCATCCGCCGCCCGATCTGCAGATGGGTGGCGACCATTTCGGCGATGGGAAGGGACAGATAGGCCGCTTCCTGAATCCGGTCGTGGGTGAAGCTGAGGCGATCGCCGTTGCGGATCAGAAAGCCGGCCTGAATGGCCTTTTCCAGGCTGCCCAGGCACTCCTCTTCCGTCCGGTCGTAGGCCATGGCCAGGGTGCCCAGGGTGGTGCCGTTGCCCAGGCAGGCGATCCGCCGTAACTCCGCCTGGTCGGCCTCGGGCAGGCGGCGCAGCTTGGCCGCCATCAGGATGACCACGTTGTCGGAAAACCCCATGTCGCCGATGCGTCCGAGGTCCCAGCGCCACTCCGCCTTGCTCTGATCGAACCACAGCAGCTTCTCTTCCGCCAAGGTGCTCAGGAACTGGATGGCGAAGAACGGATTGCCCGCCGTTTTCTGGTGAATCAGCCGGACCAGCGGAGCCGCCCGTTCGCCGGCACAACGCAACGTATCGGCCACCAGATGTCCAAGGTCGTCCTCGTTCAGAGGCTTGAGCACGATGTCGTCGACCGGCCGCCCCCCCTTGCGGATGGTTTCCACCGACAGCATCAGGGGGTGGGAACTGTCCACCTCGTTGTCGCGATAGCTGCCGATCAGCAGAAGATGCCGCACCTCGGGGTGGGTCATCAGGTGTTCGAGCAGCTTCATGGACCCGTTGTCCATCCACTGGAGGTCGTCCAGGAACAGCACCAGCGGCTGCTCCGGCCGGGCCAGCACCGAGACGAAGCGGCGGAACACCGTCAGGAAGCGGACCTGCGCCTCGCCCGGCGGCAGTTCGGGCACGCCCGGCTGCTCGCCCACCACCAGCTCCAGCTGGGGAATGAGATCGATGAGCAGCCCGCCATTGGGGCCGACCGCATCCAGGAAGGCCTCGCGCCAGCGGCGGATGTCCGATTCCGGCGCGCCCAGAATCTGGCGGATCAGGGTGTGGAAGGCCTGGGCGAAGGTGGAATAGGGAATGTCCCGCTTGTGCTGGTCGAACTTGCCCGCGCCGAACATGCCGTCGCGCTCGACCATGGCCGGGTGGATCTGGTTGACCAGGGCCGACTTTCCGACTCCGGAATAGCCCGACACCAGAACCAGTTCGGGCATGCCGTCGTCGGCCACCCGGCGGAAGGCCGCCAGCAGGATGTCCGATTCCCGTTCCCGGCCGTAAAGGTGCTCGGGAATGGTCAGGATGCCGGAATGGTCGCTTCCGGCCAGGGGGAAGCCGGAAATCCGCCCGGCGGTCGTCCATTCGGCCAGACAGGCCTCCAGATCGGAGGCCAGACCCTCGGCGGTCTGGTAGCGTTCTTCCGCGGTCTTGGCCAGCAACTTCATGATGATGGCCGAAATCTGGTCGGGCAGGCCGGCAACCCGGTCATGGGGCGGCGAGGGCTGGCGGGCGATATGGCAATGGACCCACTCCATGGGGTCCACTGCGGAGAACGGCCGCAGCCCTGTGAACATCTCGTAAAGAACGACGCCCAGGGAATAGAGGTCGCTGCGGGAATCCACCGACCGGTTCATCCGGCCCGTCTGCTCGGGGGCCATGTAGGCGAAGGTTCCGCAGACGCTTTCGGCTCCCTGGTTGTGACGCTGCTCGCGCCGCAATTGGGAGGCCGCCCCGAAGCCGGTGAAGGTTACCGTGGCGCCGGCCTCGTCGATCAGGATGTTCGAGGGGGTGATATCCTTGTGGATCAGTCCCTTGACATGGACGCGCCCCAGGGTCCGGGCCAGCAGGGCCGACAGGCGCAGCAGCCGGGCCACGTCCGCCATGCGCAGCGGGCCGGAGCGCGACGCGATCACCTGCGACAGCGGCACGCCGCCGGGATCGGAAAGGGTCAGGGTCAGGCGGCCGGATACCTCGTCCAGCGACAGGGGGACGGCGCCCCAGGCCGCGTCGATTTCGCTCCTCAGCGCGAATTCACGCCGCAGACGGTCGATGACCGGTTGCGATGGCCGGGCGGACGACGTGCTGCGGAGCAGGACCGCGCGACCGCCGGCGGCGGTGCCGCGCGCCAGCAACGTCTCCTCGTCCCGGCAGAGGATGTCGGCCACCTTGAACTCGGACGGAACACTCATTGGTCCCCAAACCCCCAAATCGACTTTGACTTCAGGTGTCCGTTCCGACGCGGGACACCATCCGCCGCGCTCAGCCTACGTTGCTTTTTGCTCTCGTTCAATCCTCGCAACCACCTGGTCTGCCGCGTCCCTCCCTTTCCTGAGTTCTCGCAACATGAATACTAAGGGTAATACCTGATGAGCTAAAGGTGTGCCTTTTAAACTGTGGCAAGGAATGGACGTCCTATATCTTGGTATGATATCTGAAACGGCAATTCCAAGCGTAAGGGTGGTGCAATGCGCGAAAACAATCACGAAAAAATTTCTGATAGCGATAGTGACTCCGAGGATAAAAATAAAAAACGAAATAAATGCAGAAGAAATGCTCGTGAAAATGGCGCATTCAGTCGCACCGGCGCCTTCGGCCAGGGGTTCGGCGGCAATCCGTTCGGCGGCGGTTTCGGCCCCGCCCAGTTCATGCAGATGCTGCCCCTGATGATGGCCATGGGCGGTGGCATGCCCGGCGGCGGCATGGCCAAGATGCAGCTGCAACTGATGATGTGGATGGTCGAGACCTGGCTGGACTACCTGTCGGCCATGCAGGAGGTGTTCGAGCGCGCCTTCGACCGGCTGCGCGAGATGGAGCTGTGCGGCGGCTTCATGGGGGGCGGCTACCAGGGCGAGGACGACAAGGAGTGGTGATCCTCGGGGCATAAGGAGGGGAGGGGGAAGTATGAGGGGCGTCCGCAAGCCGCTGGATATCGCCATCATCGGCATGGCGTGCCGTTTCGCCGGCGCGTCCGATTGGCGCGCCTATTGGCGCAATCTGCTGGACGGCGTCGAGTCGGTCACCTTCCTGACCGACGCCCAGATGATTGAGGCCGGAGTCGACCCGGCCCGGCTGCGCCACCCCGATTACGTCAAGGCGGCCTTCCTGCTGCCGGGCACCGAGAATTTCGATCCGCAGTTCTTCGGCTATTCCCCCCACGAAGCCCGCCTCATCGACCCGCAGCAGCGCCATCTGCTGGAAGTGTCGTGGGAGGCGTTTGAGGATGCCGGGTATCCTCCCGGCCAGGATCACGGCCCCGTCGGCGTTTATGCCGCCACCGGCAGCGTGGTCACCAACTACATGATGAACGAGCTGGCCGACCACCCGGATTCCCGCGGCGCCACGGCCAGCCTGCTGCATATCGGCAACGACAAGGACTTCGCCGCCACCCGGGTGTCCTTCAAGCTGAACCTTACCGGTCCCAGCCTCAACGTGCAGACGGCGTGCTCCACCTCCTTGGTGCTGGTGCATCTGGCCTGCAACGCCATCCAGGGCGGCGAGTGCGCCATGGCCCTGGCGGCGGCGGGCATCGTCCGCGTGCCCCAGGCGGCGGGCTATATGGGGGTCAAGGGCGCCATCTTCGCCCCCGACGGCCATATCCGCACCTTCGACGCCGAGGCCGGGGGCACGGTGTTCTCGTCGGGCGTCGCCGCCATGCTGTTCAAGGGCCTGGACCAGGCCGTGGCCGACGGCGACAACATCTATGGCGTGATCCGGGGCACGGCGCTGAACAACGACGGGGGGCGCAAGGCCTCCTATGCCGGGACCAGCGTGCGGGGCCAGACCGACGTGATGAAGGCCGCCCTGGCGCAAAGCGGGTTCGACCCGTCCACCATCGGTGCGGTGGAGTGCCACGGCACCGGCACCATCGTGGGCGATCCCCGCGAGTTCACGGCACTGCAGCGGGCCTTCGAGGGCGACCGGCGCCAGGGCAAATGCCCCATGGGCTCGACCAAGCCCAATATCGGCCATTCCGAGCAATCGGCCGGTCTGGCCTCCCTGATCAAGACGGCGCTGTCCCTGGGGGAAGGGGTGGTGCCGCCCACCATCAATTACCGCACGCCCAACCCGCGCATGAAGATCGAGCAGTCCCGGTTCTTCGTGAATACCGAGCGGCTGTCCTGGCCCGAGGTCCCCGAGCATCCCCGCCGCGCCCTGGTCAACGGGCTGGGAATCGGTGGGACCAATGGGGTGGTGGTGATGGAGCAGGCCCCGCCGCCCCGTCCCCGCACCGGGGCCGCGCCGCGCCCGCGCCATCTGGTGGTGTTGTCGGGCAAGTCGGCCGGTGCCCTGGACGCCAACGCCGCCCGCCATCGCGCCTGGGCTCTGGCGCATCCCGACATGGCCATGGGCGACTACGCCCATACGCTGGCGGTGGGCCGCACCCATTTCGACCACCGCTTTGCCTGTGTCGCCGCCTCGCCGGCCGAACTGGCCGCCCGGCTGGAGGGCTTCAAGGCCGACCCCAAGGCGGCCCGCAAGGCGTCCCAGCCCCGCCGGCTGGCCTTCCTGTTCAGCGGCCAGGGTGCCCAGGTGGCGGGCATGGGCCGCACTCTTTATGAGATCGAGCCCACCTTCCGCGCCGAACTGGACGCCGTGGCCGCCGCCCTCGATCCCCATCTCGACCGCAAGCTGCTGGACGTGCTGTTCGCGGACGGCGAGGCCATCCACAACACCGGCTATACCCAGCCTTGCCTGTTCGCGGTGGAAGTGGCCCTGGCCCGCACCCTGGCCGCCTGGGGCATCCGGCCCGAGGCGGTGTGCGGCCATTCGGTGGGCGAATTCGCGGCCTGCGTCGTCGCCGGGGTGTATTCCCTGGACGATGCCGCCCGGCTGGTGGCGACGCGGGGCCGCATGATGCAGGCCCTGCCGGCGGGGGGCGCCATGAGCGCCGTGTTCGCCGAGGAAGCCGTGGTGGCCGAGGTCTTGGCCGCCCTCGACGGCAAAAAGATCGGCATCGCCGCCGTCAACGGGCCGCAGGGCACGGTGATTTCGGGCGAGGCCGCCGAAGTGGCCAAGGCCGTCGCGGCGCTCGAGGCCAAGGGGATTCCCTCCAAGGCGCTGACCGTTTCCCACGCCTTCCATTCGCCGTTGATGGACCCGGCCCTGCCCGAGCTGGATGCGGCGGTCTGGGCCGTTCAGGCCAATGCCAAGGCTCCGGCGCTGGGCTGGGTCTCGACCTATACCGGTCAGTCGAAAAAGGATGCGCCCGATTCCGAATACTGGTGCAGCCAGGCGCGGCAGGCGGTGCGCTTTGCCGATGCCGTGGCGGCGCTGGCCAAGTCGGGCATCCGGGACTTCGTGGAGATCGGTCCGGGCGGCGCCTTGCTGGCCCTGGGGCGCAGCGTCGCCGGGGCCGAGGGGCTGGGCTGGCTGCCGACCCTGGGCAAGGGCGATGAACATCAGACCTTGCTGGAGAGTGTGGGCGCGCTCTATCGCGCCGGCAACGATCCCGATTGGGCGGCCTTCGACGCGCCCTTCGATCTCCGGCGCCTGTCGCTTCCCGTCTACGCCTTCCAGCACGAGCGGGTGTGGGCCACCAAGGATTACGAGCCGGTGGGCGGGCGCCGCGCCGCCGTACCCGCCGGAACGGGACTGACCGGACGGCGGCTGCCTTCGCCGCTGGCCGCCCATCAGTTCGAGACCGAGTTCAGCCGCCAGCGCTTCGGCTGGCTCGATGACCACCGGGTGCATGGCGCCGTGGTGCTGCCCACCACCGCCGGATTGCTGGCCGCCCTCGAGGGGGCGCGGGCCAAGCTAGGCGAGGGGCCGCTGGAAGTGGCGGGCTTCAGCCACGGCGACGCCCTGGTCCTGGCCGATGACGAGGCTCGGCTCGGCCATCTGGTGGTGGAGGCCAACGGCGATGGGGCGGGGTTCAGCCTGTCCAGCCGGGGCGGCGACGAGGACAAGTGGCGGACCCATATGCGCGGCGAAATCCGCCGCGCCAAGCCGGGCAAGGCCAGCACCTTCGACGCCAAGGCCCTGAAGCGGCGCTGTCACCTGCCGGTCAAGGCCGACAGCTATTACGCCGGAATGCGCAGCCTGGGGCTGGCCTACGGCCCCAGCTTCCGCGCCATCGAGAGCCTATGGCGCGGCGAAGGCGAGGCCCTGGCCCGCCTGCGCCTGCCCGATCTGGTGGAGCCCCTGGGCAACGGCCTGATGCATCCGGCCCTGCTGGACGCCTGCCTGCACGTCTACCCGGCGGTGATCGAGGAGCACGGCGACTTCACCCAGCCGCCGCCCGAGGGGTCCTCGGCCCATCTGCCGCTGGCCATGGAGCGGTTCAGCGGCGCCCGTTCCGAGGAACGGGAGCTTTGGGTGCACGCCCGCCGGCGCAAGCCCAACGGCCATGGCGCCGACATCACGGTGATCGACATCGAGGCCTTTGATTCCGATGGCCGCCCGGTGGCCAGCTTCGACGGGCTGTCGGTCAAGAAGCTACCCGCCTCCCTGTTCAAGCCCCGCCGGGCCGATGGCGAAGACGGCTGGCTCTATGTCCCCCGCTGGGATGACCGGCCCGTGCCGCCGGTGGCCGCCAAGGCATCGGGACCGCTGACCTGGCTGCTGCTGGGCGGCGACGGTTTCGCCAAACCCCTGAAGGAGGCGCTGGGCCGCACCGGCGCCGCCTGCCGTCTGGTGGCCGCCAAGGATTGCCCCACCGATTTGGAGGGGTTCTCCCGTCTGCTGGAAGGCTTCGCCGCCGAGGCCGGGGCGGGCAAGGCGGGCATTCTTCATCTGGGGGCGGTGGATGCCCCCGGCGAGGAGGCCTGGGGCGACGAAGGGGCGCAGCGCCGCCTCTACGATTCGGTCCTCGGCCTGTCGCGCGCCCTGGGGGTCAACCGCACCGGCTTCCTGGTGGCGCCCAAGCTGCATCTGGTCACCCGTAACGCCGCCGATGCCACCGGCACCGAGCCGCCCGCCCATGTACTGGGCGCCGGGATGTGGGGCATGGGCCGCTCGCTCGCCCTGGAGGCGCCCGCCCTGTGGGGCGGGCTGATCGACCTGGAGGCCGGGGGAGCGTCCGGTGCCGAGGCCCAATTGCTGGCCGCCCATCTGGCCGCCGCCGATGACGAGGCCCAGGTCGCCCTGCGCGGCGGTAAGCGCCTTGCCGCCCGGCTGGTGCGCGCACCCGTCCCCGAGCGCCGTCCGGCGGCGGGCGAGGGCGGCACCTATCTGGTGACCGGCGGCCTGGGGGCACTGGGTGTGCTGACCGCTGAATGGCTGGCCGCATCGCGCAAGGCCGCCCATCTGGTGCTGGTCAGCCGCCAGGGCGACAAGGCGGCCAACGCCGCCGAGGTCTTGGCCCGGCTGGAGGCGCTGGGGGCCAAGGTGACCATCGCCAAGGCCGATATCGCCAAGGAGGGCGACGTGGCCAGGCTGCTGGGCCGTCTCGCCAAGGCCGAACCGGCGCTCAAGGGGATTTACCATAGTGCCGGCGTGCTGGACGACGGTCTGGTGGACCAGATGGACTGGACCAAGTTCCGCCGCGCCCTGGCGCCCAAGCTGGACGCGGGCTGGTGGCTGCACAAGCATAGCCAGGGGCTGAAGCTCCACGATTTCGTGCTGTATTCCTCGGTGTTGTCGGTGATCGGCTCGGCGGGCCAGACCAACTACACCACCGGCAATGCCTGCCTCGACGCCCTGGCCGCCCATCGCCGCGCCCTGGGCCTGCCCGCGCTCTCGGTCAACTGGGGCGCCTGGGCCAGCGCCGGCATGGCCGACGGCCTGGGGTCCCAGGGCGAGGCCATCTGGCGGGCGCGGGGCATTCACTACATCGAGCCCGATCTGGGCCGCGAGGCCTTCGACCTGCTGTTCGACGGCGCGGCCGGTCAGGCCGTGGTGCTTCCCGCCGACTGGCCCACCTTCCTGCGCCAGTTCCAGGTGCCGCCGCGCTTCTACGCTGAACTTCAGGGCGGCGCGGTGGGCGGGCTGGCCGCCGATATCGAAGCCTTGAAGCAGGCCATGGCGGCGCCCGAACCGGGGATTCGCCGCGCCGCCATCACCGATTTCCTGGCGCGGCAGGTGATGACCACCCTGGGCATGACCGCCAAGGTGGAGTCCGACCGGCCGCTGCGTGAACTGGGCCTGGATTCCCTGATGTCGGTCACCCTGATCAACCGGGTGGAAAGCGCCACGGGCTTGCGCATTCCGGCGGTCAAGCTGATCAAGGGACCCAGCATCGACGAACTGGTGGCCGATGTCTGGCCCGATCTGGCCGGGGTGGAGGTTTCCGCTCCCGCCGCTGCCTCCGCCGCCGCCGAGACGGTGGTGGAGGTGGACGCGGCGCCCAGGCCGCAACCCAAGCCCGCCATCAATGCCGGGGCGGGAAAGTGGCTGGTCACCGTGGCGCCGCGGGCCAATCCCCGCTACCGGGTGTTCTGCTTTCCCTTCGCGGGCGGCGGTTCGGCGGCCTTCCAGGCATGGTCGGCCACCACCGATCCGGCCATCGAGGTCATCGCCGTGGAGCCGCCGGGGCGGCTGGCCCGCATCAGCGAAAAGCCGGTGCGCGACATGGACGTCTTCGTCGATCACGTCATCGACGAGATGGAGGAGACGGGCAAGCTTGACCTGCCCTTCGCGCTGTTCGGCCACTGCCTGGGCGGGCTGACGCTGTACGAGGTGGCGCGCACCCTGATCCACGAGACCGAGACCAAGCCGCGTCACCTGTTCTGCTCGGGGGCGCGATGCCCCGACCGGGTGCGTATCGTCGGGCCGTTCGAAAAGAACCTGGCCCTGCATCTGGCCACCATGCCGGGCTACAAGCCCAATCTGCCGCCCTATCGCCAGGCCGATCCCATCTTCGCCGAGATCATCCGCCAGTTCGACATGGCGGCCAGCGACCAGTTCCTCGACGACCCGGAACTGCGCCGCCTGATGCTGCCCGCCGTGCGGGCCGAGTTCGAGATGACCAGCAAGTACCGTTACGTGCCGGAAAAGCCCTGGGACATTCCCATCACCTGCTTCGTTTCCAAGGGCGACCCTTACGTCTCCCGCCAGGACATCCTGGGCTGGGGGCGGTTCACCAATTCGCGCATGCAGGTCTACATGCGCGAAGGCACCCATTATTCCATTTTCGAAGACGCGGCTTTCATCCAGCGCGTCATCGGCCGCGAGCTGATGGCGCCACCTTCCTGAGGGGGGAAACGACATGCATAAGATGGCTTTGGTGCTGGGGGGCGGTGCTCCCAATTTCACCCTGATGACCGGTGCCCTGCTGGCCTTCGACGAGGCGGGGGTCAAGTTCGACGTCATCTCCGCCACCGGCGGCGGCGGCGGCGTGGCCCTGTCCTATCTGGCGCCCAAGGGCATGAGCCGGCAGGACTCGCTGCGCAACTCGGTGAATTTCGGCGTCTCGGACGAGATCTACAAATACATCCCCATGAACTACAAGGTGTTCATGAAGGGCAGCAAGGTGGCCGAGGCCTATCGCTGGCTGATTTCAAAGCTTCCCGGCTACAACCGGATCATGAATCAGTTCAGCATGACCAAGCGGCAGAAATTCTGGTCGGATCTGATCCAGATGTTCTGGGCGCTGACCACGCCGTCCACCGTGAACGTCTTCAGCAAGGGCCTGTGCGCCAATGCTCCGTTCATTCAGGAAATGGTGGATTTCGACGCCCTGAAGACGGTGGAGGAGGATGTCTACCTCAACGCCTACAACCTGACCGACCACAAGATGGCCATCTTCGGCAAGGACGTGCTGGACTATCCCCATTTCGGCGCCACCCTGGCCTATCCCTTCATCTATCCGCCGGCCGAGGTCGACGGCAAGCTGTACCTGGAAGGCGCCGCCGAGGATGCCTTCAACTTCCAGGGCCTGCTCGAGCATGACGAGGGCATCCGCACCGTGGTGGTGTTCGACGCCTTCGGCAACGAGGGCTATATCCAGGACCCGCCCAACCTGTGGCAGGCCTGGGGCCAGAATCTGATCCTGCCGCTGATCTCGCTGACCCGGCACGATCTGGCCTTCTTCGAGCACATGCTCGACGACTGGAACGAGGAGCATCCCGCCCGTCAGGACGTGGAACTGATCAAGGTGCAGTTCGACATCCCCAAGGACTGGCTGCCCACCGCGCTGGACTGGTCGCGGTCCAATCTGGAACGCATGTTCGAGCTGGGCTACGAGACGGGCAAGAAGTTTGTCGCCGAAAAGGGTGTCCGCCTGGGCGCCACCCTGCCGCCCAAGCCCACGCCGGCCCGTGGTCGCGGCAAGAAGGAGAAGGACGACGACGCCATGTTTGGCGGCGCGACCATCGGCTAGAGGCTTTTCGCCCGGAAGGGGGCGTTGTACCGAACGGATGGTCCGCCAGGGCGGGCCGTCCGTTTGAATTTTCACCGTTGCCGCACGATTTTTCAATGCGGAAAAATTTTCATAAAAAAACATTTATTTGTACGGTCTTAGCCCAGCGGTTGCACCGCAGCACGCCAAATGTGTATTTTCGTTGTTTGCAAGTATGCAGCCTGGGCGTATCGTTACGGGCATGCGCAAGACGCCCGCAACATTCGAGCACGGTGATGGCCGCCGATCCGGTCGGCGGCGCGGTGGCGTGCCGGCTGGGGCCGAGCTCATGTCCAACACCATGTTTTCCATCCTGCACCAGACCAGTGCCGTGCTGGTCGGGGAAGGGGTGGCGCGGATCGACGGCTTCGATGTCCACGAGGTCGGGCAGGATTCCGTCAAGCTGCACGACATCACCGCGGTGGCCGGTTTCGGCCTGCCGGTGGGGCTGCTGATCGCCTTCAGCTTCGATCAGACCCTGCTGGGCGACATCCTCGACAAGGCCACCGGCGCCCTGCCGGTCCCCGATGACGAGCGGGAGCTTTACCTGCGCGAGACCGCCGCCGAGGTGGTCAATACCGTGCTGGGCCTCTGTACCGCCGATTTCCAACTGAGGGAGGTGGCCATCAGCCTGTCGCCGCCGGTGGTGATGGAAGGGGTGCGCGATATTCAGCGTCGTGGCGACGCGGTCTTCGCCAGCATGGAGATCCTGACGGACAAGGGCGCGGTCAGCGTCAACCTGTTCGGTCCCCGCCATCTGTTCGACGACCGGCTGAATTATAAGCACTGAGGCGATCGGCGCCGGCCTACTTCTGAAACAGCGGGATATCCATCTCGCGGTCGTGGGCGTCCAACTGGCTGAGGAAGTCGCTCAGGAGCAACTTGGCCTGCTCGGCGCTGCCCCGTCGCAGAGCGTCATACAGCGGGGTCAGCAGGCGCAGCAGACGCTGGTGGTCCAGCTTGAGCTGCTCGGCTGCGGCCGCGTTGAGTCTTGCGGCCAGACCCTCCTCCATGCGGAAGTGAATGCGGATCCGCTCGGTCAGAACATCCACCGCCTCGATCGCCAGGCCAAGGCCGGGGTCGTTGCGGATGACCGCGCTCATGGAACTGATCATCTGGTGAAGTTTCTGGTGTTCGGCGTCGATGGCCGGATCGCCGCTTTTCCACTGCTCATCAAGCCAGGTGGCCATTTCAGTCCCCTAAACTTCGCCGCCATGACTTCACATGGGAAGCGGGAGGGCACAATTCCAGGGCGTGGCGTCAGCCGTAACGCACTCCGGTGCCGCCCAGGCCGCAATAGCCGCCCGGTTCCTTGGCCAGATATTGCTGGTGATAGCCCTCGGCCCAGTAGAACCGCCCGGCCGGGGCGATCTCGGTGGTGATGGCGCCGAAGCCGGCCCGCCGCAGCGCTTCGCCATAGGCCTTGGCCGAGGCCTCGGCCGCCGCCTGCTGCTCCGGGGTGGTCCAGTAGATGGCCGAGCGGTACTGGGTGCCGATATCGTTTCCCTGGCGCATGCCCTGGGTCGGATTGTGTCCTTCCCAGAACAGCCGCAGCAGCGCGGTGTAAGAGACCTCCGCCGGGTCGAATGCCACCAGCACCGCCTCGGTGTGGCCGGTCTGCGCCGAGCACACCTCCTCGTAGGTGGGGTTGAGGGTGAAGCCGCCCGTATAGCCCACGGAGGTGGAATAGACGCCGCCGGTCTTCCAGAACAGCCGCTCGGCACCCCAGAAACAGCCCATGCCGAAGCAAGCCACCTCCATTCCCACGGGAAAGGGCGGCTTCAAGAGGGTGTCGAGCACGTAGTGGCGTTCGGGCACGCGGATTTCGCTGGCGCGGCCGGGCAGGGCCTTGTCGGCGCTCACCATCACGGTCTTGCTGGGTCCCCAAAGCGACATGAGCGTGTCTCCATAGCGAGTCGTCCCCTCCCATATGGGGAGGCGGTCTCAGCGTAGCGAGATGGCCGCCAGCGCCAAAGCGGCGACGATGGCCAGGGCGCCCAGGAAGATGTCGCGCTGGCGGCGGCGGGCCCGGTCCTTCTCCTCGATGCGGCGCTGCAGCCAGCGGGTGGTGACCTCGACGGCCGCCGCCCCCGGGAAGTCGCTGAACACTCCTTGAACCGCCGAGGGCTCGAACATGCCGTCGTTGAATTCGTGGATGGTGAACAGGCACCACTCGCCCTCGTATTCCACCTGGCAAATCCAGTCCTGCATCACCCAGCGGTCCAGCACCTTGCGGACGGGCTTTTCCGCCTCCTGGGGGTGGAAGGAGAACTGGAAGCCCTCGACGGAGGCGATGCGGGACTCTGCCATGACGAAACCTCAGTGAAATGGGCTAGTGCCGAAAATAACGGTGGCACTACCGGATGTAATAATTGTTTCACCCCGTCGGCACAAGCCCTTGCGTTATAGGATAGCCATGGACGGCATCGAAAACTCTCCTGTCAAAGGTTGGCGTGTTGTGCCGAAGCTGCCGGAAAGCGGCGAGCTTGATACGGCCATCGTCCAAGTTCCATTGTCCGCAATCAGACGAGGTGAGTCATGACCCACCAGGCAACGACGGTCCATGCCCTGAACCCGGCCACCGCTGACGGACTGGAGGTGCGTCTGGCGGAAAGCCGGGCGGAAGTCGCCGCCGCCCAGCGCATCCGCTACCGGGTGTTCTACGAGGAGATGGGGGCCAAGCCCACCCTCTCCATGCGGGCCCTGGAACTGGATTTCGACGATTACGACCGTCATTGCGATCATCTGCTGGTCCTGGCCGACGGCGAGGTGGTGGGAACCTATCGCCTGATCCGCCGCAAGGCCGCCGAGGCGGTGGGCCGGTTCTACTCGGCGGGCGAGTTCGACATCAGCCCGTTCCTGGCCGCCGATGGCGAGATCCTCGAACTGGGCCGCTCCTGCGTCGATGCCCGTTGGCGCCATCGCGGCACGCTCCAGGCCCTGTGGCAGGGGCTGGCCGCCTACATGGTCGAGAACGACATCCGCCTGCTGTTCGGTTGCGGCAGCCTGCCGGGCACCGATCCGGCGATCCTGGCGCCGCAACTGGCCTATCTGCGCGACAACCACATGGCGCCGCCGGCCCTGCGCGGCCGGGCGCTGGACAGTGCCGAGAAGGTGGACTTCTCCACCATCGACGTGGCCTGGGACGCCCGGCGCGTGCTGGCCTCGCTGCCCCCCCTGCTCAAGGGTTATCTGCGCCTGGGCGGGGTGATCGGCGATGGCGCGGTGATCGACCGGCCGTTCAACACCACCGACGTCCTGGTGGTGGTCAATGCCGCCGACATCGCCGGACGCTATGTGAAGCGCTTCAGCGCCTGATACCAGGGGGCCGCGCCGCTTATGCGGCGGAAGCCAAGCGACCCGGAGGGCGCGCCCGGCGCTTGAGGGGCTCCTTGATCGGTTCCGCTCAAGGAGCACTGGTCTGAGTCGGGTCATGGAAAGGGGGGCGCCCGTTCGGGGGCGTTTGCCCCCGATCCCCCAATCGGGAGGCGCGGCCTCCCGAGCCCTTCAGCTTTTTAACTCATTGAAATAAAAAAACTGGTGGTTCGGAGGCTGTGCCTCCGAACGGGTCAGGGCGGTAGCACTGCGCGCAAGCGGATTTTCCTCCGCCTGTCAGCGCCTGATGGCGCGGTGCAGCGCCGCCAGCAGGCGGGTGGGCTCCACCGGCTTGGCCACGTAGTCGTCCATGCCGGCGTCCAGGCAGAGGGCGGCATCGCCATCCATCACGTCGGCCGTCATGGCGATGATGGGGATTTTGGCCACCGGGCCGCTCATGGCCCGGATGCGCCGCGTCGCCTCCAGACCGTCGATGCCGGGCATGTGGACGTCCATCAGCACCAGGTCGAAATGATCGCGGGCCACTGCGGCGATGGCTTCGGCACCGTTGCGGGCCAGGGTGACCCTTTGGCCCCAGCGATCCAGCAATGTGGTGGTCAGCTTCTGGTTGACCGGGTTGTCCTCGGCCAGCAGAACCGCCATGGGCGGCAGGTCGGGGCCGGCATCCTCCGCCGCCCCTGAGTCCTGGTCGGGCAGGGCGGCGCTCAGCGGTAGGGTGAAATGGAAGGTGGTTCCTTCGCCGGGGATGCTGTCGAAGCCGATCTCGCCCCCCATCATCTCCACCAGCCTCTTACAGATGGACAGCCCCAGGCCGGTGCCGCCAAAGCGCCGGGTGATGGAGGAATCCGCCTGGACGAACTCGGAGAACAGGGCGGGGGCGGCGGCGGGTTCGATGCCGATGCCGGTATCGGCCACTTCGAAGCGCAGGCGGGAGGAGTCGGATTCCTCCGGCTCGACCGAGACGGCCACATCCCCCTTCTCGGTAAACTTGACGGCGTTGCCCATCAGATTGGTCAGCACCTGGCGCAGGCGGGTCGGGTCGCCCGCCTGATAGCGCGGCACGGTGTCGGCGATGCGCAGGCTCAGCGTCAGCCCCTTGTCGCGCGCCGCCCCCTTCAGCAACGCCACCATCTCCTCCAGCAGGCGATGCAGGTCGAATTTGGTGGCCTCCAGCTTCATCTGCCCGGCCTCCAGCTTGGAGAAGTCCAGGATGTCGTTGATGATGGCCAGCAGGGCGCGGGCCGAGGATTGGGCCGTCTCCAGGTGGTCGCGCTGATCTGGCGTCAGGGGCGAGCCGGTCAGCAGGTGCAGCATGCCCAGCACCCCGTTCATGGGCGTGCGGATCTCGTGGCTCATGGTGGCCAGGAAGTTGGCCTTGAGCCGGGCGGTCTCCTCCGCCTTGTCCTTGGCGTGGATCAGCATGCGCTCGGCACGCTTGCGGTCGGTGATGTCGGTGTAGGTGGTGACGAAGCCGCCACCGGGAAGCGGTGTGCCGCGCACTTCGACCACCGTGCCGTCGGGGCGTTCGCGCTCGAAGCAATGGGGGGCGAAATTGCGGGCCCGCTCCACCCGCTCGGCCACCAGGGCCTCCACGTCGCCGGGGCCGTACTCGCCCCGCATGGCGTTATAGCGCATGAAGTCGGCGAAGACCGTGCCCGGGTGAATCAGGCTGGGGGGGAAGTCCAGCATTTCCAGGAAGCGGTTGTTGCACAAGATCAGATTCAGGTCGCGGTCGAATACGGTAAAGCCTTGACCGAACTCTTCCACCGCCTCGATGAGGTGGCGCCACTTGAACTCCGCAGACCCTGCCCCGTGATGCATGCCCCGGTCCCCTCCGCTCGCGCAAATGTAGCATATGATAAATTCCGCCAGGGCGGAAGCGGCGTGCTCGCCGGTGGAAGGATCTATACCTTTGTAACCATTGCGAGATGTTGTTGTGCGATATACCGTTCTTCCCGTGCTGTTTTCACCAGAGGAAGAAGGGGGCGAGCATGGCCATCAAGCGCGCAATTTGCCTGGCGGGCGGCGGACCCGCCGTCGGATTGTCCATCGGGGCGCTGGAGCGCCTTCACCGTGAGCCCGACATCACGTTCGACGTCTGGAGCCTGGCCTGCATCGGCGCCTGGCTGGGCATCGTCTGGAATCAGGCCGAGAGGGGCAAGGAGGCCCAGACCTCCGAGGCGTTCTTCCGCGGCATCTTCCGGCCCGATGACGTCTACGACAAGTTTCCGGTGGCGGCGGCCTTCGCCCCCGATTTCGAGGCGGCGACCCAGAACACCCTGAATTTCGTGCTGGATTCCAACAGCTATCGCAATCTGGTGATCCCCGAGGCCATCAAGGAGGCGTCAGAGGAAATCGTCGCCTTCACCAAGGACCCCGGCAAGTGGTCCCAGGCCAATTTCAATGCCCTGATCCTCAATCAGGTGCTGGCGGTCAACCCGGTGTCCCGGTTCATGACCAGCCTGATGTACAAGAGCGCCACCAAGGGGCTGTCGCGGGTCTTCTACCCCGACAGCGCCTTCCTGCAGCAGATCGATTTCAAGGCGCTGTATCAGCCCGGCCGCCCGACGCTCTACCACAATTCCTACAACCTGACCGACCAGCGCCTGGAATTGTTCAGCAACAAGGATTCCAAGTATCAGCGAATCTCGGCCGAGACCCTGTGCGCCTGTTCGGCCCTGCCCTACATCGAGGAGCCGGTGACCATGAACGGCAAGGTGTATTGCGAGGGCGCCACCATCGATACCGTCAACTTCGAGGATCTCCTGACCAATCATCCCGATCTGGACGAGGTCTGGGTCAGCCGCATCCTCGACCGCAAGCAGATCCGCCGGCCCGAAAACCTGTATGACGCCCTGAACAACCTGGTGATGCTGTTCGCCTCGACCACCAGCGAGGACGACGTCAAGCTGTTCAAGTACCACCTGCGGGAGACCGGCTCCAAGGTGAAGGTCATCGAGATTCCGGTGGCCTCGAATATCAACTACGACTGGAGCTGGTCCAATCTCGACCGGTCCATCACCGACGGGCGACTGGCTGCGGAGTCTGTACTTAAGGCCTATCGTAGGGCGGCTCCGGCCAAGGCGGATCGGCCCAAGGCGGCTTCGGCCAAGGCCGCAGGCATGTCCGCGCCCATGGCCGACGCGGCGAGTGATACAGTGGACGCCTGACTAGCCGTAAGTCATGCCGCATAGATTCATTACAATTGAGTGTTTGAAAGGGCGCGGGAGGGCTGTTTAATTGTCGCGTCATCCGTATTGATGTAAATCCGGATGGCGGGGGCGAGGGGCTTCGGCGGGACCGGGGCGGGCGTGGCCTGCTGTCGGCCGCCGGTGGCGGAGGATGAGATGAGTTTTCTCGACGACATGAGGATTTGGGCCAAGATCGCCATTGTGCCGGTGGTGGCGACCATTGGACTTGTCATCATCGCCTGGGTCGGCATGCAGGGGCTGGCGGGGCAAAGCCGGACGCTGGATGAGATCGCCGAGGTCTCCTTCGCCAAGTCGGTGAAGATCGGTGACTTCACCGACGTTCTCCAGGATGCCCATTCCGACCTCTATCGCCTGCTGACCTGGAATGCCGCCGGCGTCGAGGCCGCCAAGGTGGACAAGATTGAAGGCGCCTTCGCCGATGGCCTGAAGAAGGCAAAGAAGCAACTGGGCGACTATCGTTCCGCCTTCGCGGTGACGGCCGAGGAAGATGCCCTTCTCAAGAAGATCGATGCCGGTCTCGGCGTCTATAAGAACGCCACCGATCAGGTGGTCGCCATGCAGAAGATGGACTTCACCGCCGCGGTGTCCTTCATGTGGACGGCCCAGGACAGCTATCAGGCCCTGATGGCCGAGACCCAGGCCATGGTCGCCCTGGAGGCCCGCATGGTCGAGGCCGCCCGCCAATCGGCCAGCCAGGATGCCGGCACCACCCGGGGGCTGTTCATCGGCATCACTCTCGGCGTCCTGGGCTTGCTGGCGCTCATTTCCTTTCTGCTGGTCCGGGCCATCGCCAGCGCGGTGGGCGGCATGACCGGCGCCATGGAACGTCTGGCCCAGGGCGATCTGGGCGTGGTGGTGCCGGCCATCGGCCGTCGGGACGAGATCGGCGCCATGGCGGCGGCCGTCCAGGTGTTCAAGGACAATGCCCAACGGGTGAAGAATCTCACTGACGAGCAGGAAGCCCTGCAGCGCCAGGCCGAGGCCGCCAAGCGCCAGGCCATGACCGATCTGGCCGGCGAGATCGAGACCACTGTGCGCGGCGCCGTCGAGAACGCCTCGCGGGCCGCCGATTCCATCCGGGGCGAGGCCGAGGTGCTGGCCGCCAATGCGGAAACCGCCATCAGCCAGACCGCCCAGGTGGCCGAATCCTCGGAATTGGCCAATGGCAATGTGGAAACCGTGGCCCAGGCGGCGTCGCGTCTGGTTGGCTCCATCAGCGAGATCAACCGGCAGGTCGAGGAATCGTCGCGGGTCGCCTCGGAAGCGGTGGCCGAGGCCGCCCGCACCGACGAGACCGTCAAGACCTTGACCGTCGCCTCGGGCAAGATCGGCGAGGTGGTCAACCTGATCAACGACATCGCGTCGCAGACCAATCTGCTGGCGCTGAACGCCACCATCGAGGCCGCCCGGGCCGGCGATGCCGGCAAGGGCTTCGCCGTGGTCGCCAACGAGGTCAAGAACCTGGCCAATCAGACGGCTCGGGCCACCGAGGAAATCACCGGCGAGATCACAGCCATGAAGGCGGCGACCGAAGAGGCCGTCCGGGCCATCGACGGTATCGTCGCCACCATCGGCCGGGTCAATGAGGCCCTGGCCGCCATCACCGGGGCGGTGGCCGAGCAGGGCCGCGCCACCAGCGAGATTTCGGATTCGGTCAGCCAGGCCGCCGATGGCACCCGCACGGTGTCGTCGGGCATCGGCGAGGTCCGACGGGTGGCCGATCAGGTGGGCAATGCCGCAGCCACCGTCCAGGTGACGACAGAAACCCTGGTGGGCGAGTTCGATCGCCTGCAAACCCAGGTGGACGGGCTGGTGGTCCGTCTGAAATCCGCATAACAATCAGGAGGGATGCCGTGAGGAATTTCGTGAAGATGGCGGTGTTGGCCGCTTTCGCCTCGGTTGGCCTGTCGGGCGCGGCGCGCGCCGCCGACGAGTGTACCGCCGCCCAGGGGCTGGTCGACAAGGCGATCACCCACTACAAGGCCGCCGGTCAGGCGAAGTCCTACGCGGACTTCATGGATAAGGGCAACAAGGACTGGGTCAACGGCGAACTCTACGTCATCGTCGCGACCATGGATGGCATTTTCAAGGCCCATGCTATCAATCCCAAGCTGATCGACAATCCGGACCTGCCCAAGCTCAAGGACGTCAACGGCGTGATGATCATTCAGGAAATGATCAAGGCCGGCAAGTCCGGCCCGGCGGGCGCCTGGGCAAAATACACCTGGACCCATCCGGAAACCAAGAAGCTGGCACCCAAGCAGACCTGGGTGAAGGCCAGCGGCGAC
Organism: Paramagnetospirillum magneticum AMB-1; assembly: GCF_000009985.1. Taxonomy (GTDB): domain Bacteria; phylum Pseudomonadota; class Alphaproteobacteria; order Rhodospirillales; family Magnetospirillaceae; genus Phaeospirillum; species Phaeospirillum magneticum. The sequence continues at coordinate 2,114,227 of NC_007626.1, forward strand.
TTGCTGTTCATGGCCGGATGCTATCCGGCATCCTGACCTCCGGCAGCGCCGACCATTTCATGCCGCCCGCCAATTTTGCGGGCGGCATTTGTATGTGTGGCGAAATATGGCGCCAATTGCCTCCGCGTCACTGTCGAGTCGGCTTTTGGGGTGTTTGCCACTTCGACTCGACTCAATGGAATCCCGAATCGGGCGGATCAGGAGCCGTGGGGGAAAGAATTCCACAGTGTCTTTCGTTGCAACATCCTTGTGTCTATGCTTAACCTATACGCGCTGAGCCAGGGGGAACCTCGGCCTTGGTCGTGCGCAGAACTGGGGGGTGCGCTCTGAATTATGGTGGCGGGGGGGAGAGTTTTGAAAATCACCCTGAATTGTTTAAGTGTTGAAGTGGCGATCGGTATGGGAGGTAGATTCCCATGAGGCCGTATATTGTTGCCATCTTCAATCAGAAGGGGGGGATTTCCAAGACCACCACCAGCACCAATCTAGCGGTATGCTTGGCGGCGTTCGGAAAATCCGTGGTGGTCATCGACCTGGACTCTCAGGGCGATTCCACCAAGAGCCTGGGCATTGATCCCAAGACCAAGCAGGGCATCTACGATCTCTTCACCAACGGCGCCGCCGTCGAGGACGTCATGGTCGACACCATGTTCGAAGGCGTCCGGGTGCTGCCGTCGACCTACAGCCTGGCGGGGATCGAGATCAAGCTGTCGGAGATGCAGAACTCCCAGCGCACCCTGTCCAATATCTTGTCGCACACCGCGCTGGATTGTGACTATGTGGTCATCGATTGCCCGCCGGCCCTGGGAATTTTGCCCATCAATGCCTTGGCATCGGCGCACGGTGTGATCATCCCGGTGACCGCCACGCCCTACGCCAATGACGGTCTGCTGCGCACGCTGCCCTCCATCAAGTATGTGCAGGAGGGGCTGAACAAGAACCTGCTGCTGCAGGGCGTGCTGTTCACCATCAATGACAAGAACAAAACCACCCGCAAGATCAACGAGTTGATCCGCTCTCGCCTGGGCGGGACCGTCTATAGGACGGAGATTCCGCGCGACACCACGGTGATCGAGGCCGCCACGGCGCGGCTGCCGGTCTGCGTGTTCGCGCCCAAGTCGCCGGCGGCGCAGGCCCATTTGGACTTCACCGAGGAATTCATCGGCCGCCATGTGGCCATCGCCGCCAAGAACAACGAAGCGGTCACGCCGCATTCCCCCCGCGATGAAGCGATCGGGCGCCTGACCCGCTGGCGCATGGGGTGCGCGGAAAGTGCGGTGGCCACCGATGACGCCCGCCTGCGCCAGAAGACTGACCAGTTGGACCGCATGCTGTACGGCGACCGGACGCGCATGGAACGTTGGCATCTGGAAGTGGTGCATTTCTTCATCGAGAACCGGTTGTTGCTGGCGGCGTTCCTGATGGTGGTCCTGCTGGGCGGCCTTACCCTGCTGGGCGTGGGAATCGAGGGCGCGCGCCGATTGGCCGGGCTGCTCGGTTTTGTCTGACGGATGATGCGATGATGGCCCCCAGTTCAGGCGATATTTCCGGTGTGGTGGTGTTCCGGTTGGCAGGGGGTGATTTCGGGCTGCCGGTGGAGACCGTGCGTGAAGTGGTGCCGGTTGCCTGGCTCGACCATCCCCCGCACCTGTCCGCCATGGTCGAGGGCGTGCTCAATCTTGGTGGGCAAGCCGTGCCGGTGCTGCGACTTGCTCGGCTGCTGGGGATCGAGGGGGGGCAATACGGTCTTGATGCCTCGATTCTGGTCATGCGCCCGCGCCAGGACGAAGGGATGCTGGGGCTGTTGGTCGAACACGTGGACGGTGTCCGGGATATGGGCGAGTTCAGCATCATGGGCCTTGCAGCCAGGCAGTCCTTCAACGATTGCCTGGTTGATGTTCTGGGACGGGACGGGCGGGTCGTGAATCTGCTGGCCTGGGATCGTATCCTGCTAGAGCAGGAGCGGTCGCGGCTGGCCGAGTTCCAGGTCCGCAGCCAGGCGCGGCTGGACGAATTGACGGCTTACGGACCATGACGGGGAGCCGGCTTTGAGTCTGCCCTCCTCCGGTGCGCCGCCAGCCGTCGCCGCCCTTCTGGACGACCCGGCCTATTCGGTCCTCAAGGCCCTGATCATCGATACCACGGGCATGGCGTTCTACCGCGACAAGGACAGCGACTTGGCGCGCATCCTGGCCGAGCGCATGGCCGAAATCGGCATCGGCGATTGCGCCGGCTATCTCGATCGCCTGCATTGCCTGGGGCAGGGCAAGGCGGAGATGGATGCGTTGATCGCCGAACTGACCATTGGCGAGACCTATTTTTTCCGACACAAGGAACAGTTCGACGCCCTGCGCGACCTGATCCTGCCCGAGGCGATCGAGCGCAATCGGACGGTCCGGCGCCTGCGCATCTGGAGCGCCGGCTGCGCGACAGGGCCGGAACCCTATTCCGTCGCCATCATGCTGGAGCGTGAGTTCGGCGAGCGCATCGCCGGCTGGCACGTCACCGTGCTGGGCACGGATATCAATCAGAAGTTCCTGTCCCGGGCGCGGGAGGGGCGCTATGACGAATGGGCGTTCCGGACTATGTCGGATTCGCTGCGCGCCGCCTGTTTCGAGAAGGTCGGCAATCAGTGGCAGATACGCCCCGAGTTCAAGCGCAATGTCAGCTTCCAGTACCACAATCTGATCAAGAGCCCGTTTCCGTCGCTGGCGGACAATATCGCCGGGTTCGACATCATCATTTGCCGCAACGTCATCATCTATTTCAGCCAGGCCACGGTGGAATCTCTGGTTCCGTGTTTCCGCGAGTCCCTGAACGACGGAGGCTGGCTGATCATGGGGCATGCCGAGCCCAACCAGCGGCTGTTCGCGGATTTCCGCACCGTCAACACGCCGGGCGCCGTCCTCTACCAGCGGGTGGATCGGCCTTATGTGGTGGCCGAGCCGTCTCCGCCGGTCCCGCCGCCCTTGCCGTTGGTCAGCCCTCCGCCGGTGGTTCGGGGAGGCTTGCCGGCCAAGGCTCCGACGTCCCGGGCGTTGCCGCCCAAGGCGCTGTCCCCGCGCGGTTCCACGTCGGCGCGACCCGGGTCGGCGGCGCCGGCCGCCGCCGCCGGGGGAGCGGGGGATTTCGACCGGCTGACGGTGGCACGCAACCTGGCCGATAGCGGGCAGTGGGAGAAGGCCGCCGCCGCCTGCGACGCCATCATCGCCGCCAGCCCGCTGGATGCCTGGGCCTATTTCTACCGCGCCATGGTCCACGAGCAATTGGGTGAGGACGAGCCCTGCGAAAAGGCCTTGCGCCGCGCCATTTATCTCGACCGTCGTCTGGTTCTGCCCCATTATCACCTGGGGTTGTTCCTGGCGCGAAAAGACGATAGCACCGGTGCCGAGCGGTCGTTCCGCAACGCCCAGGCCCTGCTGGCCGGTCTGGCCGACGAGCAGCCGGTCAATCCCGGCGAAAAGATCGCCGTCGGGCAGATGCGTGAGGCGGTGGCGATGCATCTCAAACTGCTTGGGGGAGCCTGATGTCCCGGCGAGGGGAGACGATTCTTGACCGCCTCCACGCCCTGGGCGAGCAGCCCCTGGGGTGGAGCGAAGCGGAATTCGCCGAGGGCCTGCTGCGGGCGCGGGCTCGCCGCCTGGCCGCGCCGCGCGGGCTCAGCGATCGGGTCGAAGCGGGGTTTGACGTCCTTGGGGCGCGAATCGCCAATGAGCGCTACGCCTTTCCCCTGGAGGCTCTGTCCGAGGTTATGCTGCTGGCCCGCTGGACTCCGGTACCGGGGCAGCCGCAATACCTGCTGGGTGTCACCAACCTTCGGGGGGAGATCCGGCCCGTCCTCGATCTGCATTCCCTTCTGGGCCTGACGCCGCCAGCGCCAGAGGCGCGGACCTGGGTGATCTTCCTCAAGGCGGGAGGGGCCGAGGTGGGCGTTCGCGTCGATGGTCTTGACCGGGGCGTGCGCCTGGATCCCTCCGCCATGACCCGCCCGCAGGAATCCGGCAACGGCTTGCCGCAACGATTCATTTCCGGCATCACCCCCGATGCCTTGATTCTTCTCGATACCGTACAGCTTCTGGCCTTGGACGCGCTGAAGGATACGCGCGTCGAGGGCCTTGATGAGTGATGAAGGAAGGCCCGATGACCATGAATGCGCAACGCTCCTGGTGGAAAGATCTGAAGCTTCGCCGCAAGTTCTCCACCGTGTCCCTGGGCTTCACCCTGGTCCTGGCTGGGTTGATCGCCTTCAACGTCATGGTGCTGCGCAACCAGACCCAGAACTCGCTGGTCACCGACATGGCCGGGCGTCAGCGGATGCTGTCGCAGAAGTTTGCCAAGGAGGTGCTACTGCAAAGTGGCGGGATGGTCGTGGATCACCAAGTGACCATGCGGCTGATGCGCGATTCCCTGGCGGCCCTGATGGAGGGCGGCGAGGCGGTCATCAACCTGGATACCGGAGCCAAGGGCGAGTTGCCGCCGGCTCCCACCTTGGAGATCCGGGCCAAGCTCGCCGAGCAGGCTTCCTTGCTGCGGCAGTATGACGCGGCGGCCACGGCGCTGCTGGCGCTGGGCGCCGGCGATTCCCGCCGGGCCGACAAGCTGAAGGAACTCCTGGGGCTGCAGTCCCAATTGAGCGATACGGCCGAGACGGTGGTCAAGATGCTGAGCTTCCAGGCCGAGGGCGCCATCCGGGGCATGATCGGGTTGGAAATCATCGTCGGTCTGATCTGCGCCTTGTCCGGCCTGGTGGTCAGCAGCCTGATCGGCCGCCAGATCGCCGATCCCCTGGCGGCCTGCGCCGAGGCCGCCCGCAAGATCGCCGAAGGTGATCTGCGCATCGAGCCGCTGGAAGTGAGCTCGACCGATGAGATCGGCGTGCTGCAGCAGGCCTTCGACGAGATGCTGAGGAGCCAGCGCGATATCGCGCTGCAGACCCGTTCGGCCTGCGACGCGCTGACAGCCGCCGCCGCCGCCATCCTGTCTTCGGCTCAGGAGCAGGCGGCCGGTACCAAGCAGCAGGCCGCCGCCGTGCAGGAAATCACCACCACCGTCGAGGAAATCAGCCTGTCGGGCAAGCAGGTCGCCGAGCGTTCGCGTCAGGTGGCGGGAACCGCCGAGGCGGTGGCCACCTCGGGCAATGCCGGGTTGCACGCGGTGCGTGACGCCTCTCAGGGGATGGAAGCCATCCGCGAGCAGACCGAAACCGTGGCCGAGAACATCATCACCTTGTCCGAACGCACCCAGGCGGTGGGTGAGATCATCGCCACGGTCAACGAAATCGCCGAGCAGTCCAATCTGGTGGCGCTGAATGCCGCCATCGAGGCCGCCGATGCCCGCGAGCAGGGGCGGCGCTTCTCGGTGGTGGCCGGCGAAATCAAGAACCTGGCCGATCAGGCCAAGGAAGCCACCTCGCAGGTGCGCGGAATCCTCGAGCAGACCCAGAAGGGCATCAACACCTCGGTGATGCTGACCGAGGAGGCGCTGAAGCGCGTCGAGCTGGGCCGCGAGAAATCCACCATGTCCGAGCATGTCATCCGCCAGATGGCCGACAACATCCAGGAAAGCGTTCACGCCTTCCAGCAGATCGTCGGCGCCACCAATCAGCAGCAGATCGGTCTGGAGCAGGTGACGCAAGCCCTTCATGAAATCCGCCAGGCCAGCCAGCAGACGGCGCAGACCACCGCTCAGTTGGAGAAGGCTTCCCTCGATCTCAGCCAATTGGGCCAGACGCTGTCGCGCACCTTGGAGAAATACCGGCTTTGATCAGTATCCGCGAAAGGCTGCTGCAAGCCTTTCAGATCGAATACCGGGAACATGTTGAAGCCATCCGCACCCTGCTCGACGGCCTCGAGCACAAGGCGGAGGGGAGCGGACTCGCGCAGCTTGACGAGATATTTCGCCGCGCCCACTCCCTGAAGGGGGCGTCACGGGCGGTGGATCTGCCGGCCGTCGAGGAAATCTCCCACCGGATGGAGACGCTGTTCGCCAAGGTCCGCTCGGGTCAGGCCAAGCTTGACCATGACATGGCCATTGGCCTGGGCCATGTCCTCGACGTGATCGAGGATTGGGTGGCCGCCAATCTGGCCAACGAACCCCTGCCCGATACGGCGGCGACCATTTCCGCCCTGGATGCCATGATCGAGGGGCATGCCGCTCCGGCGGTGGTTGCCCCGCCGCGCGCACCGCCTGCGCCGGTTCCCGCTCCGCAGCTTCAGTCGGCGCCGCCGGTTCCTCAGGCCCCGCCAGACCCACCCCCCGCCGAGCCCGAGGATGACGAGCCCGCTGACCGTGCCGCCACGACCGCGCCCCTGCGGCCCGAGGAGACGGTGCGCGTGCGCGCTCTGCATCTCGACCGCCTGTTGCGCTCGTCCAACGAGTTGCTGACCGAAACCATGAACCAGCGGCAGGTGACGCAGTCGCTGCTCGGTCTCGATCGCAGCCTGGGCGACTTCGACCGCTCGTGGCGTCGGGCCCGCAAGAACGCCGCCGCCGCCCTGCGTGATCTGGGTGATTACGACCGGGCCATTGCCCTGGAACGGCAATACGAGGCGCTGGAACAATCCCTGACCGGCATCAGCCGCGAGTTGCGCTCCGTCCGGCGACGGCAGCAGCGGACCGGCTGGGCGCTGCGCCAGCTGGGCAACGACCTGCAGCAGGAAGTGCGGCAAGTCCGCATGGTGCCCGCCGAGTCCATCTTCGGTGCCTTTCGCAAGATGGTGCGCGATCTGGCCCGCGCCGTCGGCAAGCAGGTGACCGTGCAGGTCTCCGGCCTGGATGTGGAAGCCGACCGCATGGTGCTGCAGGGGCTCAAGGATCCCGTGATGCACCTGCTGCGCAATGCCCTGTCCCACGGCGTGGAGCCGCCGGACGAGCGCCGCGCCGAGGGCAAGTCGCCCGCCGCCCATGTCAGCCTGTCCTTCGACGTGTCCGAGGGCCGTCTGGTGGTGACGATCGAGGACGACGGGCGCGGCGTCAATTTCGAGGCCATCCGCCGCAAGGCGGTGGAGCGCGGCCTGTTCTCGGAAGCCCAATCCTTCGACGTGGACCGCCAGTCCCTGATCGACGTGATCTTCGACCCCGGCTTTTCCACCGCTCGGGTGGTGGACGACCTGTCGGGGCGCGGCATGGGCCTGTCCGTGGTGCGCGAAGCCATGGCCATGATGAACGGCACGGTGGAGGTCCAGGACCGCAAGCCCATGGGCACCTGTTTCCGCCTGTCCCTGCCGCTGACCGTCTCGACCCAACGGCTGTTCCTGGTGGAATGCCAGGGCCATGTCTATGGCCTGCCCACCGAGGGCGTCGACCGCCTCTATCGCGTGCGGGCCGAGGACGTGGGGACCGTGGAGGGCAAGTCGGTGGTCTTCCTGGGCGATCGCCAGATTCCGCTGCTGTCCCTGGCCCATCTGCTGGCCCTGGGGGAAAGCGCGGTCAAGGTGACCCGCAACGTGGTGCCCCTAGTGGTGCTGAAGAACGGCGAGCGCCGGGTGGCGGTGGCCATCGACGGCTTTTTGTCCATCCGCGAGGGGCTGGTAAAGGATATTGGCGTGCCCGGCGCCCGGGGCACCATGGTGGCCGGCGGCGTGCTGCTGGAGGACGGAGACATCGCCCTGGTCCTCAATCCCTTCGAGATCGTCGAGACCTTCCGCAAATCGGGCAGCATCCGGGTGCTGACCACCGTGGAGAAGCCGGCCGAGGTCAAGGTGCCGGTGATCCTGGTGGTCGACGACTCGCTGACCACCCGCACCCTGGAAAAGAGCATCCTCGAAGCCCACGGCTATCAGGTGCGTCTGGCCCATGACGGCCTGGAGGCCCTGGGCCGTCTCAGGGGCGAGAGCATCGACCTGATCATCTCGGATATCCAGATGCCGCGCCTCGACGGCTTTGGACTGCTGCAGGCGGTGAAATCCGATCCGGCCCTGAAATCCATTCCGCTCATTCTCGTCAGCTCGCTGGAAGCGCGGGAGGACAAGGAGCGTGGACTGGAACTGGGCGCCGACGCCTATGTGGTCAAGCGCAAGTTCGACCAGAAGGAGCTCCTCGAAACCATTGGGCAGTTCCTATGAGAAAAAAGATCAAGGTCCTGATCGTCGAGGATTCCCTGGTGGTGCGGGAATTGCTGAAGCACATCATCGGCTCGGACGAGAGGTTCGAGGTGATGGCGGCGGTGACCAGCGCCGAAGACTGCCTGGAAATGCTGGAGACCCAGCAGCCCGACGTCATCTCGCTCGATATCCGCCTGCCGGGCATGAACGGCCTGGATGCCACGCTCAAGATCATGTCGCGCCGCCCAACCCCGATTGTGGTTGTGGCCGCCCAGGTGGACGACAACGAATTGAACATCGCCATGAACGCGCTGCGGGCCGGGGCGCTGTCGGTGGTGGAAAAGCCGGTGGGGGTGACCAATGCCGGCTATGACACCATGGCAGCCAAGATCTGCACCCAGTTGGCGATCATGAGCCAGGTTCAGGTGGTCCGGCAGGGGATCAATCGGGGGCTGAACTTTGGCAGCGACGACACGCCGGCGCGGGTATCGCAAGGGCGGCCCGGAACCTATTCCATGGTGGGCATCGTCGCCTCGACCGGTGGGCCGCAGGCCCTGGTACAGCTGCTGGGCGGCTTGGGGGCGGACTTCCCCCTGCCAATTCTGCTGGTCCAGCACATTACGTCGAGCTTCCTCGAAGGCTTCGTGACCTGGCTGTCAGGCACCACGCCCTTCGAGGCGCGGATCGCCCAGGACGGTGAGAAGCCAGTGGCGGGTAAGGTCTATGTCGCCCCTGTCGACCACCATCTGGGATTGGTCAACGACCAACTGGTCATTCTGGATTTGCCCGCCGTGTGCAATCAGAAGCCGTCGGGAACCGTGCTGTTCGGCTCCATGGCCCGCGATATCGGTAAGCACGGCATCGGCGTGGTACTGACCGGCATGGGGGCCGACGGTTCGGAAGGGTTGCGCCAGATGGCGGATAAGGGCGCCTACACCATCGTGGAGGATGCTTCCACCTGCGTGGTGAACGGCATGCCGGCGGCGGCGGCCAAGTTGGGAGCGGCGCGTGAGACCTTGCCGCTGCCCGCCATCGCCGCCAGATTGCGTGACCTTGCCCTGGGAGGCGAGAAGTGAACGACGACCATCTCATCCTTATCGTCGAGGATTCGGTGACCCAGGCGCTCAAGCTCCAACTGGTGATGGAGCAGGAGGGTTTCCAGACTGTCTGCGCCCATTCCGGCGAAGAGGCGCTGGAACAGATCAACCGCTGCCGCCCCAGCCTGATCATCGTCGACTACCACCTGCCGGGCATTCAGGGCGACGAGCTGTGCCGCCAGATCCACATGGACATCACCACGCGGAGCATTCCGCTGATGATGCTGACCGCCGACGAGACCTCGGCGGCCGAACTGCACGGCCTTGAAAGCGGCGCCGACGATTTCGTCGCCAAGTCCGAGGACCCGGAGATCCTGCTGCTGCGGGTGCACAACCTGCTGCGCAAGGCCCGGCGCGAGGCGGTCAACGTGGAGGTCGGCCGCTCGCTGTTCCGCCGCGCCCGGGTGCTGATCATCGACGACAGCATGACCTACCGCGAGAGCCTGGCCCAGGAGCTGACCGACGAAGGCTGCGACGTCACCCAGGTCACCAGCGGCGTGGACGGGCTGCGCCTGCTGGCCGAAAGCGACTTCGACTGCGTCATGGTCGACATGGTGATGCCGGGAATGGACGGCATCGCCGTCTGCAAGGAACTGTCCAAGCTGCGCTCCGACAACGATGCGCCGCTGGTGGTCCTGATGCTCTCGGCCTACGAGCACAAGGAGAACGTCGCCCGCGCCCTCGAGGCCGGGGCCGACGACTTCGTGGGCAAGTCCACCGAGATGAGCCTGCTGCGCGCCCGCCTGCGCGCCCTGCTGCGCCGCAAGTTCCTGCTGGAGCAGAACCAGCGCATCGTCGAGGAAATCCGACTGCGCGAGATGGAGACTCTGCGCGCCAAGGCGGAAAAGGAGGCTGCCGAGGCCCGCGCCGCCTTGGCCGAGGGCCTGGCCCGCGCCAATCGCGAGCTGGAGGAGGCCAACGCCAAGCTGCGCGAGACCCAGGTGCATCTGATCCAGTCGGAAAAGATGGCGTCGCTGGGGCAGTTGGTGGCCGGTATCGCCCACGAGATCAACAATCCCCTGTCCTTCGCGCTGTCCAACGTCTTTTCCATCGAGAACTGGCTGGCGGCGGTGATGACCGAGGCGGCGCCCTGCCTGTCGGAGGACCACCTGGTCAAGCTGGACAAGGCCAGGAAGCGCATCGCCGATACCGGCCAGGGGCTCGAGCGGGTGCGCGAGCTGGTGGTCAAGCTCCGGACCTTCTCGCGCCTGGACGAGGGCGAGTTCAAGACCGTCGACATCAAGGAGGCGGTGGAGTCCGTCCTCCTGTTCCTGCGCCACAAGATGAGCGATCGCATCGAGGTCCGGCGCAACTTTGCCGAGGACAACATGCTGGCCTGCTATGCCGGTCAGCTCAATCAGGTGATCATGAACGTGGTGGCCAATGCCGTCGACGCCATCGAGGGCAAGGGTGTCATCACGGTGCGCACCTTCCGCCAGGACGGCATGTTCGCCATCGCGGTGTCCGACACCGGCAGCGGCATCCCGCCGGAAATCCAGGAACGCATTTTCGACCCCTTCTTCACCACCAAGCCGGTAGGGCAGGGGACGGGGCTGGGATTATCCATTTCCTATGGCATCATCAAGAGCCATGACGGTCGTATCGAGGTGTCGAGCCATCCGGGCCAGGGAACCGAAATCCGGATCCTGATCCCCATCAACCTGGTAGGGACTTGAAACTCATGAGCGCTTCCCGGACCGGGCCGAAGGAAAATGTACTGGTCGTCGATGACGAGCCACAGATTCTGATCGCCATCACCGACCTGCTGGAGGACGAGTTCCAGGTGTGGACCGCCAATGACGGTCCCTCGGCGCTGGAGCTCCTCAAGGAGCACGAGATGGCGGTGATCCTCTCGGATCAGCGCATGCCGGGCATGAGCGGCGCGGAATTCCTGGGCCAGGCCCGCGTGCTGTCCGACGCTACCCGCGTGCTGGTTACCGGCTATTCCGACCTGGATGCGCTGGTCAGCGCCGTCAATCTCGGTCAGATCCACGCCTATCTCTCCAAGCCCTGGAATCCGCTGGAGCTTCGGGTCGTGGTGCGGACGGCCGCCGATCGCTGGCGTCTGGACCGTACTCTCCAGCAAGAGCGCACACTGATGCTGGCGCTGATGAACAACATTCCCGATGCGGTGTTCATCAAGGATCTGCAGCTCAAGTTCTCGCGGGTCAACCAACCCCAGGCCCGGCTGACTGGGCTGGCAGATCCCAGCGATCTGGTGGGGCAGCGCCTGTCTGAACTTTTGGAATCCGATCACGCCCGGACCGTGGAGGCCGAGGAGCGTGCCATTCTGGACCAGGGCGTCGGCCAGCTGGATCGGTTGGAATCAGTGACGGACCAGGACGGAAACGCGCTTTGGTATTCGGTGACCAAGGTGCCTATCCGCCAGGGCGACGAGGTGGTGGGGCTGGCCGGCATTGCCCGCGACGTCACGGCGCGCAAGCAGGCCGAGGACTATCTCCGCCGCGCTCATGACGAATTACAGCAGGCGGTGGAAGAGCGGACCCGCTGGCTCCAGAAGGAGATCAGCCGCCGCGCCCAGGCGGAGGAGCAGGCCCAGGCGGCCCGCGAGGCGGCCGAGGCAGCATCTCGGGCCAAGACCATTTTCCTGGCCAATATGAGCCACGAACTGCGCACGCCGCTCAATGCCATCATCGGCTTTTCCGAATTGGCCAATTCCATCATGGGCAAGGCCGACATGGACCGTTATGGCGGCTTTCTCGACAACATCTCGGAATCGGCCCATCACCTGCTGCGGGTGATCAGCGATATTCTCGACGTGTCCCGCGTCGAGGTGGGCAAGGTCATCCTGCGCGAAAGCGTGGTGGACGTGGCCGAGGCGGTGCGGGCCGCCATGCGCCTGGTCAGCCATGTGGTGTCCAACAAGCGCCAATCCCTGACCTTCAGCCCCCAGGACGGCCTGCCGCTGATTCGCGCTGACGAAAGGCTGATGAAGCAGATCGTCCTGAACCTGCTCTCCAACGCAGCCAAGTTCACGCCGGAATCCGGCAATATCCGCGTCGCCGCCAATCTGGTGGACGGCTGCGTCACCGTCGAGGTGGAAGACGACGGCGTCGGCATCGCCGCCGAGGACATCGCCATGGTGCTGCAGCCCTTCGGCCAGGCGGAGAACGCCATCAGCCCCAAGCACGAAGGCACCGGACTCGGCCTACCCCTGGCCAAGGGCTTCATGGAGCTGCACGGCGGCAGCCTGACCCTGGAAAGCCGGGTGGGTGAGGGGACCAAGGTGATGCTGACCTTCCCCGCCTCCTGCGTGGTGACGGAATAGAAAAAGGGCCGCCCGATCCGGGCGGCCCTTGAAGGTTCAGGGGCGTTGCTTTCAGCCGGCCTTGCGCTTGTTGGCCGAGTGCACCGACATGGCCAGGCCGTCGTCGTGCATGGTGGTGGCGTCTTCGGGATAGGCGCCGATCTGGTGGATGGACAGGTCGGCACCGGCGAATTCCTCCTCATCGCTGAGGCGGATGCCCAGGGTGGCCTTGAGGCCGCCATAGACCGCCAGGCCACCGGCCAGGCCAAAGGCGGCGCCCATGACCGTCCCGGTGACCTGGGCGCCCAGGCTGACGCCGCCTAGGCCGCCCAGGGCTTCCTGACCGAACACGCCGCAGGCGATGCCGCCCAGGAAGCCGCACATGCCGTGCAGCGCCCAGACACCCAGAACGTCGTCGATCTTGAATTTGGCTTGGCACAGGTTGAACAGCCAGACGAACATGGCGCCGGCGATGCCGCCAGTGACCAGGGCGCCCACGGGATGCATGACGTCGGACCCGGCGCAGACCGCCACCAGACCGGCCAGGGCGCCGTTGTGGATGAAGCCGGGGTCGTTGCGGCCCACCAGCAGGCTGGTGACGATGCCGCCCACCATGGCCATCAGCGAGTTGATGGCCACCAGCCCGGAAATGTCGGCGATCACCTGGGCGCTCATGACGTTGAAGCCGAACCAGCCCACCGACAGAACCCAGGCGCCCAGCGCCAGGAAGGGGATGTTGGAGGGGGGGAAGGCCACCAGCCGTCCGTCCTTGCGGTAACGGCCCAGGCGCACGCCCAGCATCAGCACGGCGGCCAGACCGATCCAGCCGCCCACCGCATGCACCACCACCGAACCGGCGAAGTCATGGAAGGCGAAGCCGAACCAGCCCTTCATCAGGTCCTGAAAGCCGAAGCGGGTGCCCCACACCATGCCCTCGAACAGGGGATAGACCAGCCCCACCAGCACGGCGGTGGCCATCAGCTGGGTGGTGAACTTGGCACGCTCGGCGATGCCGCCCGACACGATGGCGGGAATGGCGGCGGCGAAGGTGGCCAGGAAGAAGAACTTGACCAGGTCATAGCCCGAGGCGGCGAAGGCGCTGCCGGTCTTGCCGATCAGCACGTCGGCGCCCACCAGGAAGGTGGTGCCGTAGGCCACGGAATAGCCCACGAAGAAATAGACGATGGTCGAGACCGCGAAATCCGACAGGATCTTGACCAGGGCGTTGACCTGATTCTTTTTCCTGACGGTTCCCACCTCGAGGAAGGCAAAGCCGGAGTGCATGGCCAGAACCATCACCGCCCCCAAGAGGATGAACAATACATCTGCGCCTGTCTTCGTGGTCTCCATTGGATTCCTCTGCCCAAAAATGCTGCCGCCGCCGCGGGATGGCGGCGCGGCTTCAAGATGCATGCCAAGTGCCCGCTTTGGGCAATATCTTGAAAAAACAATGCATTGTCGTGTGCGGAAAAAATAGGCGCCAGAGCTGTGCTTAATATCCGCGCTGCCGATGGAGGCATCTGCACATTAAGTGGGCGTTGCGCCCGGAGGCGATTGCGCGGCCACCAGGGTGTGCTTAATTAATAAGCTAAAATCTTTACTGGTGAATATTTGAGCAGGGCGGCGACGGTCCCGATGAAACGCAAAACGCCGGTCCCAGGGGACCGGCGTTTGCGATGCTATTCCTCAAGGAGAGGAATGGCGCGAGTGACGGGGCTCGAACCCGCGACCTCCGGCGTGACAGGCCGGCGCTCTGACCAACTGAGCTACACCCGCGCGAGGGCCGGTGATATAGCAGCCGAATTCGGGGTGCGCAAGCCTCTTTCTTTCATCCATGTGAATCGACACCTCCGCACCTGACTCTTTAAGGTGGGGAACCGTGGCTCGTGGGGAGGTGATCGTGGCCGATATCGTCAATCTCAATAAGGTCCGCAAGGCCCGCGCCAAGGCCGAGGCCGAGGAGACCGCCCGCAACAACCGGGTGCGCTTCGGTCGGACCCGGCAGGAAAAGGAGGCGGCCCGCAAGGAGGCGGAACGCAAAGACCGGGACATGGACGGAAAGCAGCTCGACGAATGACGTCCTAAAGGTGTTTGGGACTTGCATCTTCTATTGTAGAGTATCGTTCAACCGGCGCTCCTTTGGTCCGACGCCGAATCCAGCGCGCGAAACAACGCCGCGATGACCGGGAGGCCGAATGTCACAGGCACCTGAAGCCGCCGGCGAGCGGATTCCGGCCGGATTGCACGCCGCTGAAGCCGCCGGCGAGCGGATTCCGGCCGGATTGCACGCCGCGTTGCTGCGTGATCTTCCCGATGTCCTTTACAGCGTCGATGCCGCCGGCCGCTTCATATGGGTTTCTCCCAACGCGGCCACGGTGTTCGGATACTCGGCCGAGGAACTGGTCGGCATGGAGGCGGCGGCCCTTTACGCCAAGCCCGAGGACCGTGTCGGAACCGTCAGGCGGATTCGCGACGCGGGCGGCCGTGCCGTCCGCTCCGAGGTCGAAATGCGCCGCAAGGACGGCATTTCCATTTGGGCGGCCATCTACGCCTGCGCCCTGATGGACGGGGAGGGCCGGATCACCGGCATCAACGGCGCCATCCGCGACATTACTGAGATCTGGCAGACCCGCAAGACCCTGGGCGACAGCGAGGACCGCTTCCGCCGCCTGTCCGACGTGGCGACCGAGGCCATCTGCATTCACTTCCAGGGCAAGATCATCGACATGAACAAGGCGTTCGAGACCTTGTTCGCCTATTCCCGCGATGAATTGCTGACCATGTGGGCCTGGGACGTCATTGATCCCCGCGACATCTCGCTGGCCAAGAGCATGGTCGCCCAGCAATACGAGGCGCCCTACGAGGTCAGGGGCATCCGCAAGGATGGCTCGGTCTTCCCCATGGAGATCCATTCCAAGCACAGCCGGATGGGCGGCGATTCCGTCCGCGTCACCTCCATCCGCGACCTGACGCAAAGCAAGAAGGCCGAGGCCAGCGTCCGCCTGCTGTCCCAGGCGGTGGAGCAAAGCCCGGTGGCGGTGGCGGTGGTTGGCGGCGATGGCATGGTTCAGTACGTCAATTCCGCCCACGCCTCCCTGACCGGCCACTCCTCCTCCGCCGTGGTGGGAAAGCCCCTGTCGGCGCTTTATCCCGGCAAGGCGGGCGCGATGCTGGGCGATTTCTGGCGGACATTGCTCGGCCAGGGGGAACTGCAGGGCGAGCTTCAGGTCAATCGGCAGGATGGCACCTGGCAGTGGCAGCAGGTCCACGGCTCCAAGGTGGCGACGCCGGGGGAAGAGGGGACCCATTATCTACTGCAGATCGAAGACGTCACCTTGCGCAAGGATCAGGAACGCAGGCTTCAGCATCAGGCCCTGTTCGATGGCCTGACCGACCTGCCCAACCGGGTTCATGCCCTGGACCGTCTGGCGCGTGAGATCGATATGGCCCGCGACCATGGACGCAAGGTGGGCCTGCTGTTCGTTGATCTGGATGGATTCAAGGCCATCAACGATTCCCTGGGGCACGAATACGGCGACGAATTGCTGGTCCTGGCCGCCGAACGCCTGCGTCAGGCCGCCGGGGACGGGGGCGTCGTCGCCCGATTCGGCGGCGATGAGTTCCTGGTGATCATGGGAGATATGGAGGATGGCGCCGCCGCCGGCGAAGTGGCGGCGGCGATCGTCGATCGCTTCTCCCAGCCCTTCACCATCAGCCGGCGCGACCTGATCTCCACCGCCAGCATCGGGCTGGCTCTTTATCCCGAGGACGGCCGGACCCAGCAGACGCTGTTGCGCAACGCCGATATCGCCATGTATCAGGCCAAGCTGGCCGGGCGGAACCGCTTCTGCTTCTTTACCAGCCGTATGAACGAGGAGGCCGAGGCCCGGCTGCGCATGGAGGGCGAGTTGCGCCGCGCCGTGGGCACCGACCAATTCCATCTGGTCTACCAGCCGCTGGTGGCGGTGGCCACCGGCCGGGCCGTCGGTGTCGAGGCGCTTTTGCGCTGGAGCAATCCCGAACTGGGCAACGTCCCTCCGGATCGCTTCATCCCCCAGGCGGAGACCTGCGGCGTGATCGTCGCCATCGGACGCATGGTGCTGGAAACCGCCTGCCGCGATGCCCGCCGCTGGGTAGAGGACGGACATGCCGATCTCCGGCTGTGCATCAACGTCTCGCCCCGCCAGTTCCAGGACGCGGGCTTTCTCGGGGACGTACGGGCCGCCCTGGCCGGGTCGGGCCTGTCGCCGGCCAATCTGGAGCTTGAGATCACCGAGGGATTGCTGCTGACCGAGCGCGGCGACGTGGACACTCTGCTGCGGACCTTGACCGATATGGGCGTCAAACTGTCCATCGACGATTTCGGCACAGGCTATTCGTCGCTCAGCTATCTCGAGCGTTTTCCCTTTGATACCTTGAAGATCGACCGTTCCTTCATGATCGGCATGCTGGAGCGCCAGGAACGCAAGGTGCTGGTGGAGACCATCGTGGCCATGGCTTCGGGGCTGGGCCTCGAAGTCATTGCCGAAGGGGTCGAAACGGCGGAGCAGATGGCCCATCTCGCCGCCATCAACTGCGACATCGCCCAGGGCTACCTGTTCAGCCGGCCGGTTCCCGCCGGGGATATTTCGCCGCTGCTGGATCGGGTCTTCCGGTAGGGCCGGAGCCTATTTCTCCTCCCAGGGCACCGGCATGGCGCGCCAGCGCTTCCAGCACTTGTCCGCCGCCCCCAGCAGGGCCGAGCGGCGGCTCTGATGCCAGCCGGCGACCAGTCCGGCAGCGCGGGACGAGCCCGTTTCGGCGCCGCGCCCCGACAGCTTGGGTCCCGCCACGGCGATATCGTTGAGTTGGCCCAGGACATCTTGTAATTCCGACAACTCGGCCAGGAAGACCTTGGTGGTCTTGCGCGGCACCAGCGAGGCGAAGAACTCGCCGGCATAGCGCACCTGCTTGCCGCGGATGCGCACCGCGTGCCGCTGTTCGGGCGAAAGCCGTGACAGGGATTCGCCGCCTTCCCTCAGCAGGTTTCGGACGGCCTTGCTGACACGACGGGCGGCGAAGGCGGCGATGGGCTCGGCCAGCCGGCGGCGTGGCCCGCCATGGGTCGGGGCCTGCCAGTCGCCGGTTTCAACCCAGCGCCCCAGGTTGAGGATCATGGCCGCGTAGCGCCGGGATTTCACTGCTGCGATGGCGGCGGCCAGCTTGGCCTCGCGGTCCTTGCGCCAATGGGCGTGCAGGGCGGCTAGTCCGGCATCGTCGGGATGGGCGGCCATGACCGGAGCGACGATTTCCGACAGGAAGACCTCGGCATCGCGGGCCGGGCCCAGATGGCCCAGCAGCCAGCGCAGGTCGTCCTTGACCCGCGCCAGGTCCGCACCGGCGGTAACGGTCTTGAAGACCTTGATGGCCGAGCGCAGGCGGCGCATGGCGACCCGCATCTGATGAATGGCCTCGCCCGCTTCGGTGGCCAGCAGGCAGCGCTCGTTGAGCATCAGATGCTCGAGGCAGGCGCGCGCGATGGCCCGGAAGGAGTCTTCCACCGTCATGGCGGTGGAGAGGGAGGGGGACTTGGCCTTGACCACCGGCGCGGTCTTGCCGGCCGCCAGATTGTATCCCCGTTCCGATTTGGACAGGCACATGGGCCGCGCCGCCGCTTCTTCCAGGATGCCGGCGGCCAGTTGGAACAGGTGGGCAGGGGTGCCGCTGACCAGCTCCAATTCCACCTCGGAAATCTCTTCGCGCCGGTCGCCGGCGATGACCGCGCCCCGGTCCAGCGCCACCTCGGCCTCCCAGCCGTCGCCGCCCAGGCGGAACAGGCTGCGCTCCACCTCGGTGGCGAAAACCGGCGACAGGCGGTCGGCCAGTTCCCCGTCGGCAAAGGCGGCAAGGCCGGTCAGGCGCAATTGTTCCGCGTTCAGCTCGGAAGACGGTACCGGCACTTCCCACTCGTCGCGATCGAACAGGCCGGACACCGAGGTTCCGGCAGTCTTCACCGTCTGCACGAAGCCGGAGCCGGTTCGCCGCACCCGGACGGCGATGCCCTGGGCCGCCAGGATGAAGTCGGGTGTATCGAAATAGATCGAGGACAGGCGCTTGGACGTCGGCTCGGCCAGCCGTCCGGCACTCAGGCAGGGGCGCTGGGCGATGCGGGCCAAGTCCTCGGGGGCCAGCGCCAGCTTCAACTCGATTTCTCGGCCGTCCATGAAGGTCCCTCGGTCGATCGCCGAACTATACCAGTCCTGGGGCGTTCGGCCATTAGCAAAGTGTGAACCTTCATTGACGCATTATGCGTGACAGGCTGAAAAAGCCTTGTCCTGTCCGTCCCGATATGAGAGTCCGGGAGGGGCGGGCAAGCGTGCCATCTTTGGGGGCGACGTCGATGAGCAGGAAAGGGTTGAGCCGGAGCATCCTGGCCGTGTCGCTGGCGGCGGCACTGGTGGGGTGCGGTTTTCTCAACGACCCCCGCGGCTTCACCGATGCGGTGATGAAGTCCCCCCTGCTCGACGACGATACCAGCGAACTGGCCATGAGCGCCCTGACCCGGGGCGAGTACAGCACCGCCGAAAGGCTGGCTATCGGGGCGCTGCGCCGCAATCCCAAGGACCCCTATGCCCTTTACACCGCCGGCATGGTCTATCAGGCCACCGGCCGCTACGATCTCGCCCATCAGTATTACGAGGTGATTCTGGCCAACCGCCCCCAGGTGATGCTCACCGTGCCGTCCCAGGGCGGGCCGCAGGTCCGTTCGCTGGTGGACGTGGCCCAGGCCAACCTGCTGGTGGTGGACAAGATGCTGGGCCGTTCCGTCGTCGGTTCGGCGTTGCGCTCCGGGCGGGGGACGGAGATGACGCCGCAGCAATTGGAGCACACTGGCGCCTCAAGGTGCCGCGCGGGGCTCCATCGCGGCCGAACCGCTGGGCGAGCCGGGGCAGGCGATCCCGGCCTCCATGATGGCGACGCGGGGCGCCACTCAGGCCGAGACCAACGTCGCCACCCGTTTCCGTGCCTTGCGCCGCCTGTTGGACGAGGGGCTGATCACCCCGGAGGAGCATTCCCGGCGCCGCAACACCAATCTTGGCGCATTGCTGCCCTATTCGTCGTCGCTGCCCCCGGCCCAGGGGCTGGAACGCCCCGGCCCAACCGAGGAACAGGTGGTGGACCGCCTGCGCGCCCTGGCTGTTTCCCTGGAAAGCCGCGCTTTGTCGCCGGCCGAGCACGGGGCCGAGCGCACCGCCATCCTCGACGCCTTGCTGCCGGCCGAGCCGCGCAAGGTCGACATGCCGGTGCTGCCGCCCAAGGATATGATGGAGGCGGCCACCGCCGTCGGCCGGGTCGAGCGGCTGCGCGCCGCCAATCTGATCTCCACCGAGGAGGCCAAGCGCGAGAAGGCCGCCGTCGAAAAAGTCTTGGACAGCCAACTGGCCAAGCAACCGGTTTCGGGCACCGCGTCCGGCCTGCGCCAGGGCTCCGCCAATGGCAACGGGGCCAAGTCGTCGTCCGGCGGCGGCACGCCCGGCGTCGGCCTGGGCAGCGCCAAGACCGAGGAGGCCGCCCGCGAGACCTGGGAAAAGATCAAGGCCAAATTCCCCGAGGAGCTGGGCGCGGTCAACGCCACCTTCCCCAAGGTTGACCAGGCGAGCGCGGAACCCGCTGGCGCATCGTCGCCGGTCCCCTGAAAAACCGGGCCGAGGCGGTGAAGCTGTGCAAGGTGCTGAAGCTTCATCGTCAGTCCTGCGAGGCGACGTCATATTAACGCAAATTCCGCCGGTCTGACCTTCGGTCTATGGGGGGGCTTGAATCCACCCCCACGGGCATACAATGTGCTGTCGTGTAAGGCATCGAGGGGGGCGCGCCGTGACGTACAAGGATATCCTGGTCCAGGTTGACGATCATCCGCGCGCCCGGGTGCGGCTGGAACTGGCGGCCGGCCTTGCCGCCCGCTTTCAGGCTCATCTCATCGCGCTCAATGTGCGCGACCAGACATTGCTGCCCTCCCATGTGACCGCCCAGTTCGGGGGCGATCTCGACCAGTTCCGGGCCGCCGGCGATGCCGAGGCCGCGTCGCGGGTCATGGCCATGGTCGAGTCCTTCGACGTTCCCCCTGGGGTGACCCGGGAATGGCGCGACGTCACCGGCCCGCTGTCGGAAACCGTGGCGCTGCACGCCCGCTATGCCGATCTGGCGGTGATCGGGCAGGCCCAGGCCGAGTCTTCCTCACCCCGTCTGGCCGACGAGTTGATCATGTCGGTAGGCCGCCCGGTGCTGGTGGTGCCCTTCGCCGGGCGCTTCCCCACCCTGGGGCGGCGGGTGATGGTGGCCTGGAATGGCGGCCGCGAGGCCACCCGCGCCATCCATGACGCCATGCCCCTGCTGGTCGGCGCGGAAACCGTGCATGTCATCGCCATCAATCCCGGCCACGGCATGGCCGGGCACGGGGACGTTCCGGGCGCCGACATCTGTCTGCACCTGTCGCGCCACGGGGTCAACGCCGTGTGCGAGCACGTGGCCTCGGACGACCTCAATGTGGGCGAGATGCTGCTGTCGCGGCTGGCCGACGAGGATGTGGACCTGATGGTCATGGGCGGCTATGGCCGCTCGCGCCTGCGCGAGATGGTTCTGGGCGGCGCCACCCGGCACATGCTGGATTCCATGACGGTGCCGGTGCTGTTCAGCCACTGAGGGCGGTCTGCCCCTTGGGGTCCAGGGCCCGCTGCAATCCATCGCCCAGCAGGTTGAAGCCCAGCACGGTGGCGAAGATGGCGGCGCCCGGCCAGAAGGCCATCAGTGGGGCGCTCCAGACGACGTCCATGGCCCCGGTCAGCATGTTGCCCCATGACGCCAGGGGTGGGCGGATGCCGAGGCCCAGGAAGGACAGGGCGCTTTCGATCAGGATGATGTTGCCCACCGACAGGGTGGTGCCACCACCATGGGCGAGGCCACATTGGGGAGGATGTGGCGCAGCATGATCCGGCCGGGCCGGGCGCCCATGGCCTCGGCTGCGCGCACGAAGTCCCTGGTGCGCACCGAAAGCGTGGCGGCCCGCACCAGCCGCGCCACCCCGGTCCAGGCGACGCAGGCGATGATCACGGCGGGGCGCAGCACGGCGAAGACTTCCGACTCCGTCATGGCGGGCGGCACGCCCAGCTTGGCTGGGTCGGCGGCAGCCAGCACGATCAGCAGCGGCAGCAGCGGCAGCGACATCACGCCGTCGGTGAGGCGCATCAGCAGGGCGTCGGCCTTTCCGCCATGATAGCCGGCCAGCAGGCCGATCACCGTGCCGATCGAGGCCGCCAGCAGGGCGGTGATGGCGGCGACGCTCAGCGAGATCAGCCCGCCCTGGGCCAGCCGGGCGCCGATGTCGCGGCCGAGATCGTCTGTGCCCAGCGGGTGGACCAGGGAGGGCGGCTCGAAGCGGCTGGCCAGATCCAGCGCTTCGGGAGCCGGCAGCAGCCAGGGCGCCGCCAGAATCGCGGCCAGCAACAGCAACAGGATGGCGGCCCCGGCCTTCATGGCTTGCCGATCCTGGGGTCAAGGCGCTGATAGGCCATGTCGGCCAGGATCGAGCCTGCCAGGGTCATGGCCGTGGCCAGCAGCAGGCCCGACAGGGCCAGATTGAAGTCGTTGCCCATCACCGCTTCATAGATCAGCCGGCCCATGCCCGGCCAGGCGAACACCGTCTCGGTGATCAGCGCGCCGGAGAACAGGCCTCCGAATTCCAGGGCGATGATGGTGGTGATGGGCAGCAGGGCATTGCGCAACTGGTGCCGCAGCACGATGCGGGCCGGACCGCAGCCCTTGGCCCGCGCCGTGCGGATGTAATCGGCCCCCGCCTCGCCGATCATGGCCGCCCGCATGTGCCGGGTCGCCTGTCCGATGCCGGCCAGGGCCAGGGCGGAGACGGGCAGCACCATATGGCGCAGCCGGTCGGTGGGGCCGCCGTCGCCCACGCTCTCCACCCCGCCGGCCGGCAGCCAGCCCAGCGACACGGCGAACACCACGATCAGCATCAGCCCCAGCCAGAACACCGGCACGGAAACCGAGGCGAAGGCCGCGAGGTTGACCAGCCGGTCCACCAGGCCGCCGGGTCGCAGCGAGGCGAGAATGCCCAGCGGAATGGCCAGGGACAGGGACAGCGCCATGGCCGACAGCATCAGCAGGGCGCTGTTGCCCAGGGCCGGAGCCATGGCGTCGAGAACCGGACGGGCATAGAGGCGGGAATAGCCCAGCTCGCCCTGGAGCACTTGCCCCAGCCAGCGCAGCCAGCGCTCGGTCCAGGGGCGGTCCAGGCCGTAAAGGACTTTCAGCCGCACGGCGTCTTCGGGCGTCAGGCGGGGATCGCCGGCGATCATCAGGTCGATGGGGTCGCCGGGCATCAGGCCCATCAGGCCGTAGACCACGAAGGACATGACCAGCAGCACGAGGACCGACTGGATCAGCCTTCCGGTCACTCCCACCGCCAGTTCTCCACCCAATAGGGAGAGGGGTCCTGGTGGCCGGTGGGTTCCAGCCCCTTCAGTCCTTTGGGCAGGATGAAGGAATCCGATCTGAAGAACAGTGGCAAGGCGGGCAGGTCGGCGGCATAGAGCGCCTGAATCTCCCGCCACAGAAGCCTGCGCTTGTCCTTGTCCGGCTCCACCTCGACCGCGTCGATCAGCCTGTCCATGGCCGGGCTGGCGTAGCCGGTGTAATTCTGTCCCGACCAGTTGTTGGCTCCATTGGGGATCATGCTGGAATGGAGCATCGAGCGCGGCACGCTTTCCGGGGCCGAATACCAGGCGAACAGCGCCATGTGGGGGAATTTGCGCCGGGTCACCGTGTCACCGAACAGCACGCGGGGCGGCTCGGTCTTCAGACGAAGCTCGACGCCGATCTTCTTCCACTGGGATTGCATCACCTGCGCCACCAGCTCGCGTGAGCGGTTGCCGGCGGTGGTGACCAGTTCCAGCGACAGGCGCTCGCCCTTGGCGTTGACCCGGATGCCGCCGGGCCCCGGTTTCCACCCCGCCTGATCCAGCAGGACGGCGGCGCGGGCCGGATCGAAGGTCGCCTTGGGCAGATCGGCGGCGAACACCCAGTCCAGCGGCGGCACCAGGGATTCGGCGACGATCTGGCGGCCCTCGAACAATTGGCGCGAGATGGTCTCGCGATCCAGGCCCAGCAGCAGGGCGCGGCGGATTTCGGGGACGGCCAGGATGGGCGAGCCCAGGTTGATATCCAGATGCTCGTAGGTCAGGCTGGGCTTGGTGATGACGGCAAAGCGGGCGCCGTGGCGCTTCTCGAAGGCCAGGGACTGCTCCAGCGGCAGGCCCAACTCGCCGGCGATCATGTCGATGCCGCCCGACAGCAGGTTGGCCTCCAGCGAGGCGGTGTTCTCGATGGCCTTGACGACAATGCGCCTGAAGGCGGGCTTGGCGCCGCCCCAATGGGCATTGGGCTCCAGCACCACGTGGCTGCCCTGGACCACCGAAGTGATGCGGTAGGGGCCGTTATAGAGGCCGGGATTGGTGGAATCCTGGTCGTAGGCGGTGCGGTTGCGGTACTCGGCGGGGGCGCTTTTGAAGCGCGGCCCCTCGATATGGGCGGGCAGCAGCCGCAGATCGTTGATGGCGTTGTAGTCGAAGGTCAGCTTGTCCACGTGCAGGGTGAAGGTGCGGGCGTCCTTGACCTCGACCCTGGTGATGCGGCGGAACAGCTCGGCCGCCGCCACGCCCGACTGGGGATGGCGCCCCACCTCCCAACTGAACACCACGTCGTCGCTGGTCACTGGCTTGCCGTCGGCCCAGCGGGCGTCGGCCCGCAGCGTGTAGGTGGCGGCGATGCCCCTCTTGCCGCCCGCCAGGGTCTCCACCTTGGCCAAGCCGTTCTCGATGGTGGGCAGCGTCTCGCACAGCAGGCAGGTCAGCTGCCACGACGCGTCATAGGCGGTGATGGGGCGATGGGCAAAGGCCAGCACATAGGTCTTGGCCAGCATGGATTCGATGGACGGGTTCAGCGTCGCCGGAAATTGGGTGATGCCGATGGCCAGCTCGTCCCTGGCCCAGGCGGGGGCGGCGAGCATGACCGAGAGAAGGGCTGGGGCGAGGCGCTTGAACATCCCCCTAGAATCAAAGCCCCGCCCCCGACTGTCAAGCCGGGGGCGGGGCTGGCGCAATTTACTTGGTCTGGTCCTGAATCAGGCTCTGACGCATCGGGCAGTCGGCGGGCAGCTTGGCCGGGTCGATCTTGCCGTCCGGGCCGACGGCCGCCGCCATCATTCCCCGGCCGTAGCCGGGACCGCCCCCCCACATGCCACGCCCATAGCCGGGCCCCTGGCCGGGGGTAAAGGTGCCGTCCTTCTGGGCCTTGAGCATCTGCTCGTGACGCCAGCCGGGACCCCAGGTCTGAGGCGAGGGCTGGTCGGCCGCCTGGGCGGCGTAGGAGGCGACGAAGGCGATGGCCGCAAGGGCCGCGAGGGTTCTGAGGATGGTCTTCATGATGGTCTCCTGTCACTCTTCCCCGCTCATGGTTGTATTAGAACATGTTGGGGTAACAGGGCGATGTCCGCCGGACGGGCCGGTGTAACACAGTGTAACGCTTGCCTCCGCTCCGGCTTCGGGCATGATGGAGCGGTTCAACTCCAGGGGGGCGGGCATGAGCGGCGACGGCGATAGCAACCAGGGTCCGATGCAGTGGAAGTTCTTCCGGGCGGGGGGCTTCGATCAGGTGCGGCTGGACAGCGGCCGGGCGCTGATGAGCCTGGGGTCGCTCGACCAGAAACTGTGGGCGGCGCTTTCCTGCCCGACGCGGGGCATCGAGCTGGACCAGCGCACCCTCGACATCATCGATTCCGACAAGGACGGCCGGATTCGGGCCGGCGAGGTCATCGCCATGGTGGAGTGGGCGGGCAATCTG
Source organism: Paramagnetospirillum magneticum AMB-1 (assembly GCF_000009985.1). Lineage (GTDB taxonomy): Bacteria > Pseudomonadota > Alphaproteobacteria > Rhodospirillales > Magnetospirillaceae > Phaeospirillum > Phaeospirillum magneticum. The sequence goes on from NC_007626.1 coordinate 2,139,525, forward strand.
CTGAAGCACCCCGATCTGCTGCTCAAGCGCGAGGATGCCCTGCCGCTGGACGCCATCGACGATGCCAAGCCCGAGGGCCGCGCCGTGCTGGCGGCGGCCAAGCGCATCCTGGCCAAGAGCGGCAAGGCCGGGGCCGACACCATCACCCTGGCCGAGGTGGCTGGGGTGCAGGAGGTATTCGCCGCCAATGACTTCAACGGCGACGGCATTGTGCCCGCCGAGATCGTCGAGGACCCCTCCCTTCGCTCGGTGATCGAGGACATTATCGCCTGCCTGGGCGGCGAGACCGATCGCGGCGGTCTGCCCGGCGTGTCCGAGGCCAAGGTGAAGGCCTTCTTTCAGGCGGCCGAGGCCCATGCCGCCTGGGCGGCCAAGGCCGAAGCCGATCCCGACCTCAACCCGGTGGCGGGCGAATCCGCCAAGGCGGCCGAGGCGGTGTCGGCGGTGTCGGCCAAGCTGGACGACTGGTTCACCCGCTGTGCCCTGGCCGCTTTCGATTCCCGCGCCGCCGGGCCGCTCAACCGTTCGGAAGAGGATTGGGCCGGGCTGGCCGGGCATCTGTTGTCGGATCAGTCGGACGAACTGGCCGCCTTTCCCCTGGCTCTGGTGGGCGGTGGTTCCGACCTGCCGCTGGGGGCTGGGCTCAACCCCGCCTGGGCTGCGGCCATGGCCCGCTTCCGCGCCGAGGTGGTGGTGCCGCTGCTGGGCGAGCGCGACACCCTGTCGGCCGAGGACTGGCACGGCATCAAGCGGCGCTTCGCGGCGCGGGCCGCCTGGGCGGCGGAGATGCCCGAAGGGCCGGTAGCGCGGCTTGGCACCGAGCGGATCAAGGCCATCCTGTCCCAGGACGCCCAGGCGGCCATCGAAAGCCTGATCGCCCAGGACCTGGCCCTGGAGGCCGAGGCCAAGGCCATCGATTCCGTGGACAAGCTGCTGCGCTGCTGCCGCGACCTCGCCATTCTGCTCAACAATTTCGTCGCCTTCCGCGACTTCTACACCCGCAAGCACAGGGCGGTGTTCCAGGCCGGCACCCTGTTCCTGGACGGGCGCTCCTGCGATCTGTGCGTGCGGGTGGAGGATCCGGCCAAGCATGCCATGATCGCCACGCTCAGCCGCATCTACATGGTCTATTGCGAATGCCGCCGCCGGGGCGCCGCCGAGGACGGCGAGAAGATGTATATCGCCGCCGCCGTCACCGATGGCGATTCCGACCAACTGATGGTCGGCCGCAACGGCGTGTTCTATGACCGCAAGGGCGTGGATTGGGATGCGACCATCGTCCACATCATCGACCACCCCATCAGCATCCGCCAGTCGTTCTGGGCGCCCTACAAGAAGGTGGGCAAGATGATCGGCCAGATGGTGGAGAAGGCCGCCGCCGCCCGCGCCAAGGCCGCCGACGAGCAGGTGGCCGCCGCCGCGGTGTCGCCCAAGATTCCGCTGCCGGGGGCCAAGCCCGCCCCGGCTCCGGCCCCGGCTCCCGCCGCCGCCGCCGCGGCTCCGGCGGTGCCCGCCGCTCCCTTCGATGCCGGGCGGTTCGCCGGCATCTTCGCCGCCCTGGGGCTGGCCATCGGCGCCATCGGCACGGCGCTGGCCTCGGTGGTGACCGGCTTTCTCGCCCTGCCCTGGTGGCAGATCCCCCTGGCTCTGGTCGGCGCGCTGCTGGCGGTGTCCGGACCCAGCATGATCATCGCCTCGTTCAAGCTGCACCAGCGGCACCTGGGGCCGATCCTGGACGCCAATGGCTGGGCGGTGAACACCCATGCCCGCATCAACATTCCTTTCGGGACGGCGCTGACCCACCTGGCCAAACTGCCCGAGGGCGCCCAGCGCTCGCTGAAGGACCCCTATGCCCAGAAGGAGCCGCCGTGGCGTTCGGCGGTGTTCGCCGGCGTGGTGCTGGCGGCGCTGGCCCTGGCCTGGAAGCTGGGCTGGATCGCCAAACTGGTGGCCCTGGTGCACAAGTAAGGGGGGCTACTCCGCCACGCCGTCCTTGAGGCGTTCGATCTTCGCGCCGCAGGCGGCCAGCTTTTCCTCGACCCGCTCGTAGCCGCGGTCCAGGTGGTAGACGCGGTTGACGATGGTCTCGCCCTCGGCGGCCAGGGCGGCCAGGACCAGGGAGACCGAGGCGCGCAGATCGGTGGCCATCACCTGGGCGCCCGACAGCTTGGGAGCGCCGCGCACGATGGCCGACGAGCCGTGGACGTTGATGCGCGCCCCCATGCGGGTCATCTCGGGAACATGCATGAAGCGGTTCTCGAAGATGGTCTCGGTGATCATGGAGGCGCCCTTGGCCGTGGACATCAGGGCCATCAACTGGGCCTGCATGTCGGTGGGAAAGCCGGGATAGGGCTCGGTCATGATGTCGACGCCGGTGATCTCGCCCTGATCGGCGCGCACCCGCATGCCACGCGGCGTTTCCTCCACGTGGACGCCGCATTCCGTCAGCACCTTGTTGACGGATTCCATCAGATCGAAGCGGGCGCCCACCAGCTCGATATCGCCTCGGGTGATGGCGGCGGCCACCGCATAGGTGCCGGTCTCGATGCGGTCGGGGACCACGGAGTATTCGGCGCCGTGCAGGCGCTCGACGCCCTGGACCTTCAGGGTGCCGGTGCCGATGCCCTCGATCTTGGCGCCCATGGCCACCAGGCATTCGGCCAGATCGGTGATCTCGGGCTCGCGCGCGGCGTTGGCGATCACCGTCTCGCCCTCGGCCAGGGTGGCGGCCATCAGGATGTTCTCGGTGCCGCCCACGGTGATCTGCGGGAAGATGACGTGGGCGCCCTTGAGGCGGCCTTGGACGGAGGCGATGATGTAGCCGCCGTCCAGCTCGATCTTGGCGCCCATCTGCTCCAGCGCCTTCAGGTGCAGGTCGACGGGGCGGGTGCCGATGGCGCAGCCGCCGGGAAGCGACACCCGGGCCTCGCCGAAGCGGGCCAGCAGCGGCCCCAGCACCAGCACCGAAGCGCGCATCTTGCGCACCAGATCATAAGGCGCCGTGGTGTTGCCGATATGGGCGGCGGTCAGCTCCAGGACGCGGCCCGTATGTCCGCCATTGGCGGCGTCACCGTTCAACGCCATGGTCACCCCGTGCTGGGCCAACAAATTGGCCATGGTGGTGATATCCACCAGATGGGGCAGGTTGGACAGCGCCAGGGTTTCCTCGGTCAGCAGGCAGGCGGGCATCAGCGCCAGGGCGGCGTTCTTGGCGCCGCCGATGGTGATGGTGCCCTTGAGCGGCGTCCCGCCGACAATGCGGATCCTGTCCATGCTTGGTCCTTGAGTGAAGGGGAATCAAAGGCACCCTTTAGCCCGTCCGAGTTCCCCCGGTCAAGGGGAGGGGGAGAGGCGAGGTCAGAATCAAATTATAACGATTCGATACAAAGGAGTTGTTGCGTTGCAATATGAGGCGATTATGTTCAACCTGGGCTCGGGGTAATGTTAAATAATCAGGGGATAATGACATGAAATTTCTGAAAGTTCTGAGCGTTGCCGTGATCGCGGCGGCCGTGGCCGCCGGTGCCGCTCTCGCCCAGGCGAAGAAGCCGACCCAGGACGAGGTCAAGGCCATCGCTGTCAAGGCCGCCGATTTCATCGCCGCCAAGGGCGTCGACGAGGCCGCCAAGGCCTTTACCACCGAGGGTGAGTTCAAGTTCGGCGAGATCTACGTCAACGTCATCGATGCCCAGGGGAATTGGGTGATCTATCCGCCCAAGCCCGAGAACAAGGGCAAGAGCGTCCTGAACTTCATCGATGAGGACGGCAAGGAACTGGGCAAGGACATCCTCAACACCGGCCTGAAGGGCGAGGGGTGGACCGAGTATCGCTGGAAGAACCCCGCGACCAACACCATCCAGCCCAAGATCACCTACGTGAAGAAGGTGCCGGGCAAGGATCTCATCGCCTATGTCGGCATCTACAAGTAAGGAGGGCCGGGGATGTTCGAGCCCTTGATCGCGATTTTGCGCCGCACATCCCTGGCCGCCCGCATTACGGTGGCGCCATTCTTGGTTTTGGCGCTGACCGGCATTCTGCTGGTGATGGCGGACAGGCAGGCCGCAACCGCCTTGTCCGCCATCGACTCCATCCACCTGCAGGCGGCCGAGCGACGCAATCAGGTGGATGATCTGATTGCGACCATCTACCAGACCCATTCCGACGTTTCCCGCCACCTCGCCCTGGTGGAT